>JABGXI010000151.1:0-32596 GCA_018675855.1 Flavobacteriaceae bacterium | reverse complement strand
TCTATAAATTCATTTAAAAGCTTAAACAAATGTAGGGAAAAAAGTGCGCACGAGAAGACTCGAACTTCCACGGGATTTCTCCCACCAGCCCCTCAAGCTGGCGCGTCTACCAATTCCGACACGTGCGCTTGATTAAGTGACTTGGCTGGGGTTCGAACCCAGGACCCTCTCCTTAAAAGGGAGATGCTCTACCAGCTGAGCTACCAAGTCAATTCGTGATTCGGCTGGGGCTCGAACCCAGGACCCTCTCCTTAAAAGGGAGATGCTCTACCAACTGAGCTACCGAATCTTTTGAGGCTGCAAATATAATATCAAATATCAATTTATCCCCTTGATTTCATATAAATTTGTATGTGTTTTATAAATCATGAAAATAAAAAAAATTATATTAATGGGGTACATGGGAAGCGGCAAGAGTGCTGTGGGTTCTCAACTAAACAAAGAAATTAACGTTACGTATTGTGACTTAGATCATTATATTGAAAAACAACTACAGGAATCAATTGATTCAATCTTTAAAACCAAAGGAGAGATTTATTTTAGAAAAATGGAACGTCATTATTTAGAAGAAGTTCTGAACACTAACTCATCTCTAATTCTTTCCATAGGTGGAGGAACACCATGTTATTATGATACTATACAATATCTTAATACTATTCAAAATTCTAAAACTATTTATTTAAACACATCTATTTTAGAACTTAGTAAAAGGTTATTTGAAGCACAATCCAGCCGTCCATTATTAAAACATCTTAAATCTTTCGAAGATTTTCAAGACTTTGTTGGGAAGCATATGTTTGAACGAAGTTATTTTTATAATCAGGCAAATGTTTCAATAAAAACTGATGAAAAAACAATTAGTGAAGTGTCCGCATTAATTAAAGCAGAATTAACTTAAGTATATTCCGCTTTCATCACCCTCAAAAACAACCGAAACATGATTATTTAACGAAGTGGACAAGGAAAGACCCTTAAAATCAGCTTTAATAGGATATTTTTTATGGTTTCTATTTACTAATACCACGGTTTTAATTTGTTTTACAGAAATTTGCAAAAAATAATTTACAGCATAAATTAATGTACTCCCAGTATTTAAAACATCGTCAATAACAACAATGGAATGATTTTCCATTTGAGATATTGGCAATGAACTTTCGATCATGTTTAGTGGTTCTTTTTTGTTTAAATTTAAGGATACATGAATTAACTTTATAGTACTAATTTTAGAGAGTTCTAATCCAATTAATTTTGATAAATAGGTTCCTTTTTTTTCAATACCAACAAGCACTAATTTATTTTCATCCATGTTAGCTTCATATAATTGGTATGCCATACGCCTAATAGTAGAGTGAATGTCAAGTGCTGATTTTATTTTATTTTTTTTTAAAGCCATAGTGTAGTTTATTACTTACAAATCTTATTTTTCTGATTGTTCTATAAATAAATCATCAATTTCTCTCCTGTCTTTTTTAGTTGGCCTTCCAGTTCCTTCATCTCTAGATTTACTCTGAGATAATTGTTGTAATTCTTTAATTTCAAAAACAGATGGATCTGTTCTTTCAATAATATAAAGAGACACTAATTTTGCTCCCATTCTAGTTTTTGGTATGTCTAAAATTTGGAATTTCCGCCATATTTGTTCTTTTCTAATTTCAATGTAATCTAAAGGTAATATCTCTCTCGAAGGCTTTACCTTTTGTCCATTTAATTTAATCATCCCTTTTTTACATACTGAATTAGCTATATTTCTAGATTTATACAAGCGAACACACCATAAATACTGATCAATCCTCATACTTAAAACTTCGTTAAGAGATTTAAACAAAAATAAAGTAAAATTGTATCTTGCAAAGCTTAAAATAAAGTAATCTTGATAAAAAAAATAATATTTATTTTACTATTTTCAATTATAATTATTTCTTGTAAAAAAGATGAACAGGTTGAATTACCACGTGATATAGCGGAACAGGCTGCTGCTGATGATCAAATCTTAAAAGATTATTTGTCTACTCATTTTTATAATTATGAAGATTTTGAGGATTTATCTTATAATGAATCCATCACTGGGGGTTATAATTTTCTCAAAATTGACACTATAGCAGGTGAGAATAGCTCTAAAATCCCTCTAATTGGTCAAGTTAAGAAGAATAGCATTCGCGTGAAAATATCAAATGGTTCTTTTGTAAACCATGATTTATATTACTTAGTAGCTAGAGAGGGGATAGGTCAAAGTCCATCCTCAGTTGATTCCACATATTTATCATATGAAGGTTCGTTATTAAATGGAAATGTTTTTGATCAGTCTACAAGCCCAGTTTGGTTTGATTTAACCCAAGTTGTTCGTGGTTTTAGAGAAGCTATGCCTGCTTTTAAAAGTGGTACTTATCAAGTTAATAACGATAACACTGTAGATTTTGAATCATTTGGTCAAGGGGCCATGTTTCTTCCTTCAGGACTCGGTTATTTTAGTAGTCCAGCAGGTTCAATTCCTGCCTATTCTCCTTTAGTCTTCAAAATTAAGCTATACACTTTTAATGAATCTGACCATGATGGTGATGGAATTCCAACATCTCAAGAGTTTGATGTTGACGGAGATGGTATAGCTGATGACACTGATGAAGACGGATTAAACGACTATTTGGATACAGACTAATAAAATAAGATTCTTATCATTCTTTAGTTTTAGCATTATTATATAAAAAACACAACGTTCTTAAATTATGTATTTAAGAGTAATTTTCGTTTTAGTACACTAGCAACCTTAGACATAATAGCTTTTTTATCTAAACCGTATTTACTCATTAGTTGTGCTGGAGTTCCAGATTCACCAAAAGTATCTTGAGTAGCAACAAACTCAACTGGACATGGATTTTTTAAAGCTAAAAGACCTGCGATACTTTCACCCATACCACCTAGGTAGTTATGCTCTTCTGCACTAACTAAACACCCAGTTTTTTCAATTGATTTAAGAATAATATCCTCGTCCAATGGCTTTATGGTATGAATGTTTATTACCTCGGCGTATATACCTTCTCTCTCTAATTCTTCACCAGCTTTTAATGCTTCCCAAACTAAATGTCCAGTAGCAATGATAGTAACATCAGTACCAGGATTTAATAGAATTCCTTTTCCAACTTCAAATCCAGTTTCATGTGTTGTAAAATTAGGAACCTTTGGACGACCAAAACGTAAATAAACGGGGCCATTAAAATTAGCAATAGCTATAGTAGCTGCTTTTGTTTGGTTATAGTCACAAGGATTTATAACGGTCATACCAGGGAGCATTTTCATCATTCCAATATCCTCCAGTATTTGATGAGTTGCGCCATCCTCTCCAAGGGTTACTCCAGCATGTGAGGCACATATTTTAACATTTTTCCCTGAATACGCTATAGATTGTCGAATCTGATCATAAACACGTCCAGTAGAAAAATTAGCAAAAGTTCCCGTAAACGGTATTTTTCCTCCAATGGTAAGGCCTGCCGCAATTCCAATCATATTAGCTTCTGCTATTCCAATTTGAAAAAAACGTTCTGGGTTTTCATCAATAAAGTTTTGCATTTTTAATGAGCCAATTAGGTCAGCACATAGGGCTACAACATTTGGATTAGTCCTACCTAATTCAGTTAATCCGTCTCCAAAACCTGATCGGGTATCATTACTTCCTTGATTGGTATATTGTTTCATAGTATTCATATGTGTTAGTAATCCCCTAGAGTTTGTTTGTTTTGTGCTAACGCGTCTTTTAATTGTTCATCATTGGGTGCTTTTCCGTGCCAAGCGTGGGTATGCATCATAAAATCTACACCATTACCCATTTCTGTATGTAAAAGTATAGCAATAGGCTTTTTTTGTCCTAATTTATCTTTAGCTAATTTTAAAGCTTCAATTATTTTTTCAATATTGTTTCCTTCTTTTACAGCTAAAACTTCCCATCCAAAGGCTTTGAATTTTTGAGCAATATCTCCCATTGGTAAAACCTTATTCGTGCTTCCATCAATTTGTTTTCCGTTTAAATCTATAGTTGCAATAATATTATCAACTCCTTTGCCTGCTGCATACATTAAGGCTTCCCAATTTTGACCTTCTTGAAGTTCTCCATCTCCTAGGAGTACAAAGACAGTTTTAGAATCATTATTTAATTTTTTTGTCAAAGCTGCACCAATTGCAACTGAAAGCCCTTGACCAAGTGAACCGGAGGCAACTCTTATTCCAGGAAGACCCTCATGAGTGGTAGGATGTCCTTGTAATCGAGAATTTATTAATCTAAAGGTATTTAGTTCTTCTAAAGGAAAATATCCTTTACGTGCTAAAACACTATAAAATACTGGTGAAATATGACCATTTGAAAGAAAAAAAATATCCTCGTTTTTTCCATTCATAGAAAATGGAATTTTTATTTCCATTACACTGAAATAGAGCGATACAAAAAATTCTACGCATCCTAAAGAACCTCCTGGATGACCTGAGTTGACTTTATGAACCATGCGAAGAATGTCACGTCGAACTTGAGTGCTTATATTATGAAGTAATTTAATATCTGACATAAAATTTTATTTGATGTAAAAGTAATCCTTTAACTACACTATAAAAAAAGGATAACAGATATTTTAGCAAAGTTTTTTCAAAGTAATTAACAATGATTAAGATTCATTAATTGTCTTGTATAATACTATCTTTGTAATCAATGGATTTTACACTTTTCGCAAACGACCCTAGTTCACAAGCACGTGCAGGATCTCTCACTACTGACCACGGTACAATTGAAACACCAATTTTTATGCCGGTTGGCACATCAGCTACCGTAAAAGGAGTTCACCAAAGAGAATTAAAAAACGATATTAAACCAGACATAATTTTAGGAAACACCTATCATTTATTCTTACGTCCTGGAACAGGAATTTTAGAGCAAGCAGGGGGTCTTCATAAATTTATGGGATGGAAAAAACCTATTTTAACTGATTCTGGTGGATACCAAGTATACTCCCTATCAGCCAATAGAAAAATAAAAGAAGAAGGCGTAAAATTTAAGTCACATATTGATGGTTCATATCATTTTTTTACTCCAGAACGAGCCATAGAAATTCAACGTTCTATTGGTGCAGATATTATAATGGCTTTTGATGAATGCACTCCTTACCCATGTGATTATAATTATGCAAAAAACTCCATGGAACGAACCCATCGATGGTTAATCCGTTGTATAGAAACTAACAAAAAATTGCCCATGAGATATGATTATGAGCAAACTTTGCTTCCAATTATTCAGGGAAGTACATATAAGGATTTACGCAAAATATCAGCTGAATTTATTGCTGAACAAGATTTACCTGCTAATGCAATTGGTGGTCTTTCCGTTGGTGAACCAGCAGAGGAAATGTATGCCATGACTGATATTGTATGTCAAGTACTTCCTAAAGATAAACCACGATATTTAATGGGCGTAGGAACTCCAATTAATTTACTAGAGAATATTGCATTGGGTATTGACATGTTTGATTGTGTTTTACCATCAAGAAATGCCAGAAATGGTATGCTTTTCACAGCTGAAGGGACAATTAATATTAAAAATAAAAAATGGGAAAATGATTTTTCACCTATTGACACTTCAAGTTATTGTTTTGCTGACTTAGACTATAGTAAAGCTTATTTACGTCATTTGTTTACTGTTAATGAAATGCTTGGTAAGCAAATTGCAACCCTTCATAATTTGAGCTTTTATCTCTGGTTGGTTCGTGAGGCCAGAAAACATATCTTAGCAGGAACTTTTAGTATCTGGAAAAGTAAAATGGTACGACAAATGGATCCACGACTGTAGAATGAAACTTATTGATTTATACATTATTAAGCGCTACATAGGCACTTTTTCAGTGATGATACTACTTTTTATACCTATAGGAATAATGGTAGATGTTGCTGAAAAGATTGATAAATTTAAGGAGAAAGAAATTCCACTAATGACTATAGTAGAACACTATGTTGATTTCACATGGTATTTTGCGAATCTTTTATTTCCAATTTTCCTTTTTCTATCCGTAATCTGGTTTACTTCAAAACTGGCAAATAATACTGAGGTAATTGCAATTTTGAGTTCAGGAATTTCATTTTTCAGATTTTTAAAACCATTTTTACTAGCTGCAACGTTTATTGCAGTATTTGCTTTTTTTGCAGGTATGTTTATTGTTCCAAAGTCAAATCTTGGATTTAATGATTTTAGATATAAATACCTTATGACTAAAAAAGCGAGGAATACATCAAAGGTTTTTCAACAAATAAATGAGAATGAGTTTATTTATATCAGCAGTTATGATCCAATAAGAAAGAGGGCAACAAATTTTACATTGGAACACTTTGAAGGAAATAAACTAGAATTTAAAATTAAGGCAAATAGAATTCGCTGGATAGAAAAAGACAGTATTTTCCGTTTATCGAATTACAACAAACGATTTTTTCTTGGTGATAGTGAACGTTATGAAGCTAATGCAAGAAAAGACACAGTATTTGACTTTGAAATTGATGATTTAGCTCCTGTAAGTTATATGGCTGAAACACTAAATTTTTCTGAACTAAATCAATTTATTGATGAGGAACGAGAACGAGGGTCTAAACTAATAAACAGTCATTTACTAGTTCGCCATAAGCGATGGAGTATTCCTATTTCAGCTTTTATATTAACGATTATAGCTGTTGCTGTTTCTTCATTTAAAAGAAGAGGAGGAATGGGTGTAAACCTAGCTTTTGGAATTAGTCTAGGTTTCCTATTTATTTTTTTTGATAAAATTTTTGGTGTTTTAGTAAGTAAATCTGCTTTTCCGCCATTTATTGCTGCTTGGTTACCTTTATTTTTATTTGGCTTATTAGCATTCTTTCTTATAAGACATGCAAAACGATAGATCAAAAAGCCTTCTGCTTTATCACTTTGTGGTAGTTATTTTTGGGTTTTCCTCTGTGTTAGGAGCTTTGATTTCTCTTGATGCAATTCCCTTAGTAATCTATCGTATGGGTTTAGCTGCTTTAGGTTTAGCCATTTTTTTTATTTTATATAACCCTAAATACTTTATCCTTGAAACTTCTATGTGGAGCTCTGTATTTTTAGGTGGTGTAATTATTGCAATTCATTGGTCTACTTTTTTTTATGCAATTAAAATTGCAGGGGTTTCTTTAACGTTAAGTATTATGGCTACGGGAGCATTCATGACAGCAATGTTGGAACCGCTTTTAATTAAAAGAAAAGTTTTGATTTATGAGATTTTTTTTGGTGGATTTACAGCCCTTGGAGTAGGTTTAATATTCAATGCTGAATTTGAAGAACTTCAAGGGATATTAATTGCTTTATTCTCTGCATTTCTTTCAGCCCTTTTTACAATTTTAAATAATCAAATGGTAAAAAAAGCTCACCCAATATCACTTTCATTCTATGAATTACTGATAGGTGCTTTAGTGGGAATATTCTATGTACTTTTTTTTGGTAGTTATAGTCTAAATGATTTTAAATTAGAAGATTGGGATTTTGCATGGATTTTTATTTTAGCTTTTATCTGTACTTCTTATGCATTCAATGTTTCAATTAAAGTCATGAAACATTTGTCATCTTTTACCATTATGATGATTATTAATTTAGAGCCTATTTATGGTATATTATTATCTCTTGCTATATGGAATGAGGAAGAATATATGAGTCCAATGTTTTACCTTGGTTTTTTTATAGTTTTAGGATCAATTTTGATGAACGGTTTATATAAACACAAGAAAGAATCTTAAAAAACAAACCTGAATTATAAAGAATTTTTACATTTGTCATAGACAATTTTTTATGGAATATTTAGATTTTGAATTACCAATTAAAGAGCTACATGATCAACTTAATAAATGTAAATTAATTGGAAAAGAGAGTAATATTGATGTTGCTGAAACGTGTAATCAGATTGAAAAGAAATTAAAAAATACTAAAGATGAAATTTATACTAATCTTTCAGCATGGCAAAGGGTTCAGCTTTCACGTCATCCTTCACGACCTTATACTTTAGATTATATAAGAGCACTTTGTGGAGATTCATTTTTAGAGCTTCATGGAGATAGAAATGTTTTAGATGACAAGGCAATGGTTGGAGGTTTAGGAAAAATTGATGATCAATCTTTTATGTTTATAGGGACTCAAAAGGGATATAATACTAAAACACGACAGTACAGAAATTTTGGAATGGCAAATCCTGAAGGCTATCGTAAGGCATTACGATTAATGAAGTCTGCAGATAAATTTGGTATTCCAATTATTACTTTTATTGATACACCTGGAGCTTTTCCGGGCTTAGAAGCCGAAGAACGAGGTCAAGGAGAAGCTATTGCACGTAATATTTTTGAAATGATGTCGCTTAATGTTCCTATAATTGTTGTGATTATTGGTGAAGGAGCCTCAGGAGGAGCGTTAGGTATCGGTGTAGGTGACAAAGTATTTATGCTTGAAAACACTTGGTATTCTGTCATTTCTCCTGAGTCTTGTTCCTCTATTTTATGGCGAAGTTGGGAACATAAAGAACAAGCTGCTGAAGCCTTAAAGCTTACTCCTAAAGATATGCTTAAAAATAAATTAATTGATAAAATAATTAAAGAACCCCTAGGAGGTGCACATTTTGACCGTGAAATGACATTCAAAACATTACGTAAAGAGCTATTGACAACATTTAAAAAAATAGAGAAAGATTCATCAAAAGATCGTATTGATAAAAGAAGAAATAAATTCCTTGAAATGGGGAATTTTTTAGATTAGTTTTTCAGCTTATTAACATTTTTTTAAACTTGTAAACATTAAATTCTTTATAGTTTGTTTTATCATGAAATTAGAAAAGTATGTAGTTTAGTGTTATGGAAAAAAAGCAAGCTCTTGAATATAAAAAAACACTGAATCCAGCTGTAATTAATCTTCAACAGGGTAGAATTCCTCCTCAAGCTTTAGAATTGGAAGAGGCTGTCCTGGGTGCCATGATAATTGACAAAAAAGGAGTAGATGAAGTAATTGATATTCTTCAGCCTGATGCTTTTTATAAGACAGCTCATCAACATATTTTTGGAGCGATTTTTCAACTCTTTCAAGACTCACAACCTATAGATTTACTTACAGTTTCTTCAGAACTTCGTAAAAAAGGTAAATTAGAGACTATTGGAGGTGAGTTTTATTTAGTGCAACTTTCTCAGCGAGTAGCCTCTTCAGCACACATTGAATTTCACGCTAGAATTATTCTTCAGAAATTTATTCAAAGAAGTTTAATAAAAATTTCAAATGAAATTATTGAAAGCTCTTACAAAGAATCGACTGATGTTTTTGACCTCTTGGATGAAGCAGAATCTAAATTATATGATATTACACAGGGAAATATTAAAAAATCATCTGAATCAGCTCAAAGCCTTGTCATAGAAGCTAAAAAGCGTATTGAAGAAATTTCTAAGCGTGATGGATTAAGTGGTGTGAGTACTGGTTTTGAAAAGTTAGATAAGCTTACTTCGGGATGGCAACCCAGCGATTTGATTATTATTGCAGCACGACCAGGTATGGGTAAAACAGCTTTGACATTATCAATGGCCAGAAACATTGCTGTAACTAAACAAATACCCGTTGCTTTTTTTTCTCTTGAAATGTCATCTGTACAGCTAATAACTCGTTTAATTTCAGCAGAAACAGGCTTGTCCTCGGAAAAATTAAGAACCGGAAAATTAGCTGATCATGAATGGCAACAACTTAACGTTAAAGTAACCGATCTTGAAAAGGCTCCCCTTTTTATTGATGATACCCCCTCACTTTCTATTTTTGATTTACGTGCAAAGGCAAGGAGATTATCTTCACAATATGGAATTAAATTAATTGTAGTCGACTATCTTCAGCTAATGACCGCTGGAACGACTACTAAATCAGGTAATAGAGAACAAGAAATTTCAACTATTTCAAGAAATTTAAAGGCATTAGCAAAAGAATTAAATATACCTGTGATTGCACTTTCACAGCTTTCACGTGCAGTAGAAACAAGAGGAGGGACTAAACGTCCTATGCTTTCTGATTTAAGAGAATCTGGTGCTATTGAACAAGATGCCGATATTGTTTCCTTTATTTACCGTCCTGAATACTATAATATTGATGAATGGGATGATGATGAACGATCACCTTCTGAAGGGCAAGCTGAACTTATTATTGCTAAACACCGTAATGGAGGTCTTGATAATATTCGATTAAAATTCATTGGTCATTTAGGTAAATTTGAAGATTTAGACAGTTTTGATTCTCCTTTCGAATTTCAATCAAAAATGAACCCAAATGCTATATCAACTTCAAGTCTTCCTAATCCAGATGATGCATTTGATGATTTAAAAGATGATTCTCCATTTTAGATTTTAAGCCCCATTAATAAATCAGTTTGTGCGTCATCTCCCAACTGAAAAATATGCCTACCAAAAATCTCAAATCCTTTTTTAGTGTAAAATGCGATTGCATTTCCGTTTTGTTCCCATACCCCAAGCCATAAAGAAGAGGATCCTTTTTTTTTGCCTAATGATATTGCTTTAGAAAGTACATCTGTTCCGAATCCTTTTCGTTGAAATTTACTTAAAATATAAATACGTTCAATTTCAAAGGATTCTCCGAGATTAAGAACCTCAGTTTGTGCGTGATTGTAATTTAATTTTAAATACCCAATTATCTTTTTTCGAAAAAGAATCCAATAAAAATCAGAATTTGTCTGCAGCAACTCTTTTTTAAGCTGTTCAGGATTCATTTTTGTTTTAAAATACCAGGCCATGTTTTCCTTAGTATTTTTGTGGCCAAAAGTTTCTTCAAAAGTTTGAACAGATAACTGTACTAATTTATGTAGTGATTGAATACTAATTAAATCTAAAGTCACAGACATTATTTTTCTTATAATTTAATTTTAAAATTATTAAGATCTTTTATAAGCTTTTCAGGTGTTAAAAAATGAATTCCATTTATTCCTAGTGCTTCTGCACCCCTAATGTTTCTTAAATTATCATCAATGAATAATGTTTCAGACGGAGCTATATTAAATCGATCTAAAGTGATTTGATATATTTCTGGAAAAGGTTTTCTGGTTTTTTCAGTTCCAGAAACTACAATTCCTTCAAACCAATGTAAAAAATCAAAACGTTTAAGAGCCACCGGAAAGGTTTCAGCACTCCAATTAGTTAATGCGACTACTCTAAATCTAGGTTCATCAATTAATTTTTTTAAAATTTGGACAGAGCCTACAATAGCTTCTCCTAACATTTCTTCCCATCGTCCATAATATATTTTTATTAAAGTTTCATATTCAGGAAATAATCCAATTCTGTCTTCTGTAGCTAAAGATAATGGGTAACCTGCATCTTGGTTTTCGTTCCAATCCATAGTACAAACTTGTTCAAAAAAGGTATTCATTTTAACGCGATCTCCTTTAAAAACATCTAAGTATAAATATTCTGGATTCCAATCGATTAGAACACCACCTAAATCAAATATTATGGTTTTTATAGTTATTTTTTCTTTCATTCGTATAAATCTTTTTGTCCCATACTCATTAAATAAGCTTTTAAAAATGGATCTATTTGTCCATTCATTATTGCATCAACATCGGTAATTTCAACTTGTGTTCTAACATCTTTAACTAATTTATAGGGGTGCATTACATAATTTCTAATTTGAGATCCCCATTCAATTTTTTTCTTTGAGGCTTCAATTTCATCTCTAGCAGCTAACTTTTTCTGAAGCTCTAATTCATATAATTGTGAGCGCAATAATTGCATTGCTTTATTTTTATTTTCTAATTGAGAACGAGTTTCAGAATTCTCAATAATAATTCCTGTAGGTTGATGTCTTAAGCGAACGGCCGTTTCTACCTTATTAACATTTTGTCCTCCTGCACCACTAGAGCGCATTGTTTCCCAGGTATATTCCGACGGGTTAATGACAATTTCAATACTATCATCTACAAGTGGATAAACATATATAGAGGCAAATGATGTATGGCGTTTAGAATTTGTGTCAAACGGCGATATTCGAACTAATCGGTGAACACCGTTTTCTCCTTTAAGCCAGCCAAAAGCATAGGAACCCTCTATTTCTATAGTCACAGTTTTTATTCCTGTAACTTCTCCAGCTTGGTGATTAAGTTCTTTAATTTTATATCCTTGTTTTTCAGACCACATTAAATACATTCGCATAAGCATGGCAGCCCAATCACAACTTTCAGTCCCACCAGCACCAGCAGTGATTTGAAGTACTGCACTTAAATCATCTCCTTCATCGGAAAGCATGTTTCTGAACTCAACTGCTTCCAAAAGTTGTTCGATATCATAATATTGTGCTTCTACTTCCTCACCAGTAACTTCTCCTGCTTTAACAAATCCTATGAGTACTTCAAGATCTTCAGATTCTTGAATAATTTTATTGTAATCTGTCACCCATTTTTTTAGATTTCTTAATCCTTTCATATGAAGCTCAGCTTTAGATGCATTACTCCAAAAATCTGGTGCTAAAGTTTTTTCTTCTTGATTTTTAATTTCAATTTCTTTGGCATCAATGTCAAAGATATTGCCTTAAGGCAATCAGGCGTTTCATTAAATGTTTGTATTGCTCGTTTGAAATCATATGTTTTTTTTAAAATATAAAAATAAGGAAATCTGTTATTTACTAGTGTAAAACAACTCTTTATTTAAAAATTAAATCTATTGTAGATTTTCAATTCTCCTAATCTTAATACGTACTTTTACAGAAAATTAAAGTAAATTATATATGAACCTACTTTCTGTAGAAGGCGTTTCGAAATCATATGGAGAACGAATTATTTTTGAACCTATTTCCTTTGGAATTAGTAAAGGTCAAAAAATTGCCTTCATAGCTAAAAATGGAAGTGGTAAAACTACTCTATTAAAAATCATTGCTCAGCAAGACACATCAGACACGGGAGAGGTTAATTTTAGAAAAGGAACTCATATTTCTTATCTCGCTCAAGACCCAAAATTAAATACTAATTTAACAGTGGAGGAGACCATATTGGGTTCAGATAACAAAACTCTTAAGGTGATAGCTGTGTATGAAAAAGCACTTTTAAATCCAGAAGATTCTGAAGGATATCAAAATGCTTTTGAGGCAATGGATCAACATGAAGCTTGGGATTTCGAAACTCAATATAAGCAGATGCTTAGCAAACTCAAATTAGGAGATTTAAAAATGAAAGTTTCTACTCTTTCAGGAGGACAAAGAAAACGTCTTGCTCTTTGTACATCTCTTCTTGAAAAGCCTGACCTTTTAATTTTAGATGAACCCACTAATCATTTGGATATGGAAATGATTGAGTGGCTAGAAGCATACTTTATAAAAGAAAAGATGACCCTACTTATGGTTACCCATGACCGTTATTTTTTGGAACGAGTATGTAATGAAATTATTGAATTGGACGAAGGTGAGTTATACACCTATAAAGGAAGTTATTCATATTATCTAGAAAAACGAGCTATAAGAATTTCTCATGAGGAAACTATGGCTCATAAAACTAAACGTCATTTTGTAAAAGAATTGGAATGGATGCGAAGACAGCCAAAAGCGCGTACTACCAAATCAAAATCAAGAATTGATGATTTTAAAGTTATAAAAGAAAAAACTAAACAACGGAGAAATGATCACGAAGTTCAATTAGAAATCAATATGGAACGTCTAGGTTCTAAAATGATTGAAATGCATAAAGTTTCAAAAGCCTTTAAAGACAATATAATTTTAGATCAATTTGATTATAACTTTCAAAGAAATGATCGTATTGGAATTATAGGTAAAAACGGAACAGGAAAATCTACTTTTTTAAATTTACTTACTGATGCCATTAAACCTGATTCAGGAAAAATCATTCGTGGTGAAACATTAAAATTTGGTTACTACACTCAAAACGGAATAAAAGTTAAAGAAAGACAAAAGGTCATTGAGGTTATTCAAGAATTCGGAGAGTTTATACCATTGAAAAAAGGCAAAAAAATATCTGCTCAGCAACTATTAGAACGTTTTTTATTTGATCGTAAAAAACAGTATGACTTTGTTGAAAAACTCAGCGGAGGTGAGCGTAAGCGCTTATATTTATGTACTATTCTTATTCAGAATCCTAATTTTTTAATTCTCGATGAACCTACAAATGATTTAGACATTGTTACACTCAATGTTTTGGAGAGTTTTCTATTAGATTTTCCAGGTTGTTTATTGGTCGTGTCTCATGATCGTTATTTTATGGATAAAATTGTTGACCATCTTTTTGTTTTGAAAGGACAAGGTATTATTGAAGATTTTCCAGGTAATTATTCTGATTATCGTGCCTACGAAGGAGAAACTCATTCAACCAAATTAATTGAAGAAAAAAAAACAAAAAAAGATTGGAAGTTAAAAGAATCAACTAAGACCTCAATGTCATACAAAGACCAGCAATCTTTTAATAAACTAGAAAAGAATATAAGAAAAATAGAACTTAAAAAGTTGTCTCTTCAAAATCGTTTTGCTGATGAAACAATGAGTGCTGAAGAAATAAAAGAACTTTCTATTTTATTAAAAGAATTGGAAAATACTTTAGAGGAAAAAACTAATCAATGGTTAGAGTATTCGATAGAAATGGAAGGCTAACTAATTCCTTCTAATTACATTTTTTTTGGTTGATAAATAAAAATGGGATATCCTTCTCTTTAATTTGTTTTTAGTAGTTTTAAATTCATTAAATTTATTTATATGACAAGAGTAAAGCTTGCAATAGCTACACTATTTATATTTTCTTTTGGACTCAATGCTCAAAAAAAAGGAGATAAAAACAAAGATTTAATCAATACATCTCTACTTGATAACACCGAGCTGTATACTGGTTTTTTTAATTTTAATTATCATTCTCAAAAAGATCAACTATTTTTATCAGTAGATAAATTAGATCAAGAGTTTCTTTACGTAAATAGCTTAAGTCAAGGAATTGGAAGTAATGATATTGGTTTGGATCGTGGCCAATTGGGAAATGAACGTATTGTTTATTTCACAAAAACTGGGAATAAATTATTACTGGTTCAACCCAATTTAAAATACCGATCTACCTCAGACAACCCTTTAGAGCAACGATCCATTAAGGAGGCATTTGCAAAGTCTGTTCTGTATAGTTTTCCAATTGAAGAAATGATCAATGGATCCTACATAATTAATTTAACATCTTTCTTATTAGAAGATGCTCATGGGGTTAGCAAGAGGCTAAAACAACGTAAGCAAGGAACTTTTAAGATCGATAAAGGCAGATCTGCTGTTTATTTAGACAGAACTAAAGCATTCCCTTTGAACATTGAATTTGATATGTTATTAACCTTTACTGGGAGTGATCCAGGAAATTTATTGCGTTCTGTTTCACCAACTCCAAATGCAATTACTGTGAATCAGCATCACTCCTTTGTCTCATTACCAGATTCTGATTATGAAACACGTAAATTTGATCCACGTTCAGGTGTCAATGCTTTATCTTTTTATGATTATTCTTCACCTGTAAATGAATCTACTCAAAAGCAATACATCTATCGTCATCGTCTGGAAAAGAAAGATCCCTCTGCAGAAAATAGTGAAGCCATTGAGCCAATTATTTACTACTTAGATAATGGAACACCAGAACCAGTTCGTTCTGCTCTTATAGAAGGTGGAAGTTGGTGGAACCAGGCCTTTGAAAGTATAGGATATAAAGATGCTTTTCAGGTAAAAATTTTACCTGATGATGCAGACCCATTAGATGTTCGTTATAATGTGATTCAATGGGTACATCGTTCAACTAGAGGGTGGAGTTATGGCTCTAGCGTTGCAGATCCTAGGACTGGAGAAATCATAAAAGGCCACGTGAGTTTAGGAAGTCTGAGGATAAGACAAGATTTTATGATTGCCTTAGGTCTCACAGAGGCACCTTTTGACCCAACTAATAACAAAGAGTATGCAGCTCTCGAATTAGCATTGGCTAGAATACGTCAATTATCTGCACATGAAATAGGGCATACGTTAGGTTTTGCACATAATTTTGCAGCAAGTGCAAAATCACGTACCTCAGTAATGGATTACCCTCATCCTTATTTAACCCTAGAAAATGATAAAATAAATTATTCAAAAGCATATGAAAACGGAATAGGGAGTTGGGACAAAGTAAGTGTGGGATATGCTTACAGTGATTTTCCTGATGACATAGATGAATCAAAAGAATTAAATTTACTGCTAGAAAACTCTCTTAGAGAAGGTCATCTTTTCATAAGTGATAATGATGCACGGCCAATAGGAGGAGCACATCCAAAAGCACATTTATGGGATAATGGGTCTTCCGCAACAGATGAATTAAATTCTTTAATGCAGATTAGATCCAAAGCATTAAATCAATTATCATTAAATCACATTAAAGAAGGTGCTCCTTATAGTGATCTTGAGGATTTATTTGTACCAATGTATCTTTTACATCGTTATCAAGTTGAAGCTGTTGTGAAAATGATTGGTGGTGTTGATTATAATTATGCTGTTAAGGGACCAATTCCTTCTTCTGTTAAAGTTGTTAGTCCGATACAACAGCGTAATGCATTATTAGAGTATTTAAATACCTTAAATCCTAAAGCATTAAAAATCCCATCACACTTAAATAAATTACTTCATCCACGATCTTTTTCAAATCCTCGAACCCGTGAAAACTTTTTATCACAAACGGGTGTAACTTTTGACTATATAGGAATTGCAACAAGTTTGAGTGATGCGCTTATTGGAATGTTGTTGCATCCAGAACGTGCAAATAGATTGGTAATGCAATTTGGTTTTGATAAAAATCAACTATCCTTAAAAGAAACATTGAATATATTGGTTAACAATCATTTTAAAAAGACACTTCGTGATACTCATGAAAATCAACTTAATGAAATCGTTAAGGGTTCTATTTTAAAACATTTAATGCAATTGGGGCAAAACTCTTTGGCAAGCAATATTACAAAGGCAATTATATATGAGCAATTAGAAACATTGGATCGCTGGTTAGCTGGGCAGTCAGAAGCTAATTTTTCAAATTTTTATCGAATGGAAATTCAAAATTACTTTGATAATCCCTCTGGTTTTAATCTAACCTCATCGAAAAGACTTCCTGATGGTTCACCTATTGGTTCTTTTTCATGTGATTATTAACACTGGATATTTTTTAAATTTAATCTTAACGAATGAAAGTCAACTTAATAAGTGATACTGTAACAAAACCTTCTAAGGAAATGCTTGAAGCTATGATTGCAGCAGAAGTTGGTGATGATGTTTTTAAGGAAGATCCTTCCGTAAACAAATTAGAAAAAGAAGTGGCAACGCTTTTTGGGATGGAAGATGCTTTATTTTTTCCTTCTGGGACTATGACCAATCAAACAGCAATAAAAATTCATACACAACCTGGGGATCAATTAATATGTGATCATTATGCTCATGTTTATAATTATGAAGGAGGCGGGGTAAGCTTTAATTCGGGTGTTTCATGTCGATTAATTCCTGGAAATAGGGGTCGTATTACTGCTGATCAAATTAAAAAAGTAATAAATCCGCCAGATTTTTATCACAGTCCAAAAACCACCTTGGTATGTCTTGAAAATACCACTAATAAAGGAGGAGGAGCTGTATATGATTTTGACGAAATTATTGCAATTAAAGAGTTGTGTGATCAGCATAATTTAGCTTTACACTTAGACGGAGCTCGATTATGGAATGCTTTAGAAGTTACTAAGGAAACACCAGCTGATTTTGGAAGGGTTTTTGATACGATCTCAGTTTGTTTAAGCAAAGGGCTAGGGTGTCCAGTTGGATCATTGTTATTGGGATCAAAGCAACATATTAAACAAGCAATTCGTTACAGAAAAATACTTGGAGGTGGTATGCGTCAAGTTGGATATTTGGCAGCAGCAGGAATTTATGCCATTAATCATCAACTAAAAGATCTCAAAGAAGACCATAGAAAAGCCAAAGAGCTAGGTGATGTTTTACAAATGAGGGACTTTGTTAAAAATATTGAGCCTGTTGCAACTAATATTTTAATATTTTCTCTAATTGAAAATATTTCAGAGTCTGAATTTATTAAAGATTTAAATAAAAATGGAATTGATATAATTTCTTTGGGAAAGGGAAAATTAAGAATGGTTACTCACAGAGATTATACTCAAAATCATCATGATTATGTGTTAACAACTTTAATAAAAATGAATGGATATGCGTAGCTATATATTAATTACAAGTTTGATTTTTGTAGCCATATTTTCGACATGTAAAAAAAAATCATCTATGAATTTTGACACCAACATATTACCTCCTGTAGCAGATAAAATTCCTTATCAATTAAAAGAACATGATGATTTGAGAGTTGATGATTATTTCTGGTTTAAAGAACGTGATAACCCTGAAGTAGTTGATTATCTTGAGCGGGAAAATGATTATTTAAAAAAAATGACAACTAGTTCACAGTCATTTCAAAAAAATTTATTTGAAGAGTTAAAGTCTCGTATGAAAAAAGATGATGAATCGGTACCTTATTTTTATAACAATTACTGGTACATCACACGTTTTATAAAGGGACAACAATATCCCATCTATACGCGTAAAAAAAAGTCTTTAGATGCTAAAGAAGAAATTCTTTTTGACTGTAATGAAATGGCTAAAGATTATGATTATTTTCGTTTAGTAGGATTAAATATTAGTCCTGACAATTCAAAAGTTGTATATGGAGTTGATTTAGAGTCACGAAGAAAATATACAATTTATGTGAAGGATTTAAATAGTGGCCAAATTCTTCCAACTAAAATAGAAAACACTACAGGTGGATCAGCTTGGGCGTCGGATAATAAACATTTCTTTTATGTTTATAAAAATCCAGAAACGCTTCGTTCTGAAAGTATTTTAAGACATAATATTAATAATCCTGAAAATGATAACGTATTAGTTTTTAATGAAAAAGACGAAACTTTTTCGGTATATGTAAGTGAGTCTAAATCAACCGAATACATTTATATTTCGTCATACAGTACACTTACTACCGAAACCCAATTTATAAAGTCAGATATGCCACTTAGTCCATTCCAAGTTATTCAGGCAAGAATACGTGGACTTGAATATAGTGTAGATCATTTTAAAGATCACTTCTATATTTTAAGTAATAAAAATAAGGCCTTAAATTTCGAGTTATCTAAAACACTTACTTCAAAAACAAATATTGATGAATGGCAAACAATTTTAGCACATCGTGAAGATGTATTGCTAGAAGATATTGAGATTTTTAAAGAATATTGTGTTTTAACAGAACGTATTAAGGGTTTAACGAAAATACGAATTATGCGATGGGATGGAACAGAAGATTATTACTTACCAATCAGAGGCGAAACATATGATTTATATAGCGGTTATAACCCAAATTTTGATTCAACGAAATTACGTTATGGCTATACATCACTTACTACACCAAGTAGTCTCTTTGAATATGATATGGTTAAAAAAACTTCAACATTACTCAAGCAAACTAAAATTATGGATCAAAATTTTGATCCAAATAATTATGTTGAAAAACGTATTTGGTCAACATCACGAGATGGTTTAAACATTCCAATTTCTATAGTGCACCATAAAAATACTCAACCCAGTTCTGAAACACCATTTCTTTTATATTCCTATGGTTCCTATGGTTCAACAGTTGACCCTAGTTTTTCAAGTAGTCGCTTAAGCTTGTTAAACAGAGGTTTTATTTTTGGAATTGCTCATGTTAGAGGTGGTGAGTATTTAGGTCGTCAATGGTATGAAGATGGAAAATTATTTAAAAAGAAAAATACTTTTAATGACTTTATAGACTGCTCAAAATATTTAATTAAAGAAAACTATACTAGCGCTTCGCATCTTCATGCAGTCGGAGGTTCAGCGGGAGGACTCTTAATGGGAGTTATTGTAAATGAAGCTCCAGAATTATACAAAAGTGTAATAGCAGCAGTCCCTTTTGTAGATGTAGTAACTACGATGTTGGATGACACCATACCATTAACTACAGGAGAATATGATGAATGGGGAAATCCTAATAATAAAGAATATTATCACTATATGAAGTCTTATTCTCCTTACGACAATATTAAAAAACAAGCCTACCCAAATCTATTAGTTACTGCAGGATTTCATGATTCTCAAGTGCAATATTGGGAGCCAGCAAAATGGGTAGCCAAATTAAGAACATTAAAAACTGATAACACTGTTTTATTTTTAGACACTAACATGGAGGCTGGACATAGTGGTGCTTCAGGTAGATTTGATGCCTTAAAAGATGTAGCAAAAGAATATACTTTCATGCTAGAGTTAGAAGGGAAATTAAACTAATAATTTTTGATTAAATTTGCAAAAATTTTGTTTTAAAACACATAGTATGAATGGACATGTGAATACCTATCAAAACATATTAGAGTTGATTGGAAACACACCTTTAATTCGATTAAATAGAGCTGTAAAAGATTATAAAGGATCCTTTTTTGCGAAGTTCGAGGCTTTTAATCCGGGTCATTCAAATAAAGATAGAATTGCTAAATATATTATTGAAGAAGCAGAACGCAAAGGAATTTTAAAGCCAGGAGCTACTATTATAGAAACTACTTCAGGAAATACAGGTTTTAGTTTAGCGATGGTATCTATAATTAAAGGATATAATTGTATTCTAGCAGTTAGTTCAAAATCTTCAAAAGATAAGATTAACATGTTAAGCTCAATGGGAGCTAAAGTTCATGTTTGTCCAGCTAATGTTCCAGTTGATGATCCAAGATCTTATTATGAAGTAGCTAAAAAATTACATAGTGAAATCAAAAATTCTGTTTATATCAATCAATATTTTAATGAACTTAATGTTGAGGCACATTATCGTTTTACAGGTCCAGAAATTTGGGAGCAAACAAATGGAAAAATAACTCATCTTGTTGCAAGTAGTGGAACGGGAGGAACTATTTCAGGCTGTGCTAAGTTTTTAAAAGAAAAAAATCGAAATATTAAAGTTATTGGAGTCGATGCATATGGTTCTGTTTTGAAAAAGTATCATGAAACACAAGAACTAGACCCTAATGAGATATATCCATATCGGATTGAAGGATTGGGAAAAAGTTTAATTCCGTCTTCCACTCATTTTGATGTAATTGACTTGTTTGTAAAAGTTACAGACGAATCAAGTGCTCATACAGCCAGAAACATTACTCGGACTGAGGGGATGTTTGTTGGCTATACATCCGGTGCTGCTATGCAAGCGATTCACCAATTAGTAGAAGAAAAATATTTTGATGAGGACAGTAAAGTTGTTGTCATTTTCCCTGACCATGGTTCACGTTATATGAGCAAAATATATAATGAAGAATGGATGGCAGCACAAGGATTTTTTGATTCCGTTAATGAATCAAAAAATAACATTCAATTTATAAACGATCTTACAACTATAAAATGAGAGATTTATTTAATAGAATATACGAAAACAAAGGACCACTTGGAAAGTGGGCTTCACAAGCAGAAGGCTATTTTGTGTTTCCAAAGTTAGAAGGACCTATTTCCAATAGAATGAAATTTAAAGGGAAAGAGGTAATTACCTGGAGTGTTAATGATTATTTAGGATTAGCAAATCAGCCTGAAGTTAGGAAGGTAGACGCAGAAGCAGCTGCAGAATTCGGATCAGCCTATCCAATGGGTGCCCGTATGATGTCAGGTCATACTGATTTACATGAGCAATTAGAAAATGAGTTAGCTAAATTTGTAGATAAAGAAGCTGCTTATTTATTAAATTTTGGATACCAAGGAATTTTGTCAACTATAGATACTTTAGTCGGAAAAGATGACGTGATTGTTTATGATGTAGATGCTCATGCTTGTATTGTTGATGGTGTTCGTCTTCACATTGGGAAACGATTTACCTTTAAACATAATGATGTTATTAGTCTTGAAAAAAATTTACAACGTGCTACGAAGTTAGCAGATCAAACTGGAGGTGGTATCTTAGTTATATCTGAAGGTGTTTTTGGAATGCGAGGTGAGCAAGGTCGATTAAAGGAAATTATTGCTTTAAAAAAGAAATATAATTTTCGTTTCTTAGTAGATGATGCGCATGGTTTTGGTACCCTTGGCGAAAGTGGAAAAGGAGCTGGAAATGAACAAGGTGTTCAGGATCAAATTGATGTTTATTTTGCTACGTTTGCTAAATCAATGGCTTCAACTGGTGCATTTGTCGCTGCTGAGAAAGAAATTGTTGATTATTTAAAATATAATATGCGCTCTCAAATGTTTGCTAAATCTTTGCAAATGCAATTAGTAAAAGGAGCATTAAAGCGACTAGATATGTTGCGAACTCGTCCTGAATTTAAAATTAAGTTATGGAAGAATGTCGATGCTTTACAAAATGGGTTAAAAGAAAGTGGTTTTGATATTGGCACTACTCAAAGTTGCGTTACACCAGTTTATTTAAAGGGAAGTATCCCTGAAGCCATGGCATTAGTAAAAGATCTTCGTGAAAATTTTGGAATATTTTGTTCTATTGTTGTTTATCCAGTAATCCCTAAAGGATTAATTTTATTAAGACTTATCCCAACGGCAACACATACAATGGAAGACATCAAGATTACATTAAAAGCGTTTTCTGGAATCAGAGAAAAACTTGAAAACGGCACCTATAAGCGATTATCTGAAGTGATAATGAAGGGTTTTGTAAAACAATAGTAAAGTGTTTATATAATTAATCATTAAGCATAACTGGCATTACGAGCATGGTAATATTCTCTCCTTCTTCTGTATGATCTAACGGAGATATGATACCTGCCCTATTTGGAAGTGACATGGAAAGTTTAATATTATCAGATTCCATATTATTGAGCATTTCAATTAGGAAACGAGAATTAAATCCAATTTGAATATCTTCACCTTGATAATCACAATCTAAACGTTCTTCAGCACTATTACTATAATCAAAATCTTCAGCAGAAATTTGTAATGCAGCTCCTGCAATTTTTAAACGAATTTGATGTGTTGTTTTGTTAGAAAAAATACTTACTCTTCTAACCGAATTTAAAAAATCAACACGACCAAGCTGCATTTGATTTGGATTTTCTTTAGGAATAACAGCTTCATAATTTGGATATTTACCATCAATTAATCGACAAGTAAGCGTTGATTCTCCAAAACTGAATTGTGCGTTGGTTTCGTTGTATTCAATAGATATTTCATTTTCAGAGCCCAGTAAAATACCTTTTAATAATTGTAAAGGTTTTTTGGGCATTATAAACTCTGAAGTGTCATCAGATGTAACATCAGTACGTGTGTATTTAACAAGTTTATGAGCATCAGTAGCTACAAAGGTTAAGGATTCAGTGGAGAACTGAAAAAAGACTCCACTCATAACAGGGCGTAAATCATCATTTCCACTTGCAAACAAGGTATTATTTATTGCAGTATGAAGAATTTTGCTGTTCAATACCGTTGTTTTTGCATCACTTACCTCGGATGATTTAGGAAATTCCTCTCCCTCAACATAAGCTAAAGCATATTTACCATTATTTGCACTTATTTCAACTGTACTTTTTTCGGTCTTAACAAACGTTAGAGGTTGTTCTGGAAAAGTTTTTAATATATCTAGTAATAATCTTGCAGGAAGAGCAATCAAACTATTGCTTTCAGACTCAACCATAATAGACGTTGAAAAAGTAGTTTCAAGGTCAGAAGCAGTTAAAGTCAATTTATTTCCATTAATTTTAAATAGAAAATTATCCAAAATAGGAAGGGTATTGGTACTATTAATTACTCCTCCTAACATTTGAAGTTCTTTAAGAAGGGAAGCACTAGAAACAATAAATTTCATATTAAATATTTACATCAAAGATATTTGAATTGGTCTGAATCCTAAAAGAAACTTATTAACAGTTATACTAATAACTGTTTACTTCTAATTCTATGGTTAATCCACCCAATTCCTATACCCAATAAAAGTGGAAGTAATAATAAGCTTATTTTCCAATTAGTTATATTTCGAATTATTTTTTGCTCGTCTAAAAAAGCAACTTGCCATGTTTTTTTACGTAAAGATAATCTGACATTGTTACCAGTTAAATAATGAATTGAATTCATAATTAAATTTTTATTAGAATAAAAATTATTAGTCCATTTATCATAACCTAAGCTTAAAGGAACTCCATTATCAGTCTGGTTTTCTGCAAGATTCCCATCACCAAAAATTATCATTTTCACAGGACCCTCTTCCTTTGAATTTTTAAGGTTTATTGGTTTAATTCTATTTTTAAATAATGATGCGGTTTTCCCCTCTACAGTTAAGCCAAGAATTTTATCAGGCTCATTAAAACTAGAAGGTTCATTTTTCTGGCTAGCAAGTTCCAATGAAATTAATTTAGATGCACTTATAGATTTAGTGAATTTCGATGATTTTAAAATTGGTTTTTTTAATAAATTATTACTAAGGGTGTCAATTGGACTTACAAATTTTGTAATAATAGGCCCAATATCTTTTCCAATTTGAGAGCTATTTTCTGGTTTAGAAACAGGATAGTATGGCCAGGGGTATGGTATATATTGAGTATTTTCGTTTGAGCCACTTGCTAAAACTATAGGCGCATTATAAAGATCTTGAAGGATTTTCTTTTGAATCTTAATCCCATAGTTAAAGAAGTAATCATCTAAATTTAAATTTCTAGGAAAACCTTGGGTTTTTCCTTTTGAATTGAAAAGACTTTCAATATCAATATTCAAGCCTTCTATCATCCAAAATTGACTCCCTCCGTTTAGACTAAATTGGTCTAAAATGTATTTTTCATTTCTCGTAAATTCTTCTTTAGGATTTGATACCAATAAAAGATCAAATTGATTTAAGTTTTCTAAACTTTTTTGATCGGTTAAACCTTCTTCTTTAAGATTAAACGAAGCCAAGTTATAATAAGGGCGAAGACTTTTTAAAAGATCAGCTATTTTTATATTTTCAGAAGTTTGATGTGAGGTAAGAATAGCAATAGTTGGTTTACTTTTTAGTGTTATTTTATGAATTCCATCCATTATTTGATATTCTAATTGTTGCAATGAACGTGTTAATTTAATTTTTTGTTTGTCACCTAATTGATTCTGAATGAGAGAAATTCGTTCTGAGCGTTCACCACTATTAACAATAATCCAAGGAAAAACAATACTCTCATTTCGTTTTCCATCTTTATTTTCAATAACAGTTTCAGGGCTCATACCATATTCTTGCATTTCCTTAATTATTTGCTCCTTAGTTCCAAAATCAAAAGGGTTGTTATAATTAATAAGAATTTGATTAGACTGATTTTTAAATTGAGCGATAACAGCATCTACTTCATTTCTGAAACTAACGTAGGGTCCGGGTAATTCACCTTCTAAAAAAACATCTATTCGCAATGGTTGTTCAAGGTTGTTAAGTTTATTAATTGTCGACTCTGCTAAGCTATAACGCTGATCTTCTGTAAGGTCAATTTGTATATTAGATACATTACTTAAATTGGTTAATAATATTGTGAAAAAAATAATTAGTAATGGAGTCTTGAAAGCTCTTTTAGGAGTTTCATTATTTTTAATTAACAAAATACTAAGACAAGAAATACTTACAAAAAGGCCTATAAAATAAACAATGGCCTTAAGTGTTAATACGCCTCTACTTATGCTTAAATAATGGGATTGAATTCCATAGTTTGAAAGCACTTTATGAACCCAATTATATCCACTTAAATCAGCTAGAAATGACCATAAATAAAATTGTGTAAAACAGGCTAAAACTGACACAAGAAAGGATGCAATTTGATTTTTAATTAAAAGAGAACTGCATAGGCTTAACGCTAAAAAAAGAAAGCCTACTCCAATTAAACCAATGTAAGAACCAACTATACTCCCCCAGTCTATGAATGAATCTGGAGTTAATAGGTTGTAAATTACAATAACATTTGAAATAGTAGGAAGCAATGCAATCGAAAATACAGCTGTAATTCCAAGAAGTTTTCCGCAATAAATATCAATGGCATTTAATGGCTTTGTTATTAATAACTCAAAAGTTCCAGTAGTATGCTCTTCAGAAAAACTACGCATACTAAGAGCTGGAATAAGTAATAAAAAAAGCCAAGGTGAAAGCTCAAAAAAGGTTGATAAACTTCCAAAGCCCATAGTGAGTATGTTAAAAGGATTTTCAAAAAACCAAAGCAATAAGGTGCTTATTATTAAATAAACCCCTATTGCTAAATAACCAATTGGATTACTGAAAAAATAATAAAATTCTCTTCGAGCGATATTTAACATATTAATCAAATTCTATAGTTATGGGATCTCGGTAGTTTAGACCAAAAAGAGAGCTAGCACTCCCAACAGTTAGAGGATTACTTTTATATACCGCTAATTCTAAATGTCCTGCAGAATTAAACAAAGCTAATTTTTTTCCATCTTCCTCTCTTTTTTCTTTGGGTAAACTAAAATCAATTGAGCCTCCGTAGCTATTATGTATTTTACGAAATTTAAGTGTACGTGCTAAAATCATAAAATTTCTAGTTTTTCCAATTTTATTAAAAAGTTTTTCAGTAATATTTGTAACCACATTTCCATAATTATCGATATAAATGACACTTCCTAATATTTTATTTCTCTCAGGATTGATTACAGGTTTAATGTTCGTTAATTGACGTATTTCATTAACAGGAGATCCTATTACTTCGAGTGCTCCCTCTCTAGATATGTGAGCTGCTACATTAATAAATACATCTAGAACAGGAAAAGATGTAATTACTGATTTGTGAATGTTAATAGCTACAATTTTAGTTGATTTTAATTCTTCTTTAATCAACGAAAAAATTCCATTATCTGCACCAATAAAAAAATGGCCATCAAACTCCATTGCCAAGTGAATGTTTTCTTGTGTAAATTCTGATTCAACGCCAATAATATGAATACTTCCCTTTGGAAATGCTGCATATGAATTTTTTAAAATATATGCAGTTTCTGAATGATTGTATGGACTAATTTGATGAGATATATCGATAATATTTACCCCAGGGATTTGACTTAAAAGCGCAGCTTTTATTACAGCAATAGAATAATCTTTTTGTCCAAAATCTGTCGTTAAAGTTACGAAGGTCATAAAGTGAAGATTAAATATTTAATTAATTAAAATTATTCTATTTTTATGGGCAGGTTTAAGCCTGAGAAACAAAAATAATTCATTTTAAATTAGTAGCCTTTGAATGAAATAAAAATTGATTTAACTGAGCTAAATACGAGAGATTTTTTTGGGGATCAAAATTCCAATATTGCTAAACTTCGAACGTATTTTCCTAAAATTAAAATTGTTGCAAGAGGGAATTCATTAAAAGTTTACGGGGAGCCCATCATTCTCAAAGAATTTGAAATGCGAATATCAATGCTAACTCAACATTTTATAAAGTTTAACAAATTAAACGACGAGATTATAGAGCGTATCGTTATGGCTAATAATGATCAAAAAAATGAATTAAACAACGGAACTGAATCTGTTATTCTTCATGGTGTGGGGGGGAAGGTTATTAAGGCCAAAACTTTTAATCAAAAAAAACTTGTGGATTCAATGCATGGGAATGATATGGTTTTTGCTATTGGACCTGCTGGCACTGGAAAAACATATACTGGCGTTGCTCTTGCAGTTAGTGCTTTAAAAGAAAAAAAAGTCAAACGTATCATATTAACTCGTCCAGCTGTTGAGGCTGGAGAGAATTTAGGTTTTCTTCCTGGAGACTTAAATGAAAAGCTCGATCCATACATGCAACCACTATATGATGCTTTAAGGGATATGATTCCTAGTGAAAAATTAAAAAGTTATATAGAAAAAGGAATTATTCAAATAGCGCCTTTGGCTTTTATGAGAGGAAGGACTTTAGATAATGCATTTGTAATTCTTGATGAGGCTCAAAATACTACTCATGCTCAAATGAAAATGTTTTTAACAAGAATGGGTAAGAATGCTAAATTTATGATTACAGGTGACCCAGGTCAAATTGATTTGCCAAGACGCATAATTTCTGGACTTAAAGAAGTTCTTTTAATTTTAAAAGATACTAAAGGAATCAAAATTATTCATCTAGATGACAAAGATGTTATTCGTCATCCATTAGTTAAAAAAGTAATTGAAGCTTATAAAAGTATTGAACACGAAAATTGATGATTCCAAAAACACTAATGGATACTAATCTTCAAATAGAAGGATTAAATTCAAAATATACTGGAAAAGTAAGAGAGGTATATCACATTCAAAATGATTTACTATTAATGGTAGCTACAGATAGACTTTCTGCCTTTGATGTTGTAATGCCAAAGGGAATTCCATATAAAGGTCAAATTTTGAATCAAATTGCTAATCAAATGTTAAAAGCAACTTCAGACATTGTTCCAAACTGGTTAGAAGCAACACCTGATCCGAACGTTTCTATTGGAATTTCTTGTAAACCATTTAGAATTGAAATGGTCATTAGAGGATATTTATCAGGTCATGCTGCACGAACATATAAAAAAGGAGGTAGAGTTTTATGTGGAGTTAGAATGCAAGAAGGAATGAATGAAAATGATCGCTTTGATATTCCAATAATTACACCTTCAACAAAAGCAGAAGAAGGTCATGATGAAGACATTTCCAGAGAAGAAATAATTTCTAAGGGTATTGTAAATGAAACAGATTATAATCTTTTAGAAAAATATACTAAACAGCTTTTTGAAAGAGGTAGTGAAATTGCTAAAAAACAAGGTCTCATTTTAGTTGATACAAAATATGAATTTGGTAAAAGTAGTACTGGAAAAATTCTTTTAATAGATGAAATTCATACTCCAGACTCCTCACGTTATTTTTATGAAGAAGGATATGATAAAAGGCAAAAAGAAGGTTTGCCACAAAAACAATTATCCAAAGAATTCGTAAGGCAATGGCTTATAAGTAATGGATTTAAGGGACTTGAAGGACAGAAAATTCCGAAAATGGATGAGATATTAATTAATTCTATTTCACAACGTTATATTGAGTTATATGAAAAAATTACAGGACTTTCTTTTAAAAAAGCATCAATAGATAATATCCAACAACGAATTCAAAAGAATGTTTCTGAATATTTAAAATAATTTTTTATTCAATGGCATTGCCATAATAATTCATATTAAATAATGAATTATTCAATTAGACAGAATGTTAAAATTTAATTTTCTTTTTTGTTACTCAAAACTTTAATAAAATCATAATAAAGGGCGTTGTAAAAAATTTAATAATGTAGATTTTTTTTTGAAAATATCACTAAATAACTTTAGTCAACTAAGAGGTTAGTAATTCATAAATTACTTTAGCTTCAGTATCTGCAGGAAAAGACAAAGCATTATTATACTTTTTAAACCAAGTTATTTGACGTTTTGCATAGCGTCTAGTGTTTTTCTTTATTTTTGAAATGCTTTCTTGAGTAGCTTCTTTTCCTTCAAAACAAGGAAAGAGTTCTTTATAACCAACAGTTTTTAAAGGTGAAAGATCTTTGTTTGGAAGTAATTTTTGCGCTTCTTTTATTAATCCTACTTCTATCATTTGATCCACGCGGTGGTTAATTCGTTCGTATAAATCCTTTCTTGGGCGATGTAAAATAACCATTTTTGAGACAAAGTTTCTTGGTTTTTTTTCTTTTCCAAGGAAAGATGAATATGGTTTTTCAGAAGCAATGCAGACCTCTATAGCTCTAATTAGTCTTGTGGAATTTTTAATATCAACACGGGTATAATATTTTGGATCTTTTTGTAATAAAAGTTCCTGTAGACCTTTTAGACCATGAGATTTATAAAATAATTTGATTTGATTTCTAATCTCAGGGGATATTTTAGGGAAAGAGTCTAATCCAAACATTAAAGAATCTGCATACATTCCCGATCCTCCAACCATAATTACATTATCTTTTTTCTTAAAAAGAAAGTCTAATGTTTTAATAGCTTCTTTTTCAAAGTCTCCAACGGTATATTTGTCGTGAATGGATTTGTGCTGTATTAAATGGTGTTGAACTTCATTTAGTTCTTCGCTAGTTGGAACTGCTGTACCTATATTCATTTCTTTATAAAACTGTCTAGAATCGCATGAGATTATATCGGTATCAAATAATTTTGCTATTTCAAGACTTAATTTAGTCTTTCCAACGCCAGTAGGTCCTGCAATATAAATTAGAGTTTTAATTGACATGATTTAATTTTTTTCCACATTGATGGCAGTATATAGCATCTTCCTTATGTTCGCTTATAAGGCAGTGAGGACAAGCTTGGGTATTAATATCTACATTAATTTTTTTAGTCATTTCAGCAGTTACTATACCTGTGGGCACAGCAATGATACCATATCCCATGATCATAATAAATGATGCAATAAATTGACCTATTGGTGTTATGGGAGCAATATCACCATAGCCAACAGTAGTAAGAGTTACAATACACCAATAAACACTTTTAGGAATACTTGTAAATCCACTATCAGCACTCTCAACTAAGTACATGATAGTCCCAAAAATGACACATAATATTAGCACACCGTAAACAAAAACCAAAACTTTTGTTTTACTTGCTTTAAGTGCTTTAATAAGAGTATTAGATTCACCTACAAAATGGGTAAGTTTCAAAATTCTAAATACTCTAAGTAATCGAAGTGATTTTAAAGCAATCATACTATGTGTACCTAAAAATAATAATGATAAATATTTGGGGAGGGTTGAAAATAAATCAATTAATCCAAAAAAACTGAAAATATATTTACCAGGATTTGTAACACATGATAAACGAGCAATGTACTCAAGTGTAAATAAAATAGTAATTATCCATTCTGCAATATTTATATAATTATGATAAATTTCATCTACAGATTGAATACTTTCTAAAGAAACTAAAACCACACTTAAAAGAATTAAGGCTAATAATAGTATATCAAATAGTTTACCTGCAAAGGTATCTGCTTCGTAAATAATTTCATGAAGTTTATGTTGCCACTCCTTCATACTTCTAGATGTATAATATTTGAATAAATAATCATATAGGTAAAGGTATTAACTTCTTAAATTTTTTACGTCTTAAAAAGCTGTGAATTAATTTTTGAGTATCAGGATTATTGTCCATTGGTATCAATCTTGAAAGAATTTGATCCCTACTTTTAATTTGATGGTTTAGTTCATGATATCCATAACCTTTGAAAACAAAATTTTCGACATAAACAAAAGATTGTTCAGCCTCTTTTTTTCCTTTTTCAATAAGAAGAAAACTTTTGTAAGGATATTTATGTAATTCAACTATTGATGCTATTTTAAAATTATAATTATCAATTGATTCCTTGCCAATACAAGCTCCATCACATTTATTAATTTCATAATTAAAACAGGGTGTTTTGTTCGTTGATAAGCTTGTTTTTTGAAGACAAATTCTGAAGTCATCTGCCCATTTAAGAAGAGCTGTTTTGGCTGCTTTTTTATTTTTAAAAACACTTAGATATGCTTTGTCATTTTTAATTTGTTCTATTCTAAAAATAGGATAGTCATGGAAATTATCTAGGAATATTCCCACAGAAAAAAGCCTATATTTCATAGCATGATTTAATCTCGGGTTAATATTTTTAATCTCATTTTGTTCTTTTAGTAGAGTAACTAATTCACCTCCTGTTAGCGAATAAGTAATTTGAGCTATTTCTTTTTGGATTGAAATTGATTTAGGGTGACTACCTGTCAAATGACTTAAAACACGTTTTTTTATATTATTACTCTTGCCAATATATATAATATCATTATTTGAATTATGAAGGTAATAAACACCCATTTCAGAGGGTAATTTTTCAATAATTGATATGTATTTAGAGGGTGTTTTATTTGGGTTGATTATTTTAATTTGTTGGATTAAAATTTCTTTATTGACATCCTTCTCTAAAAGAAGTTCAAATAATTTTAATGTTACTTTTGCATCTCCATGAGCTCTATGTTGATCTGAAAAAGGAATCCCTAAATTTCTAACTAATTTACCTAAGCTGAAAGCTGGTTGTTCAGGCATAAGTTTTTGCGCTAGTTCAACTGTACATATTGACTTTCTTTCAAAAGAAAATCCTAGTCTTCTAAATTCTGTCTGAAGAATACGGTAATCAAAAGAAGCATTGTGTGCTACTAAAATACAATTCTCAGTTATTTCTACAATTCGCTTGGCAACTTCATAAAATTTAGGAGCATTACGAAGCATTTTAGCATTAATACCTGTTAGTTTTTGAACAAAAGGTTGAATATCTTTTTCAGGATTAATAAGACTACTAAACTGATCTTTTACTTCTTGCCCGTCATATTTATAAATTGCAATTTCGGTAATTCCTTCTTCATTGAATTTACCACCAGTAGTTTCAATGTCAAGTATGGCGTACATAATTAATAAGTTCGTTCTCCAAAAATTTTACTACCTACACGAATCATGTTAGAACCTTCTTCAATTGCAATTTGATAGTCACCACTCATTCCCATTGAAAGAATTTCACAACCTTTATGTAAATCAGTAAATTTATTGAATAGTGTCGCCAGCGACATAAATTCT
>JABGXI010000150.1:0-2665 GCA_018675855.1 Flavobacteriaceae bacterium | reverse complement strand
CAATCTTATTTTGTATTTGTGCATGAAGCCCAAAAGCGCTTAAAAATATTAAAAAGTAAAAGAGTACTATTTTCATTCGAATATATTTTATTCAAATAAAAGGGGTAATTATTCTTGTTAAAAAAATTACGCTAGTTTATTTTCCCTTGGCAGCATTACCTGCCCAGGTTCGTTGGGTATGATCTCAGCCTTACGGCACCCCTTTGAGATTTAAAGCAAAGGTATTCCAAAAACTGATTTATAAAAATAAATCTGAAACTATTTTTACAGAATTAAATGTAGCTTAAGGGAGCTCAATAAAAAGAGTGTTCCATCCTGCCATTTCGCCATTCCATTGTCCAGGCCATTCTAATACTTTTATTTTTAAATTCCCCATTTTTTAGATATCCTTACTTGTGCTGAACCAACTCAGAGGAACGTACCTCAAAAATTAAATTTTTTTAGTCTTCCTTGAACATCATACTATCCTTTGGTTTATTAAAGAATTTATATCCTTAATAGCGGAATTTAATCTAGTTTCATGGGGTCCAATTAAGTAGGAATAAGACACGTTTTTTTGTTTCAAAAGATGTTCAAAATGACGAAACATAAGGTCTCTTTCTTCTGGTCTATCACGAAGGTCATCGTTTTTCCAGGGTACGTCGATTCCTGTCAAAAAATAATGATCGTATTCAAAGGTATCGGAAAGTTGTTTTAAATGAATATCACAATATCCATCAAAATGTGTTTCAGACCATGCCTGGGTGACTAGAACATTAGTATCGCAAAAAAGAATCTTATTAGTCTTTACAAGTGCCTTGTTTTCTGAGATCATTTGTCCTTCTGCAATCACTAGTAAATCTTTTAGGGTGCAAATTGACTTGTCTTTATCCCATTTTTTTTGAAGGTAATCTCTTGCAAACTCAGGAACCCAAGTGGTCTTATAAAATTCTGCAAGGGCTTTTGCCATAGTTGTTTTACCCGTTGACTCAGGACCAAATAAAACGACCCTTAGGCAGTTGCTTTTTTGTTGTTCAATATTTTTTTCCATTGGATGTATCCAAAGATAGCAATAACTGTAAAGATAAGGTACTGGAGACTGGAAAGGCCGAGTCCCTTGGCCATATAAAGTGGAATTGAAATAAGGTTCCCAGTAATCCAAAAAAACCAGTGTTCAATTTTCTTTCTGGCCATCAGCCACATCGCTATAAAGAATATTGCGGTAGTAAAGGTGTCAATTGGAGCTGACCAATCCTTCCATTTGTCAAAAAGGATATAAATACCTGAAACAAAAAAAATGATACTCATAAAAAAAATAAACCACCATCGCTTTTCATAGGTATTCATTCTTGATATTGGATTTACAAGGGTTGTTTCTTTTTTAAGTGTCCAAAAATACCAACCGTAGATACTCATTATGAAATAATATGCATTAATCATAAGGTCGCCAACTAATCCAGCTTGAAATAATAAAAACACATAAATTCCAGTAGAAATCATTCCCGTTGGATATACCGCTACCTTATTTTGTTTGGCATACCAAACACTCAAAATTCCTAAAATTGCTGCTCCTGCTTCTAACAAAATATTGATTAAAGAATATGTATTGTAGGGTTCTATTAAAAATTCAAAAATCCAGTTCATACTTCTGATATTTTTGGAGAAGCTAGTGTCAAGCAGTAATTTTTAAAATATCGGAAGTTTAGTGAATACAGCCAATCTTTATCCTGATGTAAAACATGCCCTACTCCGCTGGCTGCTCTCGGTTGGAAAGGTTCAACTAAAAGCTGTTTATTAAAATGAATTCCTGGAGTTCTGAAAGCTTTATAAATTGCTTCTTTAGCTGTCCAGATTTGACTGAGAAATTCAATGTTATCCGTTTTAGAGTGATCTTTTGATTCTTCTATATGTAAAAATCGGGCAGCAATTTTTTTAATTTTTTCTTGATAATACTCTAAATCTATCCCAACTGGAAAAATAGAAATTGCTATTGCTGCCATGTTTTTAGTATGGGTAATTGAAAGGTATCTCCCATCAGTTAAATACGGGACTCCCTGCTTATCATATTGGTGTGTTTCAGGAGCTATACCACATCCCTTAAGCAGCTGACGTATGGCTAAATATCCTTTTCTATGTACTTCGCTTTTTCTTGATGAAAGGCGCTCTAATGCTTCTTTTGATAAGGACAAGCCCGAACTCAAAAAAATCTCCTCTTCAGTAATTTTCCAAATACAAATTTGAATGTCGTTTGAAATTATCTCACTGTAGCTTAATGGCATTTGATATTACTTAGAAAGGTTGTATTTTTGCAGTCATAATATACAAATATACAGTTATGGAAACAAAATCTACACAACCCTTATCTTATAAAGTAAAAGACATTTCCCTTGCAGAATGGGGTAGAAAAGAAATTTTGTTAGCAGAAAAAGAGATGCCAGGATTAATGGCATTACGTCAAGAGTATGGACCATCACAACCATTAAAAAGATCGCGAATTGCAGGTTGTCTGCACATGACTATTCAAACAGCTGTCCTTATTGAAACTCTAGTTGCTTTAGGTGCAGACGTTACTTGGAGTTCTTGTAATATTTTTTCTACTCAGGACCATGCAGCAGCAGCAATTGCAGCGGCAGGGATTCCTGTTTATGCATGGAAGGGTATGAATGAAGAAGAATTTGAGTGGTGT
>JABGXI010000149.1:0-4453 GCA_018675855.1 Flavobacteriaceae bacterium | reverse complement strand
GCATTAATTTCTGGTAATCTTGCACCTGAACCAATAACTGCAATTGATTTGTTTGCTGGTGCGATGATGCCAGGCATGATGTTGGTTTGTATGTTTATTTTATTTATTTATATTTATGCAAAAATTTATCCACTATCTTGCCCACCTATAGAAACAACGCGATCACGATTAGAAATCTACATTGAAGCATTTAAAAATGTTCTTCCTCCATTAATTTTAATTTTATTAGTGCTTGGTTCTATCCTACTAGGTATCGCTACGCCCACTGAGTCAGCCTCAGTTGGAGCAGCCGGTGCCTCATTATTGGCTTTTGCTAAAGGTGAATTGACATTTAAAAATTTAAAAGATGTATCTTTTAACACGGTCAAATTAAGCTCCTTCGTATTTGTAATTTTAATTGGCGCTTCAATGTTCTCTCTAGTCTTTAGAGGTTTTAATGGCGATGAACTAATTGAACATGCATTAGGAGGCCTTCCTGGTGGGCAAGTTGGGGCACTCATAATTGTAATGCTAGCAATTTTTGTTCTAGGTTTTTTTCTTGATTACATTGAAATTATTTTTGTAATTGTACCTTTGGTTGGTCCAGTTCTTATTGCAAATGGAGCCGACCCTCTGTGGCTAGGTATAATGATCTCATTAAATTTACAAACGAGTTTTTTAACTCCCCCCTTTGGTTTTTCACTCTTCTTTCTCAGAGGTGTAGCCCCACCTGAAATACAAACAAAAAATATCTACCGAGGAGTAATTCCCTATATTGGAATTCAGGTAATTGCTATTATTGTTGTAGGGTTTATTCCTGAAATAGCGACATGGCTACCTCGTAAAATTTTTTAAAAGGCCCCCTTATAACAGAGGGCCTTTATTAATTATTATGCGTTTGGAAATTTAAAAGGAAGATTTCTGATCCTTAAGTATTCTTTCTCAGAGACACCTGTCCATCTAATAACCGTTGATCTAAACTTCGCAAGATGAGAAAATAAAGCTTGTGATTGTGAGTCTTGAGCAGCATATTCTGTTAGAACTTCTGCTGCAGTCTCTCCAATCTTATTCATTACTTCATCAGGAATTTGTCTCATTTGAACACCGTGTTCATTAATCAACTTCTGATACGCGCCATCGTTAGCAGCTTGAAATCTAGAGAGAACTTCCATATTTGTTGCCTTTGAAGCTTGCGTAATAAGACTTCGGGTATCATCATCAAGAGACTCCCATTCTTTTAAGTCAATGGAACAATCAAGAATAGTTGCAGGCTCATGCCAACCAGGGTTGTAATAATATTTTGCTGCCTGATGCAGACCTTTACCTAAATCTGCTGCAGGTCCAATCCATTCAGTTCCATCGATTGCTCCTGAGGCAAGAGCGGGAAGAACATCACCACCAGCTAGAAGTATTACTGAAGCACCAAGTTTTTCTAATACCTTACCGCCAATTCCTGGCATTCTGAATTTAAGGCCCTGGAAATCTTCAACGGATTTAATTTCTTTATTGTACCATCCGCCCATCTGATTACCTGTATTACCTAATGGTAAAAACTTAACACCTAATTCATTATAAACGACGTCAGCGGCTTCAATACCACCTCCATAGTAACACCAAGCATTTTGTTCTTGAGCAGTTAAACCAAAAGGCATAGCAGCAACAAGTGAGGTTGCATTACTAATATTTGTCCAGTAATAAGGAGCTCCGTATGCCATTTGTGCTGCACCAGATCTTACTGCATCTAATGATTCCAGACCTGGGACTAGTTCTCCAGAAAAATAAACTTTAATTTTTACTTTACTAGATTGTGAATTTACAAAAGCTGCAAATTGTGAAAGGGCGTCACCTAGTATACCAGTTTTGCCAAAAGCAGAACAAGCTATCCATTCTTTGTGACCCTCTGAAATTGCAGGAGCTGGAAAAGAAGATACAGCAGCAGCAGCCGCAACGGTTGCGCCAGCAGCTTTAAGAAAACCTCTTCTCTTCATTGGTTTTTTATTAGCCATTATTATTTCCTCCTATAGAAATTATAATTTTATATTATATCAAATTTCTATTTTTTATTAGTAATTATGATGCCAAGGAAGACCGAAATGATCCCTACATAATGATAATATTCTAAAGTTTCTTGGAAAACTAAAAAAGCAAGAATTCCGCCAAAAATTGGCATTAAGTGAAGAAAAGGCCCTGATTTGTTTGCTCCAATTAACGATACTCCCATGTTCCAAAATAAGTAGGAAAAAATACTTGGAAAAATTCCCGTATAGCCAATCGTCATCATTGTTTCCATGTTTATGGTGATACTGTGGTCTAAAACAAGTACATCAAAAAGGTAAACGGGAAATAATAATACGATCGTGAAACCAAAGGATATATAAAGAAAAGAGAGTCCTGAAATTCCAGTTTTATTTTTTTTTAAAAAAATTGAATAGATAGCCCAACTTATTACAGCCATGATAATGAAAATATCTCCTCCATAAAATTCTGAATTGAAAAAATTATTATAATCACCTTTTGTAATTACATAACTAACTCCAACTAAAGAAATAAAAATTCCTAAAAATTGAATTTTTGATGATTGAATTTTAAATAGTAAAAAATTGAACAATACGATTAACATTGGAGTAGTTGAAACAATTAAAAGAGCATTAATCACCTTGGTAGAAGTAAGTCCCATATAAATAAAAGTATTAAAAAGTGTTGGTCCTGTTAGAACTACAAGAAAAAAGACTAAGGGTTGATTTTTAATAAGATGAAAAACTTTTATAGCGGAAGGTAAACAGAAAGGTGTAAGGATTAAAAAAGCTATAAGCCATCGATAGAAACCAAGAGAGAGGGGAGAAATAATCGACTCTGTTGAGGCAAGTCTACCAACAATGAAATTTCCAGACCAAAAGAGTGAAGCGAGGCATAATACAATTGCCGCTTTGACGGAATTGCTTAATTCCATTTTAGTAATTAAATAACTTCAACAGCAACAGCTAGACCCTGTCCGCCACCTATACACATGCTCGCAACACCACATTTTTTTTTCGTTCTTATTAGCTGATGTACAAGTGTGGTTATAACTCTAGAACCAGAACAACCAATGGGATGACCAAGGGCAATTGCGCCACCACAAATATTGAGCTTTTCTTTTTTAATACCAAGTGTTTTTTGAACTGCCACAGAAGTTGCTGAAAAAGCCTCATTAACTTCTATTAAGTCAAAAAAATCTAATGATACATTTAATTTTTTCATTAAATTTTTAATAGCATGAATTGGTGTGATGCCCATATAATCAGGATCTCCAGCATAATCTGACCATCCAATAATTTTAGCAATTGGCTTAATTTTATTACTATCACAGTACTTACTTGAGCCAATCAAAAGCATAGAGGCGCCGTCATTAAGTGAAGATGCATTTCCTGCTGTCACAGTTCCATTCTTTTTAAAAACAGCTTTTAGTGAGGATAGCTTTTCTAATTTAGTTCCTTGCCTTACCTCATCAACCAGTGGGCCTGATATTAATTCATTTTTAAAATAATTTTTTTTAAGAGCATTATAAGCTTTCTTATATGAATGAAAGGCGAATTCATCTTGTTCCAATCTAGTAACTTTATATCTTCTTGCCACGTTTTCTGCGGTGACGCCCATATGATCTTTTGAAAAAACATCTGTTAATCCTTCAGAGAGAATAGAATCTGTCATCATATCATGACCTAGTTTTGTAACTACGCGCTGAAGGGAAGTGTGCCTAGCAAGTGACATGCTCTCCTGTCCGCCAGCAACTAAGAGTTGATTTTCATTGCTTTTAATTTTTAATGCGGTTTCCATAACAGCTCTCATTCCACTACCACAAACTTGATTAACGCAATAAGCAAAACTATTTTGAGAAAGTTCTGATTTTAGAAGCACTTGTCTTGCTGTATTCATACCAAGTCCAGCTGTGAGAACTTGACCCAAGATCAGACCTTCTACATGTTTTTTATTTAAATTTTTATTTCTGTTGTATATACCTTCCACACACAAAGACCCTAAGTCAACTGCATCTGTTTTTTTATATTGCCCTAAAAAACTCCCTATAGGTGTTCTAATCGCATCAATAATAAATACTTCACTCATAAATTTTTATACTTTTATATTCTTTTAGAGACTCGGGATTGGCCAAAGCGTCTAAGTTTAAAACTCTATCATTATTAAGTATTTTTTTGACTATAATTTCTGAATTTTTTCCACTTTTTGTTCTTGGAATGTCATTTACTTGAAAACACTTCCATGGAACATGCCTTGGGCTAAGCTGTTTTTTAATTAATTTTTTGATGTCTGTAATTTGCTTACTGGTAATATTTATTTGAGAATTAGATTTTAAAAAAAGGATGATTTTTTCATCATTTTTGTCTTTGTAACCTACGGCTAAAGAATCAGAGATAAAAGCAAGAGAATTCAAGGCATTATAAATTTCAGCGGTTCCAATTCTAACACCTCCAGGATT
>JABGXI010000148.1:0-7708 GCA_018675855.1 Flavobacteriaceae bacterium | reverse complement strand
CATTCCACTTGCATTATCATTTGCTCCTGGTGAATCGTCTGTATAGTTTGTAGGATCAGAAATGCGAGAGTCAATATCCCCACTCATAATTATAAAACGATTTGGATATGTTTTTCCTCTTTGAATAGCTAATACATTATTAATCCAAACAGGCTTAACGATACGATCTCCATCTTTGGGGGTGAAATAGTTTTTTTGATAAAAAACATCTAGACAGTTCCCACAGTTTTTTGAAATACTTTCAAACTCACTTTTTATCCAACGTCTTGCAGCTCCAATTCCTCTAGTTTCAGATAAGGTGTCGCTTAGAGTATGTCTTGTTCCAAAATTTGCTAAGATTCGAATATTCTCCTCAAGTTTAGCAGATGAGGTATTTTCAATTATATCATAAAGTACATCTTTATTTTGAGCGGTAGACTTTGATATACAGAAGATTATAAGGAATAACAACCAATATTTCATTTTTGTAATTTTACTGTAAAGTACTAAAAAAACCGATACTTAAGTATCGGTTTTTTTTTAGTAAAATTATTAGAAGCAGTATTTATTTTCTTCTATTAGTTTATCTGCAATTTGAGTTTTTAAATCAATTAAATCGGGCCATTCTTGGTACTGTAATTTTTTATGCAATACACTCATCATTTGTTTTTGGTCTTCTTTATCACACATGTTTAAAATTATTTCCTTCCCTTTTCTTGCAATAGTATCTGTGGCTTCATAAAGGTAGGCTTTAGTCATAGCAATTTGTATTTTTTGACTATCTACTCCAAATCGGTCACAGTTTTTCAAGGTTCTTAATATTCCAGATTCTGTAAAATAAATTTCAATCAAAATATCTGCTAACGCGAGAAGAAGCTGTTGGTGCTTGTCTAGTTTATCACCATACTTTTGTGCAGCATTTCCAGTTAGTACTGTGAATATCTGTTTAAAGTTTATAAGCAGTCTTGTTTCTTCTGCTAGTGGAGTGCTTTTATCTGGAATTGTTGTATTTTCATTTATAGCAGCTGCCGCTTTCATTACTGCGGGCATTAAATCTAATTGCCCTTTCATTCCTTTCTTTAAAAGCATACCGACAGAGAGCATTCTATTAATTTCATTAGTTCCTTCATATATTCTCCCAATTCGTGAGTCTCTCCATGCAGATTCCATTGGAGTGTCTGCAGAGAATCCCATACCTCCAAATATTTGTATTCCGTGGTCTGCTGCATTTTGAATGTCTTCGGAGATTCCAACTTTTATAATAGAACACTCTATTGCAAAATCTTCTACTCCTTTTAATTCTGCTTCTTGGTGAGATAATCCATCTGAAATGAAGGATTGAATTCTTTTCTCTACATCACTTGCAGCTCTATAGCCTGCAGATTCCCCTACATAACAGGAACTAGCCATGTATCCTAATTTTTCTTTAATAGCTCCAAACTGAGCAATAGGAGTATTAAACTGAATACGTTCATTTGCATATTTAACTGAAGCTGATATAACTCTTCTTTGAGCATCTAAACATGCGATTCCTAATTTAATTCGGCCCACATTTAAGGCATTCATAGCAATTTTAAATCCTTCGCCACGTCCTGCTAGCATGTGATCAACGGGAACTTTAGTTTCACTGAAAAATACTTGGCGAGTTGAGGAAGCGTGTATTCCAAGTTTATTTTCTTCGTCTCCCATAGTTATTCCATTCGAAGGATCATTTGGAACAATAAAACCAGTAATGTTTTTATCATTTTCTATTCTTGCAAATACAATTAAAACACTTGCAAATCCTGCATTTGAAATCCACATTTTTTGTCCTGTAATAGAATAATGGGTTCCATCTTCTGATAAAACTGCTTTTGTTTTTCCAGAATTTGCGTCTGAACCAGCTCCTGGCTCGGTTAAGCAATAGGAACCAAACCATTCACCTGTTACAAGTTTTGTAACATATTTCTTCTTCTGTTCTTCTGTTCCGTATATTGAAATAGGAAGTGTTCCTATTCCAGTATGTGCTCCAAAAGCTGTTGACAATGATCCAGTAGCACCAGATATATAATCACATACAAGCATAGTAGACACAAAATCCATACCTAAGCCACCATAAACTTCAGGGACTGAAACACCTAAAAATCCCATTTCACCAATTTTTTTCATTAATTCTTCGGTGAATGCATAATCCTTTTTTTCAAAACGTTCCTTATTCGGCCATACTTCACGATCTATGAATTCTTGTACAGCTTCTTTCATCATGAGTTGTTCTTCTGAAAAATCTTCAGGAGTAAATACTTCATGTGGTTGAGGGTTGTCAGTAATAAAACTCCCTCCTTTAATCCAGATTTGCTCTTTTAATTCTTGCATTTTTGTGTTTTTTAAATTTGTTTTAGTGTGTCTTCTTTAAAATATTCAAACCGAAGTGTTGTTTCTCTGATACCTTCAATTACTTCAAAAAAATGTTTTACTTTTTGAGTAGATAACTTGTTATTTAATTCTTCATTAAAGTTTAATACGACAGCTTTTGAATCCTCTCTTTTTTGTCTCCCAAAAGGGGTAAGGTGAATGAGAACACTACGGCCATCATTTGGATTTTTTGACCTAATTATTAATTCTCTTTTTTCCATTGCATTTAATAAACGTGACAAACTAGTTGGCTCCATACCCATTTTGGGACCTAAGTTTGTAGAGGGAGTGCCTTCTGCATCAATACTAAGTAAAGCAAAACCAGTAGCCATTGTTGAATCAAATTTTGAGGCCTCTTTATTATACATTTTACTAACTAGTTGCCAGGTTGATCGTAATGCACTATCAAATGTTTCATATTTCATAATGTTCAAATGTATAAAATTTTACTATGCACGCATAGTAAAACATATTATTTTATATAAGAAATAATAAAAAATCCGTCTTTTAAATATTTAAAAGACGGATTATGAATAAATTTTTTTTATTTGGAAGGAATAAATATTCTATGAGGAATACATTTTTTCAATAATAGCAATATATTTTTCCTTAACAACTTTACGTTTAAGTTTCATAGTAGGGGTAAGGTGACCTGCATCTATAGACCATTCTTCAGGAACAAGTTCAAATTTTTTGATACGTTCCCAAGACCCAATTTTCTCATTATAATTTTCTATTTCTTTTTGTAACGCTTTTAAAAGTGATTCTTCTTTGCAAGCTTCTTCTAATGATTTTGATGGTGTTCCATTGTCAGCAAGCCATTTCATTACATATTCAATATTAGGTTGTATTAGTGCTGTTGGCATTTTCCTTCCATCACCAACAACCATAATTTGTTCAATAAAAAGTGATTGCTTCATTACATTTTCAATAACCTGAGGTGATATATATTTTCCTCCGGATGTTTTAAACATTTCTTTTTTACGATCTGTAATTTTCAAAAAGCCTTGTTTATCTATTTCTCCAATATCTCCTGTATGAAAATAATCATCGGTCATGACTTCAGCTGTTTTTTCAAAATCCTTATAATAACCCATCATAATATTTGGTCCTTTACATAGAATTTCACCGTCTTTAGCAATTTTAACATGTACACCATCAATTATCTGCCCAACGCTTCCGATTTTAAATTTATTTTTCCGCATATCGTTTACGGAAATAACAGGAGAGGTTTCTGTCAATCCATATCCTTCTACTAGAGTCATTCCGGCTGCCGTAAATATTCTTGCAAGTCTAGGCTGAAGAGCTGCGCTACCTGAGGCAATAAGTTCTAAATTTCCGCCTAAAGCTTCTTTCCATTTTGATAAAATAAGTTTTTTAGCAATTTTAAGTTTAAACTCATACCAAGCACCATTTGCACCATAGGGTTCATATTGTAATCCTAAATCTACTGCCCAATAAAATAGTTTTTGTTTAATACCAGTAAGTTCAGCACCACGAGCATATATCTTATCGTACACTTTTTCAAGTAAACGGGGAACTGCTGTCATTACGTTAGGCTTAATTTCTCTGAGGTTGTCTGCAATCTTTTCAAGTGATTCAGCATAATATACAGACACACTATTTTGCATATAGATATATAGAATTACCCTCTCAAAAATATGGCAAATAGGAAGAAAACTTAAAGCAGAGGCTTGACCAATATTTAATGGGAGTCTTTTTGAACTTGAGAGCACGTTGGAGACTACATTATCATGACTCAGCATAACACCCTTTGGTATTCCCGTGGTTCCAGAGGTATAGATAATGGTAGCTAAATCTTCTGAAGCTACTGCTATTTTTCTTTCTTCAAGAACAGTATCATGTTCTGATGAAGTTCCCAATTCTATTAATTCTTTCCAGTTTGAACAGCCTTTGATGGAGTCAAAACTATATACTTTTTTTAATGACTTTACTTTGTCTTTTATTGCGATTACTTTATCATAAACCTCTTGGTCAGAAACAAAACAATACTCACTCTCCGAATGGTTAAGGATGTATTCATAGTCTTCTGAGGAAATAGTTGGATAAATAGGAACATTTACAGCACCAATAGTCAATAGACCAATATCTACGATGTTCCATTCAGTTCTATTTGTAGATGAAATCATGGCAATTTTATCTTGCGCTTCAATTCCTAGGGATATTAGTGCCCGACTTACTTTTTTAGCTTGATCACAAAACTCTTCTGTGGAGATACTAGTCCATATCCCGTTATATCTTGTGGTAAAAGCTTTTTGTAATGGAGCGTTCTTTCTTTGATGTTCTATAAAATCGAATAATCTAGTTGGTGTCATAATATCTATTATAGATGCAAAATAAGAAATATTTTAAACACTTTGTTGATTATTTGTCAAGCCAATCATAAGCATTTTCAAATGCCATCAGCCAGGGACTAACTTTGTCTTTATGATTTTCAGGATAATAACCCCAATTCCAGGGAAAGGTAGAGCGCTCTAGGTGGGGCATCATTACCAAATGTCTCCCATCTTGTGAGCTAAGCATAGCCGCATTATAATCGGATCCATTGGGGTTGGCAGGGTAGCTATCGAAATGATAAGTTGCAGGTATTTGATAAGAAGCTTCTTGTTTTGGAAAATGAAATTTTCCTTCTCCGTGAGCTGCCCAAATTCCTAATCGACTTCCCTCAAGTCCTTTTAGCATAATTGCAGATGATTTTTTAATATTTACGGCAGTAAAGTGACATTCAAATTTCCCTGATTCATTATGAAGCATTTTAGGTTTTTCCTCGTGTTCAGGTGTCAATAGCCCGAGTGTTACAAACAATTGACATCCATTACAAACCCCTATCGAAAGAGTATCTTCACGTTTAAAAAAATTATCTAAACTTATTTTCGCTTTTTCGTTGTATAAAAAAGAACCAGCCCATCCTTTGGCGGAGCCTAAAACGTCAGAATTAGAAAATCCTCCTACTGCAGCAATAAACTGAATGTCCTCTAGTGTTTCTCTGCCCGTTATTAGGTCTGTCATATGCACATCAATTACCTCAAAACCGGCAAGTTGAAGTGCATATGCCATTTCACGTTCAGAATTACTTCCCTGTTCCCTAATTACAGCAGCTTTAATTTTCTTGGATTTAATTTTATTTTTTGGTGAACCTGAAAATTGTTCAGGGAATACGTAGGTTAACGCTTGATTTTTATAGTTTTTAAACCGTTCTTGAGCGAGTCCTCTTAGGGTTTGATTCGCGTCTAATTCAGCAGATGTAGAATACCAAACATCTCGTAAAGCTATTACATCAAATTCATGTTTAGCAGTATAATAAGTTAGTTCAATCTTTTGATTTTCAGTAGTAGATCCAATTTTATCACAAGTTATTCCATACTGCCCAAGAAGTATTTTTAAATCATGGTTTGACTGGAGTATAATACCACTATTTTCAGAAAAAAGAAGGGTAATTATATCTGTAGATTTAAGGCTTGTTAGATCAAGATTCATTCCAGCAGTAGTAGTTGGAAAACACATTTCGAGAAGAGTGGTGATCATCCCTCCAGAAGAAATATCGTGCCCTGCACTTATTTTATTTTCACCAATAAATTTTTGAATTAAATTAAAAGATCGTTTGAAGTAATCTGGATCTGAAATAGTTGAAGTTTCAGATCCTATTTTATTTTGTGTTTGAGCAAAAGAAGAACCCCCTAGTGAAAAAGGTCCTCCAGATAAATCAAGATAAAAAAGATCGCCTCCTTTTTCTTTGAGATCTGGAGTAACAACCTTTGTAATATCAGAACAAGGAGCGCCTGCAGAAATAATCACAGTTCCAGGGGCGGTAACTTTTCCTTGTTTATATTCTTGTTTCATGGAAAGTGAATCTTTACCAGTTGGAATATTAATCCCTAGAGCTATTGCAAAGTCAGAACAAGCCTCTACGGCATCGTAAAGGCGAGCATCTTCTCCTGGATTATTACAAGCCCACATCCAGTTAGCAGAGAGACTTACTGAGCTAAGACCCCCTGATATAGGCGCCCAAATTATATTAGTTAAACTTTCTGCAATTGCTAAAACACTTCCTTTTGCTGGATCAATAAGTCCAGGGATGGGGGCGTGACCAATTGCGGTAGCGATTCCCTTCTTTCCTTTATAATCCAATGCAACTACCCCACAATTACTTAATGGAATCTGGAGTTCTCCCACCGTTTGTTGTTGAGCAACACGCCCGCTAACGCATCGGTCAACTTTGTTTGTTAACCAATCTTTACAAGCAACCGCTTCAAGACTAAGTACTTTTTCTAAATAACTGTACAATAGCTTTTCATCAAAAGCAATTGATTCAAAATTTATTTTTTGATGCTTGTCGTTTATAATGGTTTTGGGAGAACTACCAAACAAAGCATCTAAATGAAGATCTATGGGCTTGCATTCATTTTTATCATCAATAAAAACAAACTGATGGTCTTCAGTTACAGACCCTACAATATACATAGGTGCTCGTTCTCTGGCTGCTATTCTTTGAAGAAATGCTTGATCTTTCGGATTTATTATCAGCCCCATTCGTTCTTGGGATTCATTGCCAATAATTTCTTTAGAAGAAAGGGTAGGATCTCCAATAGGGAATTGGTTTATATATATAGTTCCTCCGGTTTCCTCTACCAATTCAGACAGACAATTTAAATGTCCTCCTGCTCCATGGTCATGAATAGACACGATTGGATTTTCTCCTGTTTCTACCAGGGAACGAATCGTATTAGCCACTCTTTTTTGCATTTCCGGATTGGAACGCTGTACCGCATTTAGCTCTATGGAATTATCAAGAGTACCAGTATTAACAGAAGAAACAGCTGCACCTCCCATTCCTATTCTGTAGTTATCACCTCCTAAAATAATAATAAGGTCCCCTGCGGTGGGTTTTTCTTTTAATGCTTGATTTGCAATTCCCATTCCAACACCTCCAGCTAACATAACTACTTTGTCATAGCCCCATTGCATTTCTTTTTCTTGGTGCTCAAAGGTGAGCAATGATCCTGCAATTAGTGGTTGTCCAAACTTATTTCCAAAATCAGAAGCTCCATTTGAAGCTTTGATTAAAATATCAAGAGGTGTCTGGTAACGCCAAGGGCGTTCAGGAAAAGCATTTTCCCAGGTTCTATTATCTGAAACTCTAGAGTAAGGAGTCATATAAACAGCGGTTCCTGCAAGGGGAATAGAACCTTGACCTCCAGCTAAACGATCTCTAATTTCACCTCCAGATCCTGTAGCTGCACCATTAAAAGGTTCTACAGTAGTTGGAAAATTATGTGTTTCTGCTTTTAGCGAAATGATGCTTTTCACCTCTTTAGTT
>JABGXI010000147.1:0-5364 GCA_018675855.1 Flavobacteriaceae bacterium | reverse complement strand
GGGAGATCTTCTACATTGTGATTTTGGAATTAGCTACCTTACGTTAAATACAGATTGTCAAGAATTAGCTTATGTTTTAAAACCAGAAGAGACAAAAGCTCCTTTATTTTTAGAAAATGCTTTAGCTGAAGGGAATGCCGTACAAGATTATTTGACTCAAAATTTTATAGCAGGAAAAACAGGAAATGAAATTTTAAAAAATGCGCTATCTGATAGTAAAGCTGCTGGATTAATTCCACAAATCTACACTCACCCTCTAGGACTTTTTGGACACTCTGCGGGAACTACCATTGGAATGTGGGACTCGCAAGAAGGGGTGCCAGGCTCAGGGGACCATCCCCTTAAATTTGACACTGTTTATGCAATTGAACTTAATGCCAAGGTTTATATTCCAACTTGGGAAAAGGAAGTCAGAATTATGTTAGAGGAGGCAGGTTATTTTGGCACAAAAGGATTTAGGTATGTAAATGGTCGTCAAAAAAAACTCCTCTTGGTGGGTAAAAAACAATCTCATTTAGAATAAATAACCGGCTTTAATTAGCAAGGTTGATAAAGCTTTTCTTGAACCAAATGGTTTAGAGCTATTTTAACCCAATTTCATTACCTTTGTGATATCTTTTAATATTAATAAGTATAGCATGCAACTGTACAATACCTTAAGCTCAAAAGAGCGTGCGTACCTCATAGAAAAAGCTGGACAAGAAAGGTTAACACTCTCTTTTTATCAATATACCCATATAGGAAATCCACAATTATTCAGAGATTTTTTATTCATTCATTGGAATCCTTTGGAAGTTTTAGGCAGAATTTATGTCGCCAATGAAGGTATAAACGCTCAACTTTCTGTTCCTGCAAAACAATTTGAGACTTTTAAAGCTTCTCTGGACACAATTACTTTTTTAGAAGGGGTACGTTTAAACATAGCGATTGAACAAGACAATAAATCGTTTTTAAAACTTACAGTTAAAGTTCGGAACAAAATTGTTTCAGATGGATTGAAAGACGAAAAATTTGATGTTACCCAAAGAGGAATTCATGTTAATGCTAAAGAATTTAATGACTTGTTAAATGACAAAAACACTCTTTGTGTTGATATGCGGAATCATTATGAAAGCGAAATTGGTCATTTTGATAAGGCAATTACCCCAGACGTTGACACTTTTCGTGATTCGTTACCCATAATTGAAGAAGAATTGGAGGCGCATAAAGAAGATGGGAAAATAGTTATGTATTGTACTGGAGGAATACGATGTGAAAAGGCTTCTGCATATTTTAAACATAAAGGATTTAAAGAAGTATATCAATTAGAAGGAGGCATTATAGAATATGTAAGACAGGTTAAAGCCCAATCGCTAGAAAATAAATTTATTGGTAAAAACTTTGTTTTTGATGAACGTCGTAGCGAACGTATTTCGGAAGATGTGATAGCCCAATGTCACCAATGTGGTGCTCCTTGTGATTCCCATGTAAACTGCATAAATGAAGCATGTCATCTACTTTTCATCCAATGTGCTGCTTGCCAAGAAAAAATGAATGAGTGTTGTTCCATAAGCTGCAAGGAAATTTCGACTCTTCCAGCTGAAGATCAACGAGAACTTCGAAAAGGTCTCCACAATAGCAATAAAATTTTTAAAAAGGGGCGTTCAAAAGTCCTTAAATTTAAACAGTAATTTAAGATTTAATTAAGTTGTCATTGTTTGAATTCCCTTTATCTTTAAATTTCATGATGAATCTAAATAAAATAGTAATTGCTTTCGTTTTGACAGTCTCAATTTCTTGCACATCTCAAGGAGGTTTTACTCATTATGAATCTGTCGCAAAAGAAGGTCTTTCTCCAAGACCAGTTGTTTTTAAAATTCCATCTTCAGCCCTTAAAGAGAGTCCACAAAATTTATTTATCCGAATAAGAAATAATACAGAATATAAATTTTCAAATATCTTTCTGATTGCTTCTCTAAAAGCAGGAGATCAACAAGTGCTTCAAGACACTTTAGAATACGCAATGGCAGCCAAGGATGGTTCATGGTTGGGAATCGGATTTACAGAATTAAAAGAGAGTAAGTTATGGTGGAAAAAAGGCATTAAAATACCAACTGAAAGACCTGTTCAAATAGAAATTTCTCAGGCCATTCGGGACAACGGAAGTGCAAATGGAGTGTCAGAACTAAAAGGAATTGTTTCAGTTGGAATATCTATAGAAGATCCAAAATGAGTAAAAATAAAAAACACATAAAAAAAGGGATTTACAACAAACCTATTCTATTTATTTGGGGGGTTTTCTTAATAGGCGTTCTCTGCTTATTCCTTCTTTTCGGTGGAGCAGCTCTTGGGTTATACGGACCTATGCCAGATTTACGACAGCTAGAAAACCCTAGAACAAATTTAGCTTCTCAAATTATCTCATCAGATGGAGAAATTTTAGGGAAGTACTATTTAAAAGATAATCGAACCCCTATTAGCTATGAAGAACTACCCACAAATATCATAGAGGCCTTAATTGCTACTGAGGACGAACGATTTTACGAGCACTCAGGGATTGACTGGAGAGGAACTCTTAGAGCTTTTGTTTATATGGGTAAACGAGGGGGTGCAAGCACAATCACTCAGCAACTCGCCCGACAAATTTTTGTTGGTGTGCGTTCCCGAAATATATTAAAAACAGTACTTCAAAAGGCACAAGAATGGGTAATTTCTGTGCAATTAGAACAACGATATACTAAAAAGGAAATACTGGCAATGTATTTAAATAATTATGATTTCGGTTATCAAGCAGATGGGGTTCAATCTGCGGCAAAAATATTTTTTGATAAAACACCTCAAACCCTTAGTATGGAAGAATCTGCCACCTTAGTTGGAATGCTTAAAAACTCTTCTTATTACAATCCGATTAGAAGATCGGAATTGGTAAGGAAGAGAAGAAATATAGTATTTCAGCAAATGGTCCGTAATAAAGTGATCACCGAAAGAGTAAGGGACTCTCTTTCTAAACTACCCCTAGTAATAACTTATACACCACAATCTCATAGAGAAGGTTTGGCAACCTATTTTAGAGCATATTTAAAAGAATTTATGAATGGGTGGATTCGTGAAAATCCAAAACCAGATGGAAGTAAGCATGATTTATATGGAGATGGCCTTCGAATTTTTACTACTATAGATTCTCGTATGCAACTAGCTGGTGAGGAAGCAGTTTCAGCACACATGAAAAATTTACAAAGAGAGTTTTTCCTTCAAAATGATAAAGACAGAAACCCAACAGCTCCTTTTTTAGATTTAAGAAGCGGAGAAATCGACACACTTATGCTTCGAACTGCATACCGCACTGAACGTTGGCGAAAAATGAGACTAGCAGATATTCCAGAAGAAGAAATAAAAAAATCATTTTATGTAAAGGTTCCAATGCGCATTTTTAGCTGGAAAGGAGAAAGAGATACCATTATGTCACCAATGGATTCAATCCGATATTACAAATACTTTTTAAAAGCAGCAATGATGTCAATGGAGCCTGAGTCAGGTCACGTAAAAGCGTGGGTTGGAGGATTTAATTACAAATATTTTCAGTATGATCAAGTCAAACAAGGACGCAGACAAATTGGCTCAACATTTAAGCCTTTTTTATATGCTACAGCTATTGATCAACTAAAACTATCTCCCTGTGATTCATTGCCAGATGCTTTATATTGTATTGATCCCATGAAGCACGGAAATATAGACGCGTGGTGTCCAAAAAATTCAGGAAACAAATATGGTCAGACACGAACATTAAAAAATGCTTTAGCTAATTCCGTTAATACGGTCAGCGCACGCCTGATGGATCTTGTAGGCCCTCTACCTGTTATTAACTTGGCTAGGAAAATGGGAATTACATCAAGACTCCCTGCAGTTCCATCTATAGCACTTGGAACGCCAGACATTAGTCTTTTTGAAATGGTTGGGGCATATAGCACTTTTGCAAACCGGGGAATTTATGTTAAACCAGTTATGATTACAAGGATAGAAGATAAAAATGGAAGTGCATTATTTGAGGTCGTTCCCGAAACACGAGATGTTTTAAGTGAAGAGGTTGCTTATGTAACTGTTAATTTGATGCAAGGGGTTACCAAGTATGGTTCAGGCGCTCGTCTTCGCCATGCGGGGCTTGAAAAGACAAATTATATCTATGAAAAAATAGTAACGGGCTATCCCTATGTTTTTGATAACCCTATTGCAGGAAAAACAGGAACTACTCAAAATCAGAGTGATGGTTGGTTTATGGGAATGGTGCCTAATTTAGCAACAGGGGTTTGGGTTGGAGGAGATGACCGCTCCATACATTTTGAAGAAATAGGTTTTGGACAAGGAGCAACAATGGCGCTTCCAATTTGGGGCAGCTATATGAAAGCCTTGTATCAAAACTCTGACTTAGGAGTTTCCGAAGGAGAGTTTATTCCACCAGAAAAACAGAGTATTTCTGTTGACTGCGATGATATTATCGATTCTAAAAAAAAGAAAAAACTTAAACAAAAAGCAGATTTAGACGCTTTAGGGTTTTAATCAAATCCTACTGATCTGATGCATACCATTCTGCAAAAGAAGTTTCAGTTTCTCTTAACATGAGGTGATGTAATGTTATGTTTTTTGGTAAAGCAGATGCAATTTTTTTAGCAAAATCAATTATCATCATTTCACTAGTGGGCTGATAACTGACACGAACAATTTTATGCCCTCTAGATGCCATAGCCTCCGCTAATTCTTTGTGAGGGGAATCGATATTAAGAACGGTTGCATGATCAAATAGAGCCACTACACATTCATTTACAATTTTCTTTAAATCACTAAAATCCATAACCATCCCGAATTTAACATGTTTATTATCTGAAACAGGAATTCCTATAAGGGTAACAGTAAGTTTATAGCTATGACCATGCACATTTTTGCAAAGGCCGTCGTAGCCGTACAAAGCATGTCCCGTTTCAAACTTAAACTCCTTAGAGACTCTAATTTTGTTATTCATATGGATTACAATGTTTTAAGAATATTTTGTGTTGTTGATTCAAGGGCTAATTTAGCTGTAATTCTCGCATTCTTAGCGAGTAGTATCTCCCAATGGTCAGTCTGTTTCCAGTGAAGTTTGCGTAATGTTTTCACCGCCTTTTCAGAATAATTGGCTAAACGCTCTGCATGAAAGTTAACTGTTTGGTTAAGATCGTCACTACTACTAGAGCAAACGGAAGTATATAGTCCTTTTTCAAGGGCCCACTCAGCACTTTTCCATATGTGTGCGTCTAATGAAAGTTGTGAAAAGGCAGTTATCCCAATTTTTCTAGAAACAACAGGTTCAATAACGAAAGGCCCTATGCCAATTGATAATTCAGAAAGTTTTAT
>JABGXI010000146.1:0-5690 GCA_018675855.1 Flavobacteriaceae bacterium | reverse complement strand
TATTTATCTTAATTGCAATTGGAACCTATTCCTTAAGGGGATTATACTTTGCACTAATCGAAGAATTAAAAGCACCAATTAAAATTACAGGAACATTAGTAGGAATTATTTCAATTATAGGATTTACACCAGATATATTTATGTCTTTATTTACAGGATATGTATTAGGAAAAGACCCTGGCGTTGAAGAGTATCAACATCTTTTTACCATGTTTTCTGTTTTTCAATTTTAGGACTTATTGCTGCATTTTTCTTTAGAAAAAGCACAATAAACTGGAATTAAAATCTTTAATTAATTCCTTGAAAGTTTACGATACTGAATTCGTTTAGGCATCAAATCTTGACCTAAACGTTTCTTTTTATTTTCTTCATAATCAGAATATGAACCCTCAAAGAAATACACTTGAGAATCACCTTCGAATGCAAGAATATGAGTACAAATACGATCTAAAAACCATCGGTCATGAGATATAACTACAGCACAGCCAGCAAAATTCTCTAAACCTTCCTCTAAGGCACGTAAGGTATTTACATCCAGATCATTGGTTGGTTCATCCAACAATAATACGTTCCCTTCTTCTTTTAAAGTCATTGCCAAGTGCAAACGGTTTCGTTCCCCACCAGAAAGAGCAGATACTTTTTTGTTTTGCTCACTTCCACTAAAGTTAAATCGACTTAAAAAAGCACGAGAATTGATTTGCCTACCTCCAAGCATTATAAGCTCTTGCTCATCACTGAAGTTTTGCCAAATAGTCTTATCAACATTTATATTCGAATGTGATTGGTCTACATAAGCTAATTTAACAGTTTCTCCTACAGAAAAACTACCTCCATCAACAGTCTGCTCTCCCATTATCATTCTAAAGACAGTTGACTTTCCAGCTCCGTTCGGTCCAATAACCCCAACAATACCAGCTTGCGGTAAAGTAAAATTCAAATCATCATATAACATTTTATCTCCAAATGATTTTGCTACATGAGAGGCTTCAATAACATTTGTTCCTAAACGTGGGCCATTAGGAATAAATATTTCCAACTTTTCATCTACCTTTTTCTGATCTTGACTCATCAGTTTGTCATAATTTGATAAACGTGCCTTTTGTTTCGATTGTCTTCCTTTGGGTGCCATACGGACCCATTCTAATTCGCGTTCTAACGTCTTTTGACGTTTTGAAGCTTGCTTCTGCTCTTGAGCTAAGCGTTTTGATTTCTGATCCAGCCATGAGGTGTAATTTCCCTTCCATGGAATTCCTTCTCCTCGATCTAACTCCAAAATCCAACCAGCAACATTATCTAGGAAATAACGATCATGCGTTACTGCAATAACAGTTCCTTGATATTGTGCAAGATGATGTTCTAACCAATGAACAGATTCGGCATCTAAATGATTAGTTGGTTCATCTAGCAATAAAATATCTGGCTTCTTTAATAGTAATCTACACAATGCAACACGTCTTCGCTCTCCTCCAGATAATACTGAGATTTTTTGATCACTAGGTGGAGTTCTAAGGGCATCCATAGCAATTTCCAACTGAGTATCTAGTTCCCATGCATTAGCAGCATCAATTTGATCTTGTAAAACTGCCTGACGATCCATCAGTTTCTGCATCTTATCAGCATTTTCATAAACTTCTGGCAATCCAAATTGATCATTAATACTATTATATTCCTCAAGAATTGCAACTGTTTCAGCCGCTCCTTCTTTAACTACTTCAAGTACTGTTTTTTCTTCATCCATTTTAGGTTCTTGCTCTAAAAAACCAACAGAATATTCTTGAGAAAAAACAACATCTCCCTGAAAATTTTTATCTAAACCTGCTATAATTTTTAAAAGCGTTGACTTTCCAGAGCCATTAAGGCCTAGAATTCCAATTTTTGCACCATAAAAAAAGCTTAAATATATATTTTTTAAAACAGGTTGATTTGCACTTGCATAGGTTTTAGAAACCCCTGTCATCGAAAAAATCACTTTCTTATCGTCAGACATAATTAAATTCTACCTTTTAAAGCATTAAATGCCCAGGCTAAAGCATAGAATCCAATACCCGCTATAGAAAATCCAATCGCATATTCTGGATATTTCAAAACCCCTATTAAAATTAGTGCACTGCCAAGAATAGCCATTATTAAGGCAACATATCTCATTATTTTATTTTTGTTTAAACTCATGGTATCTTTTATGAAAAAACAAATATCGAACAAAAATTTAAAATGCTACCTATAGATTTTAGTACTTTCGTAGCTACTAGAGTGTAAAAAATGAATTTAGAAAAAGAAATTAATGAAGATGCGTTAAAAATGGCTTGGGCTAATCTCCAAGAACGCATTCGTAAAATAAAACAAGGCGGAGGTAAATCTCGTCATAAAAGACTTTCGGAACAAGGAAAACTTTCTGCCCGAGAGCGAATCAATAAATTAGTTGATAATCCTGACGATGTTTATGAAGTAGGAATTTTAGCTGCTGAAAAAATGTATACTGAATATGGAGGCTGTCCTTCTGCAGGAGTAGTTGTAGTGATTGGTCATATTTCCAAAAAAAGATGTGTCATTGTGGCAAATGATGCTACAGTAAAAGCAGGAGCATGGTTTCCAATGACTGCTAAAAAGAATTTACGTGCTCAAGAAATTGCTATGGAAAATAAAATTCCAATCATTTATTTAGTGGACAGTGCAGGAATATTTTTACCATTGCAAGACCAAATTTTTGCAGACAAAGATGATTTTGGACGTATTTTTCGAAATAATGCTAAAATGAGTAGTATGGGCATTATACAAATTGCAGCAATTATGGGAAGTTGTGTGGCTGGGGGTGCATACTTGCCTATTATGTCAGACGAAGCTATTATCGTTGAAAAAACAGGTAGTATATTTTTAGCAGGAAGTTATTTAGTTAAAGCTGCAATTGGTGAAGAAGTTGATAATGAATTTCTTGGAGGTGCAGATACTCATAGTGGTATTAGTGGGGTAACTGACTATAAAGTTAAAAATGATGAAGCAGCTTTAGATAAAATTAGAAGTCTTATTGAAAAAATAGGAAGTAGACCCTTAGCTGGCTTCAAACACTCTGAAATAAAATCACCTAAATTAAACACTAAATCTCTTTATGGACTTCTCCCAAAAAACAGAACTCAGCCCTATGACACGTATTCCCTCTTAGACCACATAGTAGACGAAGACTCTATGGATGAATATAAGAAAGAATATGGGCAAACCTTGATAACAAGCTATGCAAAAATAGAGGGTTGGTCTGTTGGTGTTATTGTCAATCAGCGCAAAATAGTTAAAAGTAAAACTGGAGAAATGCAATTTGGTGGAGTCATATATGGTGATGCAGCTGATAAGGCAACCCGCTTTATAGCGAATTGTAATCAACGGAACATTCCACTTGTTTTCCTTCAAGATGTAACAGGATTTATGGTTGGAAGTAATGCTGAGCACGGAGGGATTATTAAAGACGGTGCTAAAATGGTTAATGCTGTTGCAAATTCAATAGTTCCTAAGTTTACCATTATTATTGGGAATTCTTTTGGTGCTGGAAATTATGCAATGTGCGGTAAAGCTTATGACCCAAGGTTTATGTTAGCTTGGCCAACAGCAAAACTTGCTGTTATGGGAGGATCACAAGCTGCAAATGTTTTATTACAAATAGAAAAAGTAACAGTAAAAAAATCTGGAACTTCTTTAAATGCTAAAAAAGAAAAAGAACTTAGGGAATCTATTCAATCTAATTACGATGAAAAAACAGAAATTCTACATGCTGCATCTCAGCTTTGGGTCGACGCAGTTATTAAGCCCGAAGAAACTAGATCTTGGATTAGTATGGGAATTGACATTGCCAATCATGCTCCAAGTAAAGAAAAGTTTAACATGGGGATTTTACAAGTCTAAAATTCTTGAATGCTTTTGAGCTAAGGTTTTTTCACGCTTAATTTTACCACTATGCGTTAGAATAAAATCTGAATAAAAAACAATCGCTTTTGGAATTTCATAAGTAGTTAAATTTCCATTCTTTTTTAATTGATTAATCAAATTAGAAGTATCTATATCTTTATTTTCAATTAAGACTAAAACTACTTTCTGTCCTAAAACTGCATCGGGTAAACTTGTGATAAAATAATGTAACGTAAGTATTTTAGAAAGTTTTCGTTCAATTTGTTCAGGGTGTAGTTTAATTCCTCCAGAATTTATTACATAATCTGTCCGTCCAATTAATCGAAAACGATTTTGATCTAGAAATTCAACTTCATCATTTGTAATGAGATTCTTAATATCTAATTGTGGAGAATTAATCACCAAACACTTTCTGCTATCTTGGGTAATTGAAACATGTGACAGACAAGTAAATTCCGAGGGTGGGTCTTCCATAGAACGAACAGCGATATGAGAAAGAGTCTCTGTCATTCCGTATGTTTCAAATGCATTAATCCTATGTTTAATCAACTCCTTTTGTAAAGCAACGGAAACAAATGCTCCTCCTACAATAAGGGTTTTAACTTGATTTAAATTTGATAGGGAATGAAAAGCTTGCATCGGGGTCATTGCAACAAAATCATACACTTTTTTATTTTTGTGAAATGGGTTTTTTGAAGGTGAAACTAGATCAAGAGAAAATCCTAAAATCATAGCGCGAATTAGCATCATTTTACCTGCAATAAAATTAGCAGGAAGACAATGCAAAGCTTTATCTCCAACACTTACATTGAAAAAATTTCCTGTAGCAATTGCACTATTCACTAGGGCTTGCTTTTTATAAAGCATGCGCGTTGGAGAAGTTGTTGTACCTGAAGTTTCAAGATAAATAGTTTTATTCTGATCCAACCAATCCAATAAAAAATCTCCCATATAACGCTCAAATAAATCGCCTTCTTTAATAAAACTGTAAGCAACCTCTTTTAATCCTTTGTTATCATAATAAAAGCCATTGAGTAAAAAACGATTATGTATTTTGGTGTAATTAGGTATTTGCATCTTTATATCTTAGAAGTTAGTTTAACTGTCCATTGTGACCAGTCATATTTTTTGCTCATAATAAATAGAAAAATTGGATAAAGTACTACCAAAGAAACAACTAACTCTAACCCTAAGGAAGGTTCAGAAATATCAATTAAAATAGACTCTGTCTGAAAAGCTGTCCATGAAGAAGTAACTAGCAGAGCTGTAAATAAATTATTCGCTGCATGAAACCCAAGAGCTAATTCAATTCCATCATCCATAAGGGTTAAAATTCCTAAAAAAAGACCTGTACCGATATAATAAACCATGATGCCATACCCTAATTTTTCAACTTCAGGGTTAAATAAATGTAGGCAGCCAAAAATAATAGAAGTCACCAATAAAGGTGCCCATCGGTTCTTAAACATCCCTGCAAAACCCTGCATCAAATAGCCTCTAAATATATATTCTTCCAGGCTGGTTTGAATAGGAATCAAAGCCACTGCAATAATAAAAAGTACCGTAAAAGAATTGAAATTAAAATTCCACTCATAAGAATCAGGAGAAATAAAATAATCCCCAACAATCAATACAACACTTACCGATCCCCACAAGATAAAAGAAAAAAAAACTCTTGTCCAATCGATCTTTGATCGGCTAGTAGTAACACTCAACAATGTTCGTTCATTTAATTTTTTAATAACAAGCCAAAATCCCAAAAGGCCAACAGAAAATGGAATCAAAAGTAAAAACAACTG
>JABGXI010000145.1:0-9202 GCA_018675855.1 Flavobacteriaceae bacterium | reverse complement strand
TCTATATTCTTTTTAAGCCACGATTCATATTCCCGAATTAGCGCGTGATATTTTGGAACAAATTGGTTTTGAAGCTCGAAAAAGTGAATTTGTAGACTCAAAAAGTGGGGTAAGTGCTCGTATGAGTATTACTGCAATGGAAAACCTTATCAGTACTGCAGAACGAAGATTACTGATAAGCGGAGATCAAAACACCAGTATTCGTCTTGTAGATTTTCTTGGAGTAATTCCAGCCATTAATGGAAAAATAGAGCTGGTTTACGAAGGGGAACAAGAAGGGGCTGAACAAATATCATATCATTTAATTTCAGAATCAATCAAAACAATTTTTCCGGATTATTTTCCTAAAATTGAAAAACTTGAAAAACAAGAAGAAGATGGACCCTATGATGAACTTTTAAGATGGTTTTTTAAAAATAATGAATTAATCCTTGAAGATTCTCTGGCTGAAAAAGAATACAGACAAACCATTGAACAGGTTAATGGTATTGAGTCAATTATCGATACGTATCAAAAAGATTGTAGCATTGAAGATCGATACTTTATGATGGAATTTTTACTTTGGGGACTAGAGGCTAATAAAAAATTAAATAAGTATAGAACTCTGGAAGGGTTTCAGTTTAAAGATTCATTAGGCAGTTACATTCAGGGGATTTGATTTTCTAATTACTTAAGATCAAGAATACTTTTATGTCAAAAAAAGGGTGCCAAAACGATTGGTTTGGAACTCATAAGGGAAAACTATTAATTCCAAGAAATTATTATTACACTATAGATATTGGTAATAACAAATCACTAGAGGTGGTTAAACCACATCAAATAATTATTATAATGAAAAAACCTCCTAAAATAAGGAGGCTTTTTTTGCTATTGTTGGCCCACTAGGGCTCGAACCTAGACTCTTCGGTACCAAAAACCGACGTGTTGCCAGTTACACCATGGGCCAAAAGCGTGGCAAATTTACATGAAAGTTTTTTTAAGAACAACTTTTTAAGGTAATTTAAACTTTAATGTGACTAATCAATCTATTTTTGATAATCAACAAAAAAAACTCGTGAAAAAAGAAAAAACCATTCAGATTTTTATTACAGGAGGTACCTTTGATAAAAGTTATGATTATATAGAGGGCGCCTTATATTTCGAAAAAACACATTTACCAGAAATGTTAAAAAGAAGCAGGTGCCAACTTGATATTCAGGTTGAAACGTTAATGATGATGGATAGCCTTGAAATGGGAGTCAAAGAAACTGATCAAATTATAGTGGCTTGCCAGAATAGTCCTTGCCAAAAAATTGTCATTACACATGGTACTGATAAGATGGTAGCTACAGCAAAAGCATTAGCAAAGGCGAATTTGAAGAATAAAACCATACTACTAACCGGGGCAATGATCCCGTATGCCTTTGGAGGTTCCTCTGATGGTTTTTTCAACTTAGGCTGTGCACTTTCATATGTTCAAACTCTGACCCAAAATGTATACATAACTATGCAAGGACAGTCGTTTCTTTGGAACGAAGTTCAAAAAAATAGTCTCCTGGGGCAATTTGAAAAAATATAATTTTATTATACCCTATTAAACAAATTGTAATGATTTTATATTGCTTCATTTATACTTACCTTCGTTTTCTAAATTTTGATCACGAAAATGACTGACAAAACATACCGTATTTGGAACCTTAGTTTAGGTTGGACTGTTTTTGCTATTGCCCTATTCACTTTTGGAAGTACCGTTGAACCCACAGCTAGTTTTTGGGATGCTGGAGAATATATTGCTACTTCTGCTAAGCTTCAAGTTGGTCATCCTCCTGGTGCCCCATTATTTCAAATGATTGGTGCCTTCTTTGCTCTTTTCGCAACTGGGCCTCAACAAATCGCGATAATGGTCAATTTCATGTCTGTTTTTTCAAGTGCTTTTACCATTCTTTTTTTATTCTGGACTTTAACCTTACTACTACAAAAGCTACCCTCATTCAAAACTCTAGATTCAGTTTCTGAACGCATTGGTTTTTTTGGAAGTGCAGCCGTTGGATCATTAGCATTTTGCTTTTCAGACAGTTTTTGGTTTAACGCGGTTGAAACCGAGGTTTATGCCATGGCCACCTTAATCTTATCGATATTATTTTGGATGGGGTTGCGATGGGAGCAAGAAATGAATACTTCTCGTGGTGATCGCTGGCTTTTGATGATTGCATTTGTAATAGGCCTTTCTTTTGGAGTTCACTTTATGGGTCTACTTACTATTCCTGCATTGGGAATGATTTACTATTTTAAAAATTACAAAAAAATTACAGTTAAAGGGTTTATATATGCCAATTTAATTGCAACTGCTATTTTGCTTTTTATTTTTAAATTATTGTTACCCCTCACCTTAGCGTTTTTCGGAAAAGCAGAAGTATTTTTTGTGAATTCAATTGGCTTACCTTTTAATAGCGGAACTATCTTTGCTGCCCTTTTTTTTATTTTCTTTTTCTATTATACCCTGCGTCTTACATATAAAAAAAATTGGGTAAACCTTAACACAGGAGTGCTTTCCGTTCTTTTTGTATTGCTTGGTTTTTCATCATGGATTATGATTCCAATTCGTGCCAATGCAAATACAGTAATTAACGAAAATTCTCCTTCAGATGCAAGATTGCTTTTAGCTTATTATAACCTAGAACAATATCCGGAAACTAAATTATTTTATGGCCCAATGTTTTCTGACATCTATGCGGGTCAAGATCCTGAAGAACCCTTTATAGACGACAAGCCAAAATATGAGAGAGATTATACAACAGGTCGTTATAAAATTGTGAATTTTTGGGAAGGTGCTCGCTACAATTCAAACAGTGCTCACAATGGTTTACTTCCTCGTTTGTGGAGTAGTGAACATGCTGGGAACTATATGAATTTTACTGAACCATTGGAATTTTCAATCAAATCATCCTACCGCTCCAATCCACAGCTTCAAAAACGAGTAAAAGATTTTAAAGAAGATATTGAAGAGGGTGCTGTTAATGGAGATCAATACCATGAATTTCTTAAAACCCTTAGTCCTTATCTAAATATTGAAAAACCAACATTTTTTTCTAACCTGCGATTTTTCTTTGAGTACCAATTAGTATATATGTACGGGCGCTACTTCATGTGGAATTTTACTGGTCGTCAAAATGACATCCAAGGAGAATATAATGTGTTAAATGGAAACTGGCTAAGTGGGATTCCTTTTGTTGATGAATTACGTTTAGGAAATCAAGCGGAGCTTAATGATGATGCACTTTCTAATAAAGCAAGAAATACATATTTTTTCCTTCCATTAATATTAGGACTTATTGGATTATACTTTTTATATGAGCAGGATCCAAAGCGGTTTTGGGTGTTAATGCTTTTTTTCTTGTTTACAGGCATTGCACTTAAGGTCTACTTAAACGAACGCCCTTTTGAACCTAGGGAACGAGATTATGCATTAGTTGGCTCATTTTACGTATTTGCTATTTGGATTGGCCTTGGCTGTATGGCCTTGATTCATAAAGCTAAACAATTCTTAAAGTCGAAGGCTTTACAACCTTCCATTGTGATCCTCTGTTTATTGAGTGTACCCGTACTTATGGGGTACCAAAACTGGGATGATCATGACCGCTCCGATAGATATACTGCACAATCTATGGCGCGATCATACTTACAGTCTATTCAAAAAGACACAGGAGCCATGATATTTACTATTGGTGATAATGATACTTTTGCTCTTTGGTATGCCCAAGATATTGAAGAATATCGTACCGATGTAAGAACTATTAATTCAAGCCTTTTAGGCACTGACTGGTATATTGATCAAATGAAGCGTAAAACTTACGAAAGTGAGCCAATTCCTTCACAAATGACTCATGACTTGTATGCCTATGGAGTTAGAGATGTAATTCGCTACCAACCTGATGAACGTCTCGATTCTATACGATGGGATATTAAGGATTTTATGAATTGGGTGGCAAGTGATGACCCACGAACTAAAATCAAGGATTTATTATTAAAAACTGGAAGAGATGTAAACCAGCTTCCTGAAAGTCAACGCGAAGGAATTTATTATCCTAATCGAAAAATTCGAATACCCGTAAACAAAGAAAATGTATTAAAAAGTGGAATCGTCAGCCCAAAAGATTCAGATAAAATAGTACCATATATCGATATTGATTTACCGGAAAGTGCCATTCTTAAAAATCAAATGATGATGCTAGATATTGTAGCCAACAATGATTGGAAACGTCCAATTTATTTTACTGGAGGTAGTTTTTCTGACTCTGAGTATTTATGGATGAAAAAGTATTTACAACTAGAAGGACTCGTATATAAATTAGTTCCTATAAAAACAGACATAGGAAAAGACAATCCTTACCTAATGGGAAGGATTGATACCGATTTAATGTATGATATTGTAATGCAATGGGAATGGGGAAATTCTGAGAGCCCATTTATTTATCATGATCCAGAAACAAGAAAAAACAGCATTTCATTCAGAAGTAATATGGCACGTCTTTCAGAAAAGCTGATTGAAGAAGGAAAAACAGATAAAGCTATTGACGTTATAGACTTAGCTCTTGAAAAAATGCCGCTTAATTATTTTGGATATTATAGCTTAATGGTTCCTTTTGTTGATGGATATTACAGACTTAATGAAAATAATAAAGCACAGGCGCTATCCAAAGCTATTGCCTACAAATATAGTGATCGTTTAGAGTATTTCAGCTCTTTAGATGCAGATCTACAGTACTCCCTTGGTGAAGAAATTATTACTGAAATTGAACGTTATCGTGCATTGGTAGAGGCAGATTTAAAACATGCTGAAAAAGCAGATCTTGTCTCAACTTTAAATCAATTCCTTGCGGCTTCAAATCCTTTTAAATATTTATATGGTGACTATGAATATAATACAAGTCTTATCGATTTTGTAGAAGGATATTTTATTGAGGATGATACAGAAATGGCAGAGTCGTTAAGCGTGAAAATAGCATTAGAATTTTCAAAAAGACTTCAGTTATATAGCCAGTTTTCTGCTGAAAATCAACTTCAATTAATTAAGCAAATAAAAGATGAATTTTTAAACTACCAATACCTTTTGCAGCTAACAAAGATTTATGGGAGTGATTCTTTTTACAAACAACAAGAAAAAGACTATAGTAAGAGTGTAGCATTATTCACAGATATACTAGACAATAAAGTTTTGGAATAAAATTAATTTAAACTATGTGATCTTGAATCAAGCTAATTAAAGTATTAGCATCTTGCTCGCCACTTTGGCGCCAAACCATTTCACTATCTTTATAAATCATTAAAGTAGGTAAAATCTTTACTCGTAAAGCCTCTGAAAGTTTGTGGTTTTTATCTACCTCTATTTTTATTACTTTGCCTTTATCACCAATTGCAGCGGCTACATCTTTTAAAATCGGGTGTAGTTCCAATTCAACATCTTCTTGTCGGTAAAAAACCAACAAAATAGGTATTTTCTCATCTAATAATTCACCAAATTTTGACATAATCATATCACATTATAAAACAAATGTATAAGAAAAAGGTTAAACCGCTGTTTTAGCCTTCTTTAAAGTGATAGAGGTTACTTCTGGCCACATACCTACTCGCCCTGGATATGCAAGGTATCCAAAACCTCTATTAACGTTTATTCGTTGTTCTGGCTGGCCATAAATTCCTGCCCATTGTTTATAGCGCCATTGTACAGGACTCCACTTTATCCAGCCTGGTATTTCGATCCCAAACTGCATTCCATGGGTATGTCCACTTAAAGTTAAATGAATATTATACGGGTGAGGTAGAACCTCTGCTTCCCAATGCGAAGGATCATGTGACATTAATATTTTAAAATCTTCAGGTGCAACATCTTTAAGTGCTTTATTTAAATCTCCTGCTTTTTTAAATCGTCCTGAACCCCAGTTCTCTACTCCTACAAGTGCAATACGTTGTCCATTTTTTTCAATAAATCGAGATTCATTTAATAGCAGATCCCATCCCATACTTTTTTGAACTGCATAGAGGTCTTCCATATTTTTAATCTTAGCTTCAGCACTTTCCCATTGAGTATAGTCCCCATAATCGTGATTACCAAGAACAGAAAATACTCCGTTTGGAGCTTTAATTTCTCCAAAAATTTTGGTCCAAGGAAGCGCCTCATCTGATCTATTATTAACAAGGTCACCAGTAAATAAAACAAGATCTGCTTCTACTTTATTGACTAAATCAACTCCATATTTTACTTTTACAGGACTGTCAAAACTACCACTATGGATATCTGAAATTTGAGCAATTTTAAAGCCATCAAAAGCTTCTGGTAAATCTTCATATTCCAAAACATAAGAAAGTACTTTATAATTATATCGACCACGGTACATTCCATAAAGTAAAGAAGTAAATGGAATAGCTGCTATTCCTACTGCTAATTGAGCTAAAAACTTTCTTCGAGTAGGAAAAAAAGAGGATTGCCCGGGCATTTTAAAGAAATAAGCGTAGATGGACTGGGGCACTCTAATTATGTCCTCCGCCATTAATAAGAGCGTAATGATTGCCTGAAATGAAAAAAGAGTAATAAATAAACCTATGGCATACATAAGCTTTGGCTCCATATTAGCTGCACGTTCTAAGATTAGGGTATGTAGTAATAAATTCCCTACAATAATTGTAACGATTACTCCATAGAGTAACCAAAACCATCGGTTAGACGTTACTGTTTTAATTCCCTGAAAAGCATACCACTGAAGAATACAGAAAATTAAGATTGTAATAACCCATCTCATAGTTCTTTTTTTTTTGCAAAGGTAGTGAGTTCGTATTTATAAAGTAATAGGATTTAACCGCCAATATCTTGTGCCATCCTTAAAGCTTTTCCATCAGAAAGACTAGCTACATAACAGGTTGCATTTAAAAGGGTTTCATACAAGGTATTTCCTTGGATAGATGTTCCCTCATCAACTAAAGAAAGAATCAATTTATCATGAGAATTTGGAATTCCCTTAAACATTCTAACAGCTGCATTGGTATAATGCTCTAATAAGATTGAAATTGCTCGGTGACCAACTACTTCTTTTTGAACAACTTCTCGTGATTGGTAAATATTTTTAATACTTAGGTTTATAATATCTTCAATTTGAGCCTTGTATTTACTTTTATCCAAAAGTGAAACCTCAAAGGTTCCTTTTAAAATAGATGCTTCATTTTCAATAAAAATATGGATGGCATCTTGAATTAAACTATTAATTGCAAGCGCTCTAAGATAACTTAACCGCTGTGGCTTGTATACCAATTGTGCGTACTTCTTTGTATCAATTTTATCTCTAACTAAATTGATTAAATATTCTAAGGCGAAATCTTCTGAAATCCAACCTAAGTTAATTCCATCTTCAAAATCTATAATAGTGTAGCATATATCATCTGCCGCTTCCACTAAATAAGTTAGCGGGTGGCGAATGGGTCCTTGCTCAACAGGTAATGCTAGTTCTTGAATGAGATCTTCAAAAAAAGGAGCTTGAGCTTGAAAATAACCATACTTTTTATCAGCCACATGATCAGAGGGTTTTTTAGGTAGGCTACCTTTGGGATACTTTATAAAAGCGCCCAAAGTAGCATAGCTTAGTCTTAAACCTCCCGGTGTTCCTATTTGGGATTCTGTTAAAATTTTTAATCCATTTGCATTTCCCTCAAAATCACATAAATCTTGATATTCTATAGGCGTTAATGAATCTTTAAATCCCTTTCCAGATCCCGAAGTAAAGAAATGACCAATAGCCTTTTCTCCACTATGTCCAAAAGGAGGATTGCCTATGTCATGAGCTAATGCAGCGGCTGCAACTATAGCACCAAAATCATTTGGCTGATAGCCTAGGGTAGCTTGTAAATGTGGATACTTTTCAAGAATAGCTTTCCCTGCAATACGTCCCAAACTTCTTCCTACTACTGAGACTTCTAAACTATGGGTTAAACGTGTATGAACAAAATCTGTTTTTGAAAAAGGAATGACTTGTGTTTTATCCTGCAAGCTTCGAAAAGCATTTGAAAATACAATCCTATCATAATCCACTTCAAACCCTAAACGCAGATCATCTTGTTCTATTCGTAAGCGTTTATTCTTGTCACCAAAGCGTTTTAATGATAATAATGATTCCCATTCCATCCTACAAATTTAGGATTCTTAAATCATATGTAAAGTAAACTTTAATAAAAATAAATATGATAACATTTACTTAATAGTGAACTGAGCATAATTAACATTTAGATAAAATAATCTTGTATAACTAAAAATACATTTGTGTTAATTATTATTAATACAATATATAAAAATGAAAAACCTGAAATTTTTACCAATTTTATTAGCCCTGATGATTATTGTAAGTTGCTCTGATCAAGAACCAATAATTGAGTATGTGACAGTTACTGAAATGGTAGTTGAAACAATTACTGAAACAGTAGAAGTAGAAAAAAATCAATATTCAGACTCTACTTTAGAGGGAAATATCACTTCTAATCTTACACTAGACGCCTCCAAAATGTGGCTTTTAAAAGGTCGTGTATCGGTAGTTGCTGGAGTTACACTCACTATACCTGCTGGAACAATAATTAAAGCTTCTGCTGGAACAGGAGCTGATGCTTCTACGCTAATAATCGCAAGAGGAGCTAAGATCGAAGCTAGTGGAACTGAAGAAGCGCCAATTGTTATGACATCAATTTCGGATAACATTGAAATTGGCGGAACTTATCCGATAAATGGTCCTTCACTTTCCGTTGAATCAAGAGGTCTTTGGGGTGGCTTAATCATTTTAGGAAACGCACCTGCTTCTTTCTCTGGAGACGTAAGTGAACTTCAAATCGAAGGTATCCCTACTTCAGACTTAAACGGTCTTTATGGAGGAATAGACTCTTCTGATAGCTCTGGATCAATTCAATACTTCTCTATCCGTCATGGAGGCGCTGAAATTGGAGAAGGAAATGAAATTAATGGTTTAACACTTGGAGGTGTTGGATCTGAAACAATCATAAACCATATTGAGGTAATTGCAAATGTTGACGATGGAATTGAATTTTTTGGTGGATCCGTAAATGCATCAAACCTAAGTGTTTGGGGGCAAGGTGATGATGCTATTGATATTGATCAAGGATATTCTGGAACTATAGATGGTGTATTAGTAATTTTAACCTCAGCTTCTGATCATGGATTAGAAATAGATGG
>JABGXI010000144.1:0-17300 GCA_018675855.1 Flavobacteriaceae bacterium | reverse complement strand
TGAGGGTCTTTCTTTAGTTTGGAATTCACCGCGAGGAATTCAAAACCATCTTCTTTCAAAAGTTCTCCAACCACTTGCATGGCCATATTGTGGATTTCCTGATTCGTCAATTCCTTTTTCATAGTGAACTGGCTACAATTTTTCTCTAAAGATATCATTTGAAAAAGAAAAGGGATGTTTTAGCCCATAAAAAAACCCAGCCGAAGCTGGGTTGTATAGGAAAAAATCTTATCCCCCAAAGTCGTCAAAACGAACATTCTCAGGTGGAACTCCAAAATCATCTGCCATACGTTCAATAGCCTGGTTCATTAAAGGTGGCCCACAAAAGTAAACTTCAATATCTTCAGGCGAATCATGATGATTTAAGTAATTATCAATTACTACTTGGTGCACAAAACCTGTGAAACCGTCTCCTTCCCCTTCTAAACCATCTTTTACGTTCCAATTGTCTTCTTTCATTGGCTCAGATAAAGCAATGTAAAATTTAAAATTTGGATAATCTTTTTCTAAAGCTCTAAAATGTTCTGTATAAAATAATTCTCTTTTTGAACGACCTCCATACCAAAAAGTAACTTTACGACCTGTTTGTAATGTTCTGAATAATTCATACAAGTGAGAACGCATTGGAGCCATTCCTGCACCACCACCAACGTATAACATTTCGGATTCTGATTCATTAATAAAAAATTCGCCATAAGGTCCTGAAATAGTAACCTTATCACCTGCTTTTTTAGAAAAGATATAAGAAGAAGCTACACCAGGATTAATATCGCTCCAATCATTTTTTGCACGATCAAAAGGGGGTGTAGCGATACGAACATTTAACATAATTTCTTTTCCTTCAGCAGGAAAAGAAGCCATTGAATAAGCTCGCTCAACTGTTTCAGGGTTTTTCATAGTAAGGGGCCACAAATTAAATTTATCCCATTCTAATTTAAATTTATCGGGCTCTCCTGGATGTTCTTCAGGATGAGCAGATATATCAATATCTTGATATTTAACTTCACATTGAGGTATTTCAATTTGAATATACCCTCCCGCTTTATAATCCATTTCCTCAGGAATTTCAATTACAAATTCTTTAATAAAAGAAGCAACATTCCAATTTCTAAGAACATTAGCCTCATATTTTTTGATTCCAAAAACCTCTTCTGGAACTTGAATAACCATGTCTTGCTTTACTTTAACTTGACATCCTAAACGCCATCCTTCTGCCACTTCTTTTCTGGAAAAGTGAGGGGCTTCCGTTGGAAGAATTTCTCCTCCTCCCTCAATCACTTGACATTTACATTGAATACATGTTCCTCCACCTCCACATGCGGAAGGTAAAAATATCTTATTATTTCCTAGGGTGCTTAATAAGGTGCTTCCTGAGGAAACCTCTACAGTATTACCACCATTTATTAGTAAGGATACTGGACCTGAAGGCAATAACTTTGCTTTGGCACCTAAAAGCATTCCTACCAACAAAAAAGTAACAATTAAAAATACAACAACACTCGCTAAAACTACTGAATAATCCATTCTTAAATTATAATTTAATTCCCATAAAACTCATAAAACCTAATGCCATCAACCCTGTAATTATAAAGGTAATTCCTAATCCACGAAGCGGGGCGGGTACATTAGAATAGGTTATTTTTTCACGAATAGCAGCAATGGCAAGTATTGCCAACAACCAACCTATTCCTGAACCTAATCCATATATTGCAGACTCTGCTAGGCCAGAAAAATCCTTTTGTTGCATAAACAAAGAACCGCCTAAAATTGCACAGTTTACAGCAATTAGCGGCAAAAATATTCCTAGTGCACCATATAAAGCAGGTGCAAATTTTTCAACAATCATTTCTACTAATTGGACCATAGAAGCAATTACAGCAATAAACATTATAAAGCTTAAAAAGCTTAAATCTAAGTCTACGTATTGAGCTCCTAGCCAAGATAATGCACCTGGACGCAATAAATAAGTATCTAATAAAAAGTTAATTGGAACAGTAATTGCAAGAACAAAGATTACAGCAAATCCAAGTCCAACTGCAGTTTTTACTGTTTTTGAAACTGCTAAATAAGAACACATTCCTAAAAAATAAGCAAAAATCATATTCTCTATAAAGATGCTTTTAATAAATAAATTTAAATATGCTTCCATGAGACTCTCTTAATTTTTTTCAATTAAACTTCGGTTATGTGTTCTTTGAATCCAAATTAGAATCCCAACTGTAATAAGTGCCATAGGAGATAGCAACATCAATCCATTATTTTCATATCCCATTTCATAAAGTACGTCTGGTACTACTTGAAAGCCTAATAATTTTCCTGAACCTAGTAACTCTCTAAAAAAAGCTACAACTACTAGAATAAAACCATAACCTGCAGCATTTCCAATGCCATCTAAAAAGGATTTCCATACACCATGACCTAAGGCAAAAGCTTCTAAACGCCCCATTACAATACAGTTTGTAATTATTAATCCAATAAAAATGGAAAGTTCTTTACTCACATCATAGGCATATGCTCGCAACACCTGATCAACTAAAATTACCATAGAGGCTACAACCACAAGTTGAACAATAATACGTATTCGGTTTGGAATAAGATTTCTAAGTAAAGAAATGATAACATTGCTGGCAGCCATAACAACCATTACAGAAACACTCATTACCAAAGCTGGTTTTAATTGAACTGTGATGGCTAACGCAGAACAAATTCCCAAAACCTGAACAGTGATTGGGTTATTATCGTCCATAGGATCTGATAACAATTTTCGATTCTTTTTTGAAAAAAGAGGTTCCTTCTCTTTGTTCACGAAGAGAATAGTTGCCTCTTCTGCTGGATTAGCTGTTTTTTCTTCCATTTAATTGTAATTCAAAGCCAATGTTATGGCTGTTGTATTTAAATAAGGTATATAATGTTGTAAACGCTCTGTAATCATTTCTGTTACCCCATCGCCTGTAATTGTAGCGCCAGAAATAGCATCTACCTCATGGTCATTTTTATCAAGATCTTTTGGATCATTATTTGTTTTCGAAACATTGATACCGACTAATTTTCCTTTGGTATCAAAAATTTTTTCTCCTACAAAGCGATTTTGAAACCATTGTTGTGTAATTTCTGCTCCTAAGCCAGCCGTTTCTCCCTTATGATCAAAAACAGCACCTTTAATGGTGTTTTTATCTTCTTCTAAGGCTATGTATCCCCATATAGCATTCCATAATCCTGCTCCTCTCAAAGGAACAACATAAGACTTAACACCTTCGACATTGGCTACATATAATGGAAAACGCTGTTCAGAAACTGGTTTTTTCAGTTCCTTATTCAATTCTAATTCAAACGCATCTGTATCTGAATCTACACTTCCTCCTGTTACTAAAGAAAGTTCTTCAACTATAAATTTGTTATATAAGGTTTCTGCCATTTCACGATCGGTTTTTATACCAATAGTGGCCAGGATATTTTGCATTTTTTCTTTACGAACATTTGATGCTTGTAAATCTTTTAATGCGGTAGCTGTAAAAGCAAGAGCAGATGCAACTATAAGCACCATCACTGTGGCAAATAAAAAGGTATAAGCGTTACTATCTCTATTCATCGTTATGCTGATTTAAGTTGTTGAGCTAATGCCCAACGTTTTTTACGTTTTTTAATATTTCCATTCACCACATAGTGATCAATGGTTGGAGCAAACACATTCATTAAAAGGATCGCTAGCATTACTCCTTCAGGATATGCAGGATTGAATACGCGAATCATAATACATAAAATTCCAACTAGAACGCCATATATCCATTTCCCTTTATTCGTTTGTGCTCCAGATACAGGGTCTGTTGCCATAAACACAATTCCAAAAGCAAACCCTCCAACAATTAAATGATTCATCCAAGAAAAACTCATTAGGGCATTTGCACCCCATAAGTTAAATAATAAGCCCATTACTGCAGCCCCAAGAATTCCTCCAGTAATAATTCGCCAGCTACCTATGCCGGTAACTATTAAAATTAAAGCACCTACTGCTACCCAAAGAGTTGATGTTTCTGCTATGGAACCAGGAATAGCACCTTGGAACATTTCAAACATGGAATAGTTTACATCCCCTCCCGCAGCTAGCGTTCCTAAAATTGTTTCACCTGAAATAGCCTCTACATTACTTGCTTCAGAAACCCATACTTTATTTCCAGACATATAAGTTGGATAAGCAAAAAAGGCAAAAGCTCTTGCGGTTAGTGCTGGATTTAAAATATTCATCCCAGTCCCCCCAAACGCTTCTTTTGCAATTAAAACAGCAAAAGCAGTAGAAATTGCAACCATCCAAAGCGGAATGTCAACGGGCATAATCATAGGGATTAATAATCCTGTTACAAGATATCCTTCATTTACTTCATGACCTCTGTAGACTGCAAAACCAAATTCTATAGAGAGTCCCACTACATAGGATACAATAATCATAGGAACAATTTTCCAAGAACCATGAATAAAGGCCTCTATAAAAGTAAAGGGGGGTTCCATTTGAGAATAATATTGATATCCCGTATTATAAATTCCATAAATTAAGGCAGGCATCAAGGCTATAATTACCGTAACCATTGTGCGCTTTAAGTCAACAGCGTCACGAATATGAGCTCCTTTTTTTGTTGTATGATTAGGTACAAACAATAAAGTTTCGAAAGCATTAAATGCAGGAGCAAATTTTTCTAATTTCTGTCCCTTTCCAAAAGGTCTTTTAAGGGAATTTAACCGTTTTCTTATAGCGTTCATAAGTGTATCTATTTATCCTACTTCATTTATCATTAACTCTATTCCTTGTTTAATGATTTCTTGTGCCTCCAACTTAGAGGTATTAGCATAATCAATTAAACCAAAATCTTCTGGAACTACTTCATAAATACCTAAAGCCTCCATCTTTTCAATATCTTCAATCATACAAGCTTTTATTAACTGCATAGGGAATAAATCTAATGGGAAAACTTTTTCCATCTCACCAGTAACAACAATTGCACGTTCTTCTCCATTTAAACTAGTGTCTACAGAAAAACCTTTTTTATTAAAAAATTTCGAAAAGGAAGTATTTGAAAGACTCAAAATATGATTGTCTTTAAAAGGAAGCCATCCAAACATTCTATTATCGTTTCCCTCAGGAATAACAGAAACCGTATTATTGTAATACCCTAAGTATCCATTTTCATGAGAAGTGCTTCCCGAAAGAACATCACCATTAATACAGCGAACTTGATCTTCAGTAATAGTGACTTCTGAGAGCATTGGAGAAAGTTCTGTTCCTATATTTACAGAGAAATATTTTGGATACTTAACGGCACTACCCGCTAGAGCAATAGTTCGTTTAAGATCTTGAACACCTGTTAATACAAAATTTCCAATGTTGGCAACATCTTCTGCATTGACAGTCCAGACTTTGTCACCCATATTAATTGGACTTAATTCTTGAATATGTAAACTTAAATTTCCTGCTGGATGAGGCCCAGAAACAGTATATTTTTGGACATTTTCAATATTTTCAAATGGTTTTGAAAAAGCAGCATCAATTCCTAAAAACACAGCTTGATCAACTAATGAATTAAGTACTGTTAGGCCTGTTTTAAAATTATCATAATTTTTTTCTAAAATATATTGAAAATCTGCACTCAAAGGAGCTGTGTCGATCGTAGAAACAAAAATAGCCTTGGGAAAGTCATCAGGATTAGCGATGGTCCCATAAGGTCGTTGTTTTATAAAAGGCCAACTTCCACTTTCTAACAAAAGTGATATTAATTCTTTTCGTTCAAGAGTTTCCCATTGGTCAACTTCATGAAAACGCATCTCGTTATTTCCATCAGATTCAATAATAATTTTTTCAATCTTTCTTTTAGCTCCTCGATTGATTGATTTGATAGTTCCTGAAACTGGAGATACTATCTTAATCCTGGGTTCTTTCTTATTAAAAAAAACAGGGTCACCTGCTTTAACGATATCGCCTTCGTTAACTGACAGTTTTGGAATTAACCCAAAAAAGTCGTCTGGGTTTAGCGCGTATGTGGGGGAAGGAATTTTGTTGGAAATTATTTTCTCCGCTGATCCTTTTAAATTCAGTTTAGCCCCCCTTTGAGTTCGAATACCTTTTTTTATATTCATTAAATTATTAAATTCTAAAAATCATGCAAATTTACTAATAAACACTCTTTTTTCTGAAGCAAAACCACAGGAAAAAGTATTATTTATATTGATTCTAAATAGTCGTTTAATCTTTTTAATTAGAAGGACTCAATTTGGTTAAGCAACAATGAAGATATACCTTTACTTTTGATGAACACAAAAGATCTCTTCATTGTTTTAATTACCATCGGAACACAATTTATTTGTTATGCACAAAAAGGAATAGATTATACTGCTAAAGACTATATTAAAACAGTACAATTTTCTGGTTTACAACAAAATGATGGGTTTCCGATTGTTGCATTGGGCGAAAAATTTGAACTAAAATTTGATGATTTAAATGGTGATGAAGCAGATTATTACTACAGGTTTAGTTTTTATAATCATGATTGGACTAAATCAACATTATTTAAAAACGAATTTCTAGAAGGCTTTGATAATCTCAGAATTGATAAATACACCACTTCCTTCAATACCTTACAAACCTATACCCACTACCAACTTGAAATCCCTAATAATGATATACAATTTAAAGTGTCAGGAAATTATGTTTTAGAGGTCTACTCTAGTGATGATGAGTTAGTATTTTCCAGACGTTTTTGTATTTATGACCCCCAAGCTTCAATTCAAGTAGGAGTCTTTCGAACACAAAATATGGATCGTTTCTCAACACATCAATCCGTTCATTTTACAATAATTCCTAACGATATTAGCTTTAGAAATCCTAAAGAAAATATTAATGTGGTCTTACTTCAAAATCAACAATGGGACAGAATGATAACTGATTTAAAACCTCAATATTTTAATGGAAGAGCAATTGAATATCGTTACGGTATTCCATCACAATTTGAAGGTGGAAATGAATATTTTTATTTTGACACAAAAGATCTTCGTATAACTACCCCCAACATTAGCTACGTCAATAGAGCTTCTCTATACGAATCATACTTAAACATTGATATTCCTAGATTATATTCTGACTATGCATATGCTCCTGACATTAATGGAAAATACGAAATAAGAAATATTATGGTTCCTGGAAATTCTGATACAGAAGCAGATTACGGATATGTATATTTCAGCTTAGCTTCAGACTATAACCTTAAAGAAGAAGAAATCTTTATTTATGGAAATTTTAATAGTTATGAATTAAAAGAACAGAATAAAATGTATTATAATCCTGCATTAGAAATCTATGAAGGCTTGCTTCTTTTAAAACAAGGTTTCTACAATTACAAATATGTCATGAAAATAGGTAATCAACTTAAAAAAAATGCAATAAGTGATTCACATGCTCTTACAGAAAATGATTACCAAGTATTGGTCTACTATAGAAATATAGGAATGCAATATGATGCATTAATAGGGGCTGGAAAAGCAAATTCCTTTGAATTACAAAATTAATAGTTTTTAAAAATTACTATTTAACTAATGCTAAAAAATTCAGTGTTGAAGTTCCTAACTTTAAGGAAAGTGTTCCTTACATTTTAAATTAAGCCCCTTTTTAGTAGGTGACATTTAAGCTTAAATCTATACTTTTATAAAAAAAACATGGCAAATAGCGTTTTTAAGGTACCCTATCCAACTAATGAACCCATTTTATCTTACTCACCGGGAAGCGCTGAAAAAGAGGCTGTATTAGCCAACTACTCTAAAATGTATAATGAAACCATAGAGGTTCCTATGCGCATTGGTAACCAAAATATTACAACAAAAGAGACTGCTTCTATGCAGCCACCGCATGACCACAAACATAAACTTGGGATTTATCATAAAGCAAATAAGTCACACATCAATAAAGCTATTGGCGCAGCTCTTCAAGCTCATCGTTCTTGGAGTCAAATGCCCTGGGAATCTAGAGCTGCTATTTTTCTTAAAGCTGCAGAGCTTATTGCAGGCCCATACCGAGCAAAAATAAATGCGTCAACCATGCTTGCACAATCGAAAACCATTCACCAAGCTGAAATTGACGCTGCTTGTGAATACATTGACTTTTTAAGGTTCAACGTAGCCTTTATGCAAGAAATTTATAAAAATCAACCTGAAAGTGGACCTGGTGTATGGAACCGAGTGAGTTATCGCCCTCTAGAAGGATTTGTTTATGCGGTGAGTCCTTTTAATTTTACAGCGATTGCTGGAAACCTTTGTGCAAGTGCTGCAATGATGGGAAATACTGTGGTTTGGAAACCTAGTGATCACCAAGTCTTTTCAGCTAATATTCTCATGAAAGTATTCCAAGAAGCAGGACTGCCAGATGGCGTAATCAACATGGTGTTCGGAGATCCAGAAATGATTACTAATACAGTCTTGGAAAGTAAAGATTTTGCGGGAATTCACTATACGGGGTCTACAGAGGTATTTAGAAATATTTGGAGTAAGATTGGCGCTAAAATTGGTCACTATAGCTCTTACCCTAGAATTGTCGGGGAAACAGGTGGAAAGGATTTTATTATCGCACATCCATCCTCAAATCCAAAAGAAGTAGCTACGGGAATTATCAGAGGTGCCTTTGAATTTCAGGGTCAAAAATGCTCTGCAGCTTCTAGAGTTTATATACCAGAATCAATTGCAAATAATATTATTGAATATGTGAAATTAGACCTAAAAACAATAAAAATGGGATCTCCAGAAAATTTCGCTAATTTTGTAACTGCAGTTATTCATAAGGGTGCATTTGATAGATTAGCAAATGCTATAGAACAGGTAAAAATTGATTCCGAAGCAGAAATTATTGCAGGTGGTGGTTATGACGATAGTGAAGGATATTTTGTTGAGCCTACTGTAGTTATAACCTCAGATCCACAATACTCAACTATGAAAAAAGAACTGTTTGGTCCTTTGGTGACAATTTATATCTATCCAGATTCAAAATGGTCAGAAACTCTTTCGTTAGTTGATAAAACTTCAGAATATGCTCTAACGGGTGCTGTATTTTCTCAAGATCGTTATGCATTAGAAGAAGCCTTAACTGCATTAGAAAATGCAGCTGGAAATTTTTATATTAACGACAAGCCTTCGGGAGCTGTTGTTGGCCAACAGCCTTTTGGAGGTTCTAGGGGCTCCGGAACAAATGACAAAGCAGGGTCTGCTGCAAATTTAATGCGATGGATTTCACCTAGATTAATTAAAGAAACCTTTGTGCCAGCATCTGATTATCGCTATCCATTTTTAGGATAAAATTAAATACTAGCTCCAAAACAAAAGAAGAATTGATCTTAAAGGTGATTCACAAAGGAACATAGACTACCTTTTTCATTTTAAAAAAAGCATCATCAAAATGTTGAGCTAAGTCAAACTCCTGTGCTTTTGGAAATTTGAAAAGCTCTTGAGTAAGATCCCCACCTTTTAAATATAGTATTCCATTTTTAATCGAATGCTTTTGGGTGGAGCGAATATTTTTTTTTACCCAAGGAACAAAAACATCCATTTTAGTTACAGCTCGACTTATCACAAAATCAACTTTTTCGTTAAAATTTTCTACTCGAATTTTTGAGGCTGAAATATTTTTCAAGTCTAAAGCTTTCGTAACCTCCTTCACTACTTTTATTTTTTTTCCAATACTATCGATTAGAAAAAAATGAGTTTGTGGAAACAAAATAGCCAATGGAATTCCTGGAAAACCACCACCAGTTCCAACATCTAAAACTTTAGAATTTGGTAAAAATTGCAACACTTTAGCAATTCCTAGAGAATGCAATAGATGCCGTTCATAAAAAAAATTGATATCTTTTCTTGAGATAACGTTAATTTTAGAATTCCAATCTTCATAAAGAATAGGTAAGTTTTTAAACTTTTCTATTTGAGAAGCTGAAAGTGAAGGAAATATTTCTATGAGCTTATCCAATGTGATGTTTTGATTAGAATGTTTTTTCGACTATTTTTACTAAATAATATTTTTTATGCAAGCTACACAAAGCCTTCGATTTTCTCGAAAAGACCCAAAACAATTTTTCAAAACACTAAATCAGCGAGTCAATAAATATTTCAAAGAAAAAAAAGTTCATAAAACTGGAAACTGGAAACTTTATTTCAAAACAGTTGTTATGTTCTCTCTTTTTATTACACCTTATGTGTTAATAATCGTGCTAAATATTAGTCTCTGGTACAAACTGTTGCTAGCAATTGTAATGGGTGTGGGAATGGCAGGTATCGGGATGAACGTAATGCATGATGGTAATCATGGGTCATTCTCAAGATATCCTTTCATAAATAAAATTATGGGAAGTAGTATCTATTTTTTAGCTGGAAATGTATTTAATTGGAAAATTCAGCATAATCTTTTACATCATACTTATACTAACATTCTAGGACATGATGAAGATCTTGAAGCTGGTCGTGTTTTGCGTTTTTCAAAAAATGCTGAATGGATGCCTCATCACAGATTTCAACATTTATATTTCTTTTTTTTATATGGATTGTTAACTATTAATTGGGCAATATTTACAGATTTACAGCAAATGAAGCGCTATTTGAAAAAAAAATTATCTTATGCCAACAGCAAACGCCCAAGTCTTCAATGGATAGGTTTATTTATAACTAAAGTAATGTATTGGAGTATTTGGATTATTATACCTATGATTTTAATAAATGCTCCTTGGTGGTCTGTTATAGTTGGATTTATAGTTATGCATTATACTGCTGGACTTATCTTAAGCCTAGTATTCCAACTAGCCCATATAATGGAAGATGCTGAAATGCCAATGCCAGAAGCTTCAGGGACAATGAAAAATACTTGGGCGATACACCAACTTTTAACAACTGTAAATTTTTCTACCAAAAATCGGTTTGTTAATTGGTTTACTGGAGGATTAAATCATCAAATTGAACATCATATTTTTCCACATATAAGCCATGTGCACTATACAAAAATTTCAGAAATTGTAAAAAAAACTGCTCGAGAATTTAATTTACCCTATAACGAATATAAAACAACCCGAAGTGCAATACTTTCGCACTTTAGATTTTTAAAACAAATGGGGGTACAACCCATCTAAACAATAATCATGGACCAATTATCAGCTCGGATAAACAGTTTACCTGTTTCCGAAACGCTTGCCATGGCAGCTAAAGCCAGAGAATTAAAAAATAAAGGGATTGATATTATTGGCCTAAGCCTGGGTGAACCTGATTTTAATACTCCAGAATTCATTAAAGATGCTGCTATACAGGCGGTAAAAGATAACTACAACTCTTACAGCCCTGTAGATGGATATGCTGATTTAAAACAGGCTATTTGTGCTAAATTTAAACGCGATAACAACCTAAACTATTCACCTTCACAAATTGTTGTATCAACAGGAGCAAAACAATCAATCGCAAATTTATGTATGGTGCTTTTAGATCCCGGAGATGAAGTACTCCTCCCTGCACCTTATTGGGTAAGTTATTCAGCAATTGCAACCTTAGCAGAAGCAACATCTATTATCATCCCTTCATCTATTGAAACAGACTTTAAAATTACCCCAGAACAGTTAGAAGCATTCATAACGCCTAAAACTAAATTGGTAATGTTTAACTCTCCAAACAATCCCAGTGGAACTATTTATACTGAGGCAGAATACCGTGCTCTAGGAAAAGTACTAGAAAAATATCCTAACATTTTTATTCTATCAGATGAAATATATGAACACATTAATTATGGAACTGAACATTTTAGTATAGCAGCAATTCCAGAACTATACGATCGCACTATAACAGTGAACGGTGTTGCAAAAGCCTTTGCGATGACTGGTTGGCGTATTGGGTATATTGGTGCCACTGATTGGATCGCCAAAGCCTGTAATAAAATGCAGGGGCAAATCACGTCTGGAGCAAATTGTATAGCACAACGAGCAACCATTGCTGCTCTGGAAGCTCCGGTCAGCAATATTCAGTATATGATTGATGAATTTGCAAAACGTCGTGTGATGATCATAAAACTTCTCAGCAGTATAGATGGCTTTAAGATGAATAAGCCACAAGGAGCATTTTATGTATTCCCTGATATTTCCTATTATTTTGGAAAAACGATTCAAGGAAAAACAATTTCTAATGCTTCTGATTTCTCTATGCTTCTTTTAGAAGAAGCTCACGTTGCAACTGTTACTGGTGAAGCTTTCGGAAATGAAGCTTGTATTCGAATTTCTTACGCTGCCTCGGTTGAAAATATTCAAGAAGCTGTAGGGCGTATTGCCAGTGTATTAAAATAAAAACTCTTCTGAAAAATTGCAAATAGCGATTTTTTTTATTGGACCTAATACAAAATTAAGAGAGCAAAAACATAAGCGTACTTTAACATTCTAATCATATATATGATATTTGAAGATTTAAAACTTGAAGATCCCATTCTGAAAGCCATAGAGAAACAGGGGTACACAAATCCTACACCCATTCAAGAACAAGCTATTCCTGTTTTATTAAATGGACATGATTTATTAGGTGTTGCTCAAACAGGGACTGGGAAAACAGCTGCCTTTGGAATACCGATTCTAAACCACTTACTCAAAGAAAATAATACTGTCGGAAAACGAAAAATTAAAGCTCTTGTAGTTACACCCACTAGGGAGCTTGCTATACAAATTGCTGAAAGTTTTAGGGCCTACGGTCAATTTACCAACCTGCGAAATACAGTGATTTTTGGCGGTGTAAAACAATCTAAGCAAGTTGCCAGTCTCCAGCAAGGAGTTGATATTTTAGTTGCTACACCGGGACGATTATTAGATTTGATGAACCAAGGTTACATTTCCTTTAGTAACTTAAAATATGTAGTCTTAGATGAAGCCGATCAAATGCTTGACATGGGCTTTATTCACGATGTTAAGAAAATTATTGCTAAACTACCCCCAAAAAGGCAATCCTTATTTTTTTCAGCTACCATGCCCAAAAGTATTGTTGACTTGTCACAAAAAATGTTGGGTGATTTTAAAAGGGTAACTATAAAACCACAACAAGCGACAGCAGAAAAGGTTGAACAAGGTGTCTACTTTGTTAGTAAAAAAAATAAACCGAAATTATTAATACATCTTTTAGAGGGACGAAGTTCAGATTCTGTACTAGTATTCTCACGCACAAAACATGGGGCCAATAAAATTGTAAAAGTTTTAGATAAAGCTAACATCAAGTCGGCAGCAATTCACGGGAACAAATCACAGCTTCAACGTCAAAAAGCATTAGGAGCTTTTAAAGATGGATCTTTAAAAGTGCTTATTGCAACAGATATTGCGGCCAGAGGAATTGATGTAGATGATTTGGCCTTGGTAATTAATTATGACTTACCTAATGTTTCTGAAACCTATGTTCATAGAATTGGCAGAACTGGTCGTGCAAGTGCGAGTGGAATTGCACTTTCTTTTTGCATGGGAGACGAACGGCCTTATTTAAAGGATATTGAAAACCTTATCAAACAACAAGTGCCTCGAATGGGAGAACATCCTTTTTTGGAAGGTGCTGATGTAGTTGAGGGTTTACTATCAAAAAAACCACAAGCCCGAAATAAAAACCGCAATAAATCAAATAACACCCGTAACAAAAATCGAAATTGGAGATAAACCTTAAACAAAACTATAAACACTTAAAAAGTGACACAAGCTCCCCAAAAGTACAAATACATGAAAAATTGCATGATTATAATTGATTTTTTTAAGTAAATACATTAGTGCTCCCAGAGTATAAAAAATACCCCCCAAGAATAGAAGTTTTACTCCTTGAATAGGAAATTTTTCCATCAAAGGGTTAATAGCAAAAATAATTTGCCAACCCATAAGGACATACATAACAGTAGAAATTTTCTCAAACCTTCCAGTATAAAATAATTTTAAGACTATTCCAATCAGAGCAAAGGTCCAAGTAAAAATAAAAATATACCATCCTAAAGATCCTGACAGAATGATAAGTGTGAATGGGGTATAGGTTCCTGCAATTAAAACATATATGGCAGCATGGTCTAAAATGTTCAATTTTCTTCTCTGCTTGGGCTCTTTAGCTGCATGATAAAAAGTAGAGGCAGCATATAAAACTATCAAGCTAACTCCATAAACAACCAAACTAACTGGCTTCCAAAATCCTCCATAATCGAGTGATTTATAAATAAGTAAGGGTAAGGCAATACAACTAGATAATAATCCAAAAGCGTGGGTTAAAACATTCAACCGTTCTTCTTTTTCAGAATAGAGGTAATTTAAATCTTTACTCATGTTTTAAAAAATCAAATATGTATTTGTCGCTCCTTTAAATCCTGATAGTATAGCGCAAGGGTAGTATTGTGCCAAGGAATAACAGCAAAAACGCCCACAATAAGACACAATAAACCTAAAAGATACCATGGGATAAAACGCAAGTTTAGTTCCAATAATTCAATTTTATTGCCATCGGTTAACTTCCAGCTTTTTTCTAAAGCGTTTTGAAAAGAAATATCGGGATCATCAACAATGATATAATAGGTCATAGAAAAACCTAAAGCTACTATGATCCCGGGAATAATTAACAAAACCATTCCAACAAGCGTAAGTAAAGTAATAATAGCATAGCACAACAACACAGTACCTAAAGGTTTAAATCCCTCAAATAAAAGTTCAAAACGTGTTTCTTCGCCTTTAACCAAATTCATAAAGAAAAAACACAAGCCTAATTGAAGGGGGCCTGCCAGTAAAAAACTTACCATCTCACCATAACTATTGAGTTCGGCAGGAAGGGCTACTGCCAAACCATAGGCCAAACAAACTCCAATGGCCAGAATCCAACAGGGCTCCAATAAAATCCTTGCCTTTCGCATTAATTGAAGTAAATCCATAATTAAATTTGATTTTAAGAATATATTCTATTAATTCTTTATGAATTGATAATCTTTTCTTGTTGATTAATTGACTCTTGGTGAATCGCTTTAAACACTCTTAAGATAAATTCTTCAGAAAGATTACGTTCCTGTCCCTCTAAAATCATTTTACCCAGAATCTCATTCCAGCGTTTATTTTGAAGAACTGCAACATTGTTATCTCTTTTAAGAGTACCTATTTCTACAGCAGTTTTCATTCGTTTTCCCAAGGTATCTAAAAGCGTTTGATCTACAACATCAATCTGAGCTCTTAAATTATTTAAAGAATGAAGATATGCTTCTTCTTCGTTTGTTTTCTTTCGAACTTTTAAATCCTTCATTATTTCGACCAAGCGCTTGGGAGTTACTTGTTGTGCCGCGTCACTCCAAGCATTGTCTGGGTCACAGTGAGTTTCAATCATCAAGCCGTCAAAATTCAAGTCTAATGCAGTTTGAGAAATATCTAAAATCAAATCTCGTTTCCCCCCTATATGAGAAGGGTCACAAATCATCGGTAAATCAGGAAATTTATTTTTCACCTCAATCGCAATTTGCCATTAAGGGATATTACGGTATTTTGTTTTTTCATAGGTTGAAAATCCACGATGAATTAAACCTAACTTTTTGATGTTTGCTGTATATAAACGCTCAACACCTCCAAGCCATAAAGCCAAATCAGGGTTTACTGGATTTTTTACCAAAACAATTTTATTTGTTCCTTCCAATGCATCTGCAATTTCTTGCATTATGAATGGACTAACCGTGGAACGAGCACCTATCCACAAAATATCAACATCATTATCTAGAGCTAATTTTACATGGTCTTTATTTGCCACCTCAGTAGCCGTCAATAGGCCAGTTTGTTCTTTTACTTTTTTTAACCATCCTAAACCAATAGCGCCCACTCCTTCAAACATACCAGGGCGTGTTCTAGGCTTCCAGATTCCAGCACGATAAACCGTTACATCGGTGTCTTTTAATTCGTGAGCAATTTTCAATACTTGCTCTTCGGTTTCTGCACTACAAGGTCCGCCGATCACTAAGGGATGGTCTAAGCCAAAATCGGTTAACCATTGACGCATTTCTTTTTTGTTTTCCATGATTTAAATTATTGTTTGGTTATGTTTTTTTCGTTGATTCCTGCCAAAATAGTTTTAATTGTATTGGTGTTTTTTAGTTGTTTGAAAAGTTGATCATAATCATCAGACTCTAAAAGACGTTCAAAATGTTCCAAATTAGAGATGTATTCTTTTAAAACCTCTAGTATATTTTCTTTATTCTGTTTGAAAATAGGGGTCCACATATCAGGTGAACTTTTTGCCAGTCGAACAGTAGAGGCAAATCCACTCCCCGCCATTTTAAAAATAGCACGTTCATCTTTTTCTTTTTCAATTACAGTCTTTCCTAACATAAATGAGGAAATATGGGATAGATGAGAGACATAAGCAATATGCTTGTCATGTGCTTCGGCGTCCATCTCATGTATTTCCATATTCATATTCCTAAACCACTGAACCGCCCATTCCAGAAGATCAGGGCGCGTTTTATAGGTTTCACACAAAATCTGAGCTTGTTCCATAAATAATTCTGCAAAAGCAGCAGAAGGACCAGAAAATTCTGTTCCTGCAATTGGATGTGTTGCTAAAAATTGATTGCGTTTGGGGTGTAATTCTATATGCTTACATATAGCGGATTTCGTTGACCCGACATCTATTAATAAAGCATTATCATTAATCTGATCCAAAAGGGGAAGTGCCAAAGTAAGACATGCATCTACGGGAATCGCCATTAAAATGACGTCCATAGAGGCATAATTATCAACCTCAAGAGGATGGTCTATAATTCTTAAATTCAATGCTTCCTCCATGTGTTTTGGATTATTATCTTGTCCATAAAGACTTGCCCCAACATTGAATTTTTTTGCTGCTAAAGCAAAAGAACCGCCAATTAGACCCAAACCGATTACACCTATTTTCATGATTCAAAACGTTTTATTGCTTCTTCAATTGTGGCTTCTGGAACGCACAATGAAAATCGAATATATCCCTCCCCTTGACTTCCAAAAATAGTTCCTGGTGTGATAAAAACATATTGCTTCTGTAAAATTTTTTCGATAAACGTTTCAGAATCTACCACTCCTTTTGGCAACTTTGCCCAAACGAAAAGACCAACACTTTTTGAATCAAATTTAGCTCCTAATTTTGTGGCTAATTTCTCAACCAACTTTCGGCGTTTACTGTAAATAGTATTCAGACTTTCAAACCATGAAACGTCTACATTCAAAGCAGCGATTGCCCCTTGTTGAATTCCAAAAAACATTCCAGAATCCATATTGCTTTTTACTTTTAAAACGGCTTGTATTATTTCT
>JABGXI010000143.1:0-5577 GCA_018675855.1 Flavobacteriaceae bacterium | reverse complement strand
CCCTAGAGATCGAAAGTTTAACATTCAGTTTCAGGCAAGTAGATATGATGCTAAAGGCACATATCAAAAAAAATGGCTTCAAAATACCTTATTTAAATGATTTTAAGACTTATTCTCGGTGATCAACTCAATAGTCAACATTCTTGGTTTAAAGAAGCGAATCCCTCTGTTTGTTACGTTATAATGGAAATGCGTCAAGAAACGGATTATGTAGATCATCACCTGCAAAAAGTTGTGGCATTTTTCAATGCCATGCGACAATTTAAAATTACATTGGAAAGTCAAGGACATATGGTTAGATATCTTGCTTTGGATGCACCAGAAAACAAACAAAACCTATTATTAAATCTAAACCTTCTAATTAAGGAATATAAAGTTTCACAATTTCAATACTTATATCCAGACGAATTTCGTTTGGACCAACAATTAAAAAAATTCTGTACTGCTCTTTCAATTCCATCACTGGCATATGACACTGAGCATTTTATGACCACGCGAATTTTTTTAACAAATTTTTTTGAAGGAAAAAAGCAATCAATAATGGAATTTTTCTATCGAAGAATACGAAAGGATTTTCATTTGTTAATGGAGGGGGAAAAGCCTCTAGGAGGTGCTTGGAATTTCGATAAAAATAATCGTAATAAATGGAAAGGATCTCCTGAGATTCCTGCACCTTTTATTCCCAATAAAGTTGCTTTAGAATCTTTGGTAAGCCTCTTAAAATCAAATGATGTCAATACATTGGGAACCATTGATGTAACAACTTTTCTATATCCTTCAAATAGAGAAGAAGCCTTGCAACAACTGAAGTATTTTAATGAGAATTTATTACGTCATTTTGGCACGTATCAGGATGCTATGAATACGAATGAAACCAATTTATTTCACTCAAGAATATCATTTGCTTTAAATACTAAAATGATAAATCCTTTAGAGGTTGTAGAGTCTGTTATTAGCTATTATCATGCCAATACTAAAGACATTGAACTATCACAAGTGGAAGGATTTGTTAGACAAATAATAGGATGGCGTGAATATATGAGGGGTATTTATTGGCGTGAAATGCCAGAATATTCAAAAAAGAATGCGCTTGAGAATTATAATCCACTCCCTAATTTCTATTGGACTGCAGACACGAAAATGAATTGTCTAAATACAAGTATACAAAATTCTTTAGATACTGGTTATGCTCACCACATTCAGCGTTTGATGATTACAGGTAATTTTGCTTTGCTAACACAGGTAAATCCAGATGAAGTTGATCGTTGGTATTTAGGTATTTACGCCGATGCTGTAGAATGGGTTCAGCTTCCAAACACAAGAGGTATGAGTCAGTGGGCAGATGGTGGAATTGTCGCCACTAAACCGTATGTTTCTGCCGCTTCATATATTAACAAAATGAGTAATTATTGTGATGAATGTATATATGACAAAAAGAAACGTGTTGGAGAAGATGCTTGTCCATTTAACAGTCTATATTGGAATTTTTTAGATGATAAAAAACAGTATTTTTATAAAAATAATCGAATGGGAATGATGTTAAGATTATTAGAAAAAATATCTCCGGCAGACCTTGCTGATATTAAAGAAAGAGCGTATAAAATCATTGCCAATCCTGATGCTTTTTAAGCGTGACTCTTTAAATATTGTATGGCTAAAACGTGATTTACGACTTTTAGATCATGAGGCTCTGCATGCAGCTTTATCTAGTAAGAGACCTTGTCTTTTATTATATGTTTTTGAAGACATACTTCAAACGGATTCTCATTATAGTCCGCGACATTTTGATTTTATAAAACAGTCCATAGTTCAGTTAGATTCTCAATTAGCTATTTTTAATTCTAAAGTTATGACTGTAAAAGGTTCATTTTTAGATGTATTAGAAAACTTAAAACAATTCTATGATTTTACCTTGTATTCTCATCAAGAAACTGGGATTGGGATTACTTTTGAGCGTGATAAAACAGTTAAATGTTGGACAGATAAACATAAGGTTGTTTGGAATGAATATTTACAACAAGGAGTTTTTAGAAGACTATCAAATCGAAAAAAATGGATTCAACTTTGGTCTAAGCATATGAATCGTCCTTTATTTAATTTTTCTCCAAACAATGCACAACTCCTTTCTTTAAATGAAATTTCTAGACTAGAAGCTTTGTTAACCCCTGTCTCTAAAAAAACAAATTCTTCAAAATGGTTTCAACCTGGGGGAGAGCAAAATGCACAACGGTATTTAAATTCCTTTTTTGAAAAACGATATTTGAATTATCAAAAACACATTTCAAAACCTGATTTGGCTCGTAAAAGTTGTAGTCGTTTATCTCCATACATTACCTGGGGTAATATTTCAATGCGACAGGTTTTACAACGTACAGAAGAGGAAAAAGATAATGGAAAAAGAGGGAGAGCGCTTTCCTCTTTTGAATCAAGATTACGTTGGCAATCACATTTTATTCAAAAGTTTGAAATGGAGTGCGATATGGAATTTAAAAGTATAAACAAAGGATACCACAGTTTACTAAAAGAAAAGCGTACAGACTATTTGAAAGCTTGGGAAACTGGACAAACAGGAGTTCCAATGGTAGATGCTGCAATGCGATGTTTAGTGACTACTGGTTATTTGAATTTTAGAATGAGAGCGCTTGTCGTTTCTTTTGTTATTCATCATTTGTGGCAGCCATGGCAAGCGATTTCATCATTTTTAGCTTGCCAATTTCTTGACTTTGAACCTGGAATTCATTTTCCTCAAATTCAGATGCAGGCAGGAGAAACAGGAATTAATACCCTTAGAATTTATAATCCAGTTAAAAATGGTTTAGAGCACGACCCAGATGGTATTTTTGTTTTGCAATGGCTTCCAGAATTAAATAAACTACCATCTAATTTTTTGCATACTCCATGGAAACTGACCCCCATGGAAGCATCATTGTATAATTTTGAATTGGGAGTAGATTATCCAAAACCCATTATAGATCTTGAAATGATGCATAAAAAAGCAAGTCAAATACTCTGGAACCTTAAAAAAAATAAATTAGTAAAAAAAGAAAGTAAACGCATATTAAATAAACACACTTTATCAATTAGATAATACCATGAAAAAGAAACTCGAACTTAATGAAATTCAAATTGATCGTGTTATTGAAATGGCATGGGAAGATCGAACTCCTTTTGATGCCATTTTATTGCAATTTGGATTAAAAGAACAAGATGTAATAACTTTAATGCGAACAGAAATGAAGGCTTCTAGTTTTAAAATGTGGAGAGCTCGTGTTCAAGGAAGAAAGACAAAGCATAGTAAAAGTCGTTCCGAAACTGTAGATCGTTTCAAGTGCACAAGACAACGTAATATAAATAATAATAAAATTTCAAAACGTTAATCTTTCACCTCTTTTTTTAATTATTGAAGCTATTGCGTTTTCACACGTTTTATTTTAGCTCCAATTTTTTGTAAGCGATTTTCGATATCCTCATAGCCTCTGTCGATTTGTTCAATGTTATGTATTGTGCTTGTACCTTTTGCAGAAAGTGCAGCGATAAGTAACGATACACCTGCGCGAATATCTGGGGATGTTAATGTTGTTGCTTTAAGTTTTGATTTAAAATCATGTCCAATAACAGTTGCTCTATGCGGGTCACACAAAATTATTTTTGCACCCATATCAATCAATTTATCAACAAAAAACAAACGACTTTCAAACATTTTTTGATGTACTAAAATACTTCCTCTGGCCTGAGTAGCAACAACTAAAATAATACTTAAAAGGTCTGGAGTAAATCCTGGCCATGGTGCATCTGAAATGGTGAGAATAGATCCATCTATATAGCTTTGAACTTCGTAACCGTTAGTATGGGCAGGAATATAAATATCATCGCCTTTTTGTTCTAGGGTAATTCCTAATTTTCTAAAAATACTAGGCATTTGCCCTAAGTATTCCCAACGGACATTTTTTATTGTAATTTCACTTTGTGTCATTGCAGCTAAACCCACCCAGCTACCAATTTCAATCATGTCGGGAAGTATTGTGTGGACAGTGCCTTTAAGTTTCGTTATCCCTTCAATAACTAATAGGTTGGATCCTATTCCACTAATTTTTGCTCCCATTCTGTTAAGCATATTACAGAGTTGTTGCAGATAGGGTTCGCAAGCAGCATTATATATGGTAGTTCTACCCTCTGCTAAAACGGCTGCCATAACAATATTTGCAGTTCCAGTAACAGAAGCTTCATCAAGTAGCATATCAGTTCCAATCAATTTTTTTGCCTGAACACTATAAAAATAATCTTCACGGTTGTAATTGAAGGTTGCTCCAAGTTTAATTAGTCCTTCAAAGTGGGTGTCTAATCGGCGCCGTCCAATTTTATCTCCTCCAGGCCTAGGAATACTTCCTTTTCCAAATCTAGCAAGAAGAGGGCCTACGAGCATTATAGAACCACGAAGTCCTTTTCCGTCATTTTTAAATTTATCAGAGCTTAGGTAGTCAAGATCAATACTATTTGCTTGAAAGCTAAAATGACCTTTAGAAATTTTCTTAACCAATACCCCTAAATTTTCAAGGAGTTTTATTAATTTATTGACATCTACAATGTCAGGTATGTTGTGGATATTAACAACTTCTGGGGTGAGTAACACTGCACACAAAATTTGTAAAGCTTCGTTTTTTGCTCCTTGGGGGGTTATTGATCCTTTTAGAGGTTGTCCCCCTTCAATGATAAATGATTCCATCTACTTTTAGTAACGTTTTCTTATATTTCTTTTTTTTGCTTTATGCATGTTACTCTTAGGGCCATTTCCGTTTTTTGTTTTCAACTTTAATAAATCATTAGAATCTGTTAAAGGTAGTTGGGATGCCACAACTTTTAATTTTCCGCTAGAAAGTTCATCTAAATGCCCCATAATAATATCATCATCAACTGTATCTTTATTCCAGCCAAGGAAACATTTTTTCATATGGTTGGCGATTGTATATACTAACACCTCTTTCATTTCATTTTCTTCCCAGTTGATAGCCACATCAATCATACGTTTTATGTTATTTCCATAAAAACGGTATTTAGGATAGTTTTGAGGATAAGGAAGTTTCGCAGGTTTTGCATTAAGAATCTCTTTTTCTGGCATTTCAAAAGGACTTTCGACATCAATATCAAAATTGGCCATTATGAAAAATTGATCCCATAATTTGTGTTGAAAATCTGGAACATCTCTCAAGTGAGGATTAAGATTTCCCATAACTCCTATAATAGCTTTTGCTTTTTTATTGCGCTCCAAGACATCTTCAGTTGCCATGGTTTGTTCTATCATAATGTGAATGTGCCTCCCATATTCTGGGATGATTAATTGCTTGCGCTTTGTATTGTACTGCAAGGTTTCCATAAAAAAAAAGGTTACTAATTACTTAGTGAAGTAAAATTATTCTGCAAATTAATAAATTCAATTGAATCGCCACTACTTTATTTAATAATTACAAGGCCATTATGCCCTCTAGTAGACTTGCTTTTTTGTAAATCGAAATAACGGCATCTGCACTTTTCATTTTCACTTTAATGGTTAAGCTAGTAAAAGTATTTTTTGAAGATAAT
>JABGXI010000142.1:0-2072 GCA_018675855.1 Flavobacteriaceae bacterium | reverse complement strand
AGGTATGTATGGTTCCCATGTGCATAAAGCTGTTAAAGAAAATAATGAGAAAGAAACAGGCATTACCATTCACTATGTCAGTGAAGCTTATGATAAAGGCACGTTTATTTTTCAAAATAAAGTTGCTCTAACAGCAACAGATACTATTTGCGATATTGAAGCTAAAGTTCGTGCTTTAGAACAGAAATATTTTCCAAAAGTCATTAATTCTTTACTTAAAAGTATGTAGGATGGAAGCAAATGCAATATGTCTTTACACTGATGGCTCTGCAATTGGAAATCCAGGCCCAGGAGGCTATGGGCTTAGATTAGAGTCTCAAAGTACAGGACATATAAAGGAATATTCCCAAGGCTTTGTCAGAACTACAAATAATAGGATGGAGCTTATGGCTGTGATTGTTGGCTTGGAATTGTTAAAAAAGGATTCCATGAAGGTTGTTGTTTATTCAGATTCAAAATATGTGGTTGATTCTGTTGAGAAAAAATGGCTCTTTGGATGGGAGAAAAAAAATTTTAAGCAAAAAAAAAATCCTGATTTATGGAAACGTTTTTTGGTAGTTTATCGAAAACATAAAGTTTGTTTTAAATGGATAAAAGGGCATAATTCACATCCTCAAAATGAACGATGTGATCAATTAGCAGTTGCTGCAGCAAAAGGTATAAATTTAATATCGGACACTTTTTTTGAAAGCATTGAAAAAGAAAATCTTAAAACTTGACAAGTTGTTTATAGTCTTTAATAAATGTTTACTATAATTATGAAAAGGCATGTAGAGTTTTTTACTTTTGTAAAATGAATCAGAAACTTTTAGTAATAGGCACCATGGCTTATGATGCCATAGAAACACCTTTTGGAAAAACTGGTAAAATATTAGGTGGTTGCGCAACTTACATTGGACTTGCAGCTTCCCTTTTTAAAGCTAAATGTGGAATAGTTTCCGTAATTGGAGATGATTTTGAGCAAGAGCATCTAGACTTATTAAAGTTAAGGAAACTTGATCTATCAGGAGTAGAAACTATTAAAGGTGAAAAAACTTTTTTTTGGAGCGGAAAATATCATAATGATTTAAACACTAGGACAACCATGGAAACCCAACTTAATGTCCTTACAAAGTTCAAGCCTATTGTTCCAGATCATTTTAAAGATGCAAGCATTGTTCTTTTAGGAAATTTAGATCCCAATTTACAATTAGCAGTTTTAAATCAATTATCCAATAAGCCTACCCTAGTAGTCATGGATACTATGAATTTTTGGATTGAAAGTTACAGAGAAAAGTTAGATGAAGTTATTGGAAAAGTAGATGTCATTTCAATTAATGACGAAGAGGCTAGAATGATTACATCAACCCATTCTTTAGTTGAAGCTGCTAAAAAACTCCAGCAAATGGGTCCTAAATACGTGATTATTAAAAAAGGAGAACATGGAGCGCTACTTTTTCATGAAAATCAAATTTTTTGTGCACCTGCACTTCCTTTAGAAAAGGTTTTTGATCCAACAGGAGCGGGGGATAGTTTTATAGGAGGGTTTGTTGGTCACCTTTCACAGTGCAAGAATGTTTCTTTTGAAGAAATGAAGACAGCTACAATTATCGGTTCAGCTATGGCTTCTTTTACAGTTCAAAAATTTGGAACAAAATCTCTAGAAGAATTAATATTACCTGAACTAAATGAACGTTTAGATATCTTTAAATCATTAACTGAATTTGAATTAACATAAAATTAATACTTTCTAATGAGCGACGCTATTAAGCATGAATGCGGAATTGCCCTTTTACAACTTAAAAAGCCTTTATCTTTTTATAAAGAAAAGTATGGTAGTTCTCTTTACGGTTTAGACAAGATGTATCTTTTAATGGAAAAACAGCATAATAGAGGTCAGGACGGAGCTGGTTTTGCGAGTATCAAATATGATATGAAACCTGGACAGCGCTATATTAGTCGTGTACGTTCTGCAGCACAACAACCCATTCAGGACATATTTAACACGATTAATAGTAGAATTCAAAAACAAATTGATTTAGATCCAGACCTCCTTTCAAATTCCGAAAAGTTAAAACAAGACGTACCATATT
>JABGXI010000141.1:0-3976 GCA_018675855.1 Flavobacteriaceae bacterium | reverse complement strand
GGTGATTTAGAAAACTCTGTTTTTTCTTTTATTCCAAATACTGCTGAAACTTCCTTTTATGGAATGATTGGAGCTGTTCAAGATCATGTTCGTGACCTTCTCACTAAATCAATTAAGAAAGATCCGCCAGATATTGAAGCCATAACTAAAATGCTAAGTCTCAAGCCTCGTATTGAAAAAATTGCGATAAAGGATGCAAAGTTACGCACTTTTATCACTGAAGATAAAGGAAGAGATGACCTTGTTGCTCATGTTTATGACATAACGTATGGAATTATAAAAAACACAGACAATCTGGTCATAATAGATGACAGCATTGTAAGAGGCACGACCCTTCAGAAAAGTATTCTTCAAATGTTAGATCGCTTAGGTCCCAAGAAAATTGTAGTGGTATCTAGTGCTCCACAAATAAGATACCCAGATTGTTACGGAATTGATATGGCTAAATTAGAGGAGTTTATTGCTTTTAGGGCAGCTCTTTCTTTACACAAAGATAAAGGAACTTATGAAGCTACTTTGAAAACAGTATACGAGAATTGTAAGGAAAGTTTAAAAGATAAAAGTAAAGTTCCTCTTAATTATGTTAAACAAATCTATGATCCTTTTACTGATGATCAAATTTCAATTAAAATTGCACAACTTCTAAAAAATAATAATATTAAAGCTGAGGTAAATGTAATTTTTCAAAAGCTTAGCGGCCTTCACAAAGCTTGTCCCAAAAACCTAGGGGACTGGTATTTTTCAGGAAATTACCCTACACCTGGAGGTTGTCGTGTTGTCAATCAGGCATTCATAAATTTTATAGAAAAAAGCAATAAAAGGGCATACTAATTGTTAATTTATAATTAGTGTACATCAACAAGTTAATTACTTTAACGTTTAGATTACTTCATATTTGAAGCATCGTTACTTAAATAGTTTAAGATAAGATTTGGGATAAAAGGGAGGTATTTATATCTCCCTTTATTTGATAATAAATTTAAAGGAAATTACATTCCTTTTTTATAAAGTTCACTTACTTTATCCCAGTTGATTACATTAAAAAATGCTTGAATATAATCAGGACGTCTGTTTTGATAATTCAGATAATAAGCATGTTCCCATACATCGATTCCTAAAATAGGGTTACCACCACACCCAATACCTGGCATTAATGGATTATCTTGGTTTGCTGTAGCACAAATCTTCAAAGAACCATCAGATTGCACACATAACCATGCCCAACCAGATCCAAATTGTGTAGCGGATGCTTTAGCAAATTCATTTTTAAAATCATCAAACGATCCAAAAGTATTATTAATAGCGGATGCCAAATCACCAGAAGGAGTTCCACCGCCATCAGGCGACATTATCGTCCAAAAAAGTCTGTGGTTGTAAAAACCACCACCGTTATTTCTTAACGCCTTATTGTTAAGATCAAGTCCTTTTAAAATCTCTTCAATTGTTTGAGAAGCATGGGGAGTATCAGTAATTGCATTATTAAGATTAGTGGTGTAACCGTTGTGATGTTTACTGTGGTGAATTTCCATAGTGCGAGCATCAATATTTGGTTCTAGTGCGTCGTATGCATAAGAAAGGTAAGGTAATTCAAAAGCCATATTTTTAATTTTTAAGATTCACACAAAATTAAAATTTCTTTTCTGAATAAAGGCTTAACTTTTGAAAAGGCTTACATTTAAATTACTTTTAAAATTTTGAATCAAACAAATTTTCATATAATAAATGCCGCTGCTGGCTCTGGGAAGACCTATAATTTAGTGTTGCAGTATTTAAAACTTCTTTTAGGTTCAAAAACAACAAAACCTTATCGAATTCTTTTAGCATTAACATTTACTAATAAAGCTGTTAATGAATTAAAAAACAGAATATTAGCTACTTTATTGGCCCTTTCGAAAGATACTATTAAAGATAAAAACATTAAAAACACCCTGTGTGATGGACTGGCTATTGACGAAAAAGAATTAAGTCGAAGAGCACAGCATATGTTACGCCAGATTTTATTTGAATATGGAAGTTTTGACGTGATTACCTTAGATAAATTTACACACAGATTAATACGAATTTTTGTAAAAGAACTAAAACTACCATTTGGATTTGAAGTTGTATTAGATCCTAAGAGCCTACTTGAAGAAACAGTAAGTTCTATTATTGAGGAAGTAGGAAAAGATGAATTATTAACCCAATTACTAAATGACTTTAGTATTTCAAGAGTTTCACAACAGAACAGCTGGAATATTCAAAAAGATTTAAATGAATTTGCTGGAATATTACTGAATGAAAATGATCGTATTCCTTTGTATGATTTAAAAAAGAAAACAATATTAGATCATTTAGAAGATTTTAAAACACTAAGTAAGGAAAAATTAAAAGCTGAAAATAAAGCTACTGAGATTGCAACTGAAGCTCTTTCATTAATTCATCAGCATGGACTTGAAAAATCTGACTTTTATAAAGGGACCCTATACAATCATTTTCAAGCAGTAGTTCAGAGGCATTATTCAAAACTTTACTCTAATCAATTAGCTTTAGCATTAGTAGGCGAAAAATCTCTTTATAAACAGAGTCTAGACACTAAGAAAAAAGAAATTATAGACACAATTCAAGTTAAATTAAACGAAGATTATTGTGAAATTAAAAAATATGTAGGAAAAGCACTACTTAGCGAAGCAACAATTAAATCGTGGGTTCCACGCAGTTTATTACAGCGATTGGAAGCGCGCTTAGAAGTTCTTCAAAATCGAAAAGAAGTTAGGCTCTTAGGAGAATTTAACCAAAAAATAAGTAAGCTAGTTCAGGATGCAGATGCCCCATTTATTTATGAAAGATTAGGAGAGCGATACCAGCATTATTTTTTAGATGAATTTCAAGATACCTCAAAATTACAATGGACAAATTTGATTCCATTAATTTCAAATGCCTTAGCGGGCGAATCTCTCAATGGGGAACAAGGATCACTTCTTCTTGTGGGTGATCCAAAACAAGCAATTTACAGATGGCGTGGTGGCGATATCAAACAATTTGTAAATCTATTTACACATAAAGACAGTCCTTTTCAGATAAAAGCATCAAACGATTTTCTAGTTAAAAATTATCGCTCAGGAGCCTCTATTGTAGATTTTAACAATCAATTCTTTTTAACTTTTTCAAAATTATTTGAAGAAACTGACTATCATAAAATTTATGGTGAAGGAAGCCAACAGGAAGCACAGAAAGCAGGGGGTTATGTTAGTGTTGAAGCTATTCCAAGTGGCAAAAAAGTTGATGAGAATATTCCAGTTTATGTAGAGAAAACAAACGCCACTGTAATCAAAGCAATTGATTCAGGATATGCGCTACAAGATATTGTCGTTCTAGTACGCACAAAAAAACAAGCATCAGCAATAGGTGCAGGGTTAACAGAAGTAGGCTATCCTATTATATCATCTGAATCTTTAGTGGTAGGGCAATCGCCATATGTACAGTTTATTCTTGCAATACTAAAATTAATTGCACGGCCCAATGATTCGGAACAACACAAATTAATAATAGATGTATTGTGTCTGCTAAAACCGGATCTTGAAGAGGAAAACCATTTGTTTATATTAAATCATATTCATTTAAAAAGTAAGGATTTTTTTAAAAAATTAGAAAGCCAATTTAAATTATCATTAAATAATCTATCAAAGTTGTCTGTTTTAGAGGCTGCGGAGTCTATCCTCGAAAGTATATCTCTACTCCCTTCTAGCGATCCATTTTTAAATACATTTATTGAAGATATTTTTGAATTTTCAACCACAGAATCTCAAACAATTTCAGGCTATTTGAAGTTTTGGGAAAAACAAGAGAATACCCTTAGAATAAAAACCCCTGAGGGGACCAATTCAATATCTGTAATGACAATTCACCAAGCAAAAGGATTAGAATTTCCAGTTGTTATTTTACCTTTTATGGATACAGTACTTAATTCATCTAATATTAAAAATAAAATCTGGTATCC
>JABGXI010000019.1:0-6878 GCA_018675855.1 Flavobacteriaceae bacterium | reverse complement strand
TGGTATACAAGGGGCTATAGATATTGTTGCCTTTCAAGATGGTCATGTGGATTATGAACAGTTGCGTTCCTATTTAGAAGTCAATAAAAAATTGGCAGACCAATACGGGCTTATTTCTTGGACAAATACCGAATCTTTTGATCGGGATATGCCTATTAAATTTTTACCTATTAAGTTCGATAAACTTCAGTATAAATTAGCGCAAGCTTCGGCAGTAGGGATTGAAAAGGCCATTACTTTTGAGTTTTCTCATTTTATGAGCCCACAATCTGCTTACATACAAGCTGGTCACTTATATCAGCGTTATTTAGATTATTATTTTAATACTCATACTGAATAATTATGATGCATTCTTATGGAGCGCTGTATAAAAAAGAACTGTTAGAAGAGGTAATACCTTTTTGGGAGAAGTACTCGCAAGATAAAATACACGGGGGATATTTTACCTGTTTAACATCTAGTGGCATGGTGTACGATAAAGATAAATTTGTTTGGTTACAAGCTCGCCAAGCGTGGATGTTTGCCACCCTCTCAACTACTAAATTTGCATCTGAAAATTGGCCCAATATGGCCAAAACAGGAATTGATTTTTTAGAAAAGTATGGGAGGAGCCCATCCGGTGATTGGTATTTTTCTCTTACCCAGCAAGGCCAGCCACTCATTGCACCCTATAACATATTTTCTGATTGTTTTGCAGCTATAGCGTTTGGAGCCTATTATAAAATTGATCCAAAGGTGTCTTATAAAAATATAGCAACAACCACCTTTGAACGAATTTTACTGCGCAAGGACAATCCAAAAGGCCCCTATAATAAAGCCATGCCAGGAACCAGGCCCATGCAGAACTTTGCCCTTCCAATGATCCTGTGTAATCTCGCTTTGGAGTTAGAACACTTATTGGGAACAGCTCAGGTAAATGGTTTGGCGGCTACATTAGTTCCTTTGATTATGGAAAAATTTTATGATGCTTCAAGAGGACTGGTATTAGAAAACATTTGTCCTGAGGGGTCTTTTGTAGATTCTTTTGAAGGGAGATTACTCAACCCAGGTCATGCTATCGAAGCTATGTGGTTTGTAATGAATATGGGAATGAGGCTTAATGATCTAGTTCTAATAGAAAAAGCAGAAGCTATTATGTACCAGCAGCTAGAAAATGGTTGGGATTCTTTGTATGGAGGAATATTTTATTTTTTAGACATAAATGGCCACCCGACCCAGCAATTAGAATGGGACCAAAAGCTTTGGTGGGTTCACTTAGAAACATTGGTTGCATTGGCTAAAATATATGCCTATAATAAAAGCCCTAGAGCAAAAGAATGGTTTGAGAAGGTGCACTATTACACTTGGGAACACTTTAGAGATCCGGTTAATAACGGGGAGTGGTATGGGTATTTAAACAGAGAAGGCAAAGTATTATTACCTTTAAAAGGAGGTAAGTGGAAAGGTTGTTTTCATGTACCTAGGGCCCTTTATGAAATTTCAAATGCACTTGAAAATTTAAGTATAAATTATCATTAATTATAAGAACTATGTCTGTTAAAAATTATTTTATTTTACCCATTTTATTGCTGCTATTTATTTCCTCCCTTTTGGGACAAGAGTATCAAAGAAATCAAGATTCAAATGCTATTCTGATTATTGGTGCTGGTGCTGGAGGTACTGCCGCGGCAATACAAGCAGCAAGAATGGGTGTGAAAGTATATTTATTTTCTGAAAGTCCTTGGTTGGGAGGCATGCTTACTGCAGCAGGCGTTTCTGCAATTGATGGAAACCACCATCTTCCGTCTGGTTTGTGGGGTGAATTTAGGACCAAATTATACGCTCACTATGGAGGTCCAGAAGCATTAGCTACTGGTTGGGTGAGCAACACACACTTTGAGCCTAAAGTCGGAGATAGTATTTTAAAATCCATGGTTCAGTACCCCAATTTGAAAATATATTACAATACCAAAATCAACCGTATTTTACAAACGCACAAGGGCTGGAAAATAAGCTATGTATCTAAAGATAAATTGGCCCATATTGAAGGAGCTATTTTGATAGATGGTACTGAAAATGGAGATGTTCTCCCTTTGGTTGGTGCTGAATTTAATGTGGGCATGGACGCTCAATCCGATACAGGAGAAAAAGAAGCACCAAAAAATTCTAATAGAATTGTTCAAGACCTTACCTATACCCTAATTTTAAAAGACTTAGGTAGAGATGCCAAACAAACTGAACTGGAGACAAAACACCCTTCTTACGATGCTTCTGTTTTTGATTGTGCTTGTAGGCTACCAGGGAGTTACACACCAAAAGGAATTGTAGACCATATTCAAATGCTTGACTATGCTAAATTACCTGGAAATAAATACTTAATCAATTGGCCTAATTGTGGGAACGATTATTTTTTGGACTGGCCTAATATGACTTTTGAAGAAGTTCAAAAAGGAATCTCAGACGCCAAGCAACACACCTTAAATTTTGTTTATTACATACAACATGAATTGGGTTTTAAAAACTTAATTGTTCATAATGAATTTAATACTAATGATTCTTTTCCTTGGATTCCATACCACAGGGAGTCTAGAAGGCTCAAGGGTTTGGTTCAACTCACAGTAAATGAAGTCCGGAATCCTTATGCGTATGATTTGTTTAAAACGGGTATTGCAGTAGGGGATTATCCTATTGACCACCATCATGACAAAAATCCCAATGCTCCTAAAATAGATTTTATAGGTATAAAAGTACCGAGTTATAATGTGCCATTAGGCAGTTTAATACCCAAAGAGATACCTCATTTTATTGTTGCTGAAAAGAATATAAGTGTGACTAATATTGTCAATGGAGCAACCCGTTTGCAACCTGTTGTTTTAGGAATTGGACAAGCGGCAGGAGCAGTTGCTGCACTAGCGCTTAATATGGATATTCATCCAAAGGATGTAGCCGTGAGAGATGTTCAAAAGGCTTTACTTGCAGAACAGGTATACCTAATGCCTTTTATAGATGTGAAACCTTCAGACAGCGCTTTTTATGCCATTCAAAAAATAGGCGTTACAGGAATTTTAAAAGGCCAAGGAGTTTCCTATAAATGGGCTAATCAGACCTGGTTTTATCCCAATGCTTTCCTGTCTCGATATGAGCTTATTGATGGACTTAAAAAGTATTATTCGATTTTTAGTGGACTTGAAGGTTCAGGAGAATTTGTAGATTTTTCTTTTTTTAAAGCCCTCTTAGATTCTGCTAAATTCACTTCTGAGCCTATAGATGAAAGTGCATTAATGACTATGGGCTTGTCCCAGTATATTTCACAACCCCAAAAACCTATGACTAGAAGCGCTTTGGCTATTATGTTAGATATTGTTTTAGACCCATTTTCATTAGCAATAGATCATCACGGCAAGCTTATTCTCTCTGACTAATCCCAATTTGTAGCTCTGGGTTTTCAGGATTCATATCTCCGTATTGTTCCAGAAGTTTTAACAAGACTCTCAATTTAATACTCCACCCCTTCAAAATAAATCTATTTCCCTTTTAGGGTTGCACTCGTATAATGGTGTATTATCCAAACCACAGGCATATCATCTTCAGTAAATATTAGGATTTGTGTATATTTAGAGTATTATTAATCATAAATCCATTTAAAATGAGACAACCTTTAGCCATACTATTTTTTACTATTTGTTTTATTCTAAGCTGTGATAACACAAAAATAGAATCTGATTTCCTCAATCCTACTGAGTTAAACCGAATTGATAATCTCATTGAAAAAGCAATCGATAAAAATTCCATACCAGGAGCAGTAGTACTTGTTGCAAAAAATAATCAAATAATTTATAAAAAGTCATTTGGTATAAAAAATCCAGAAACAAATGATAATTATCAAGTAGATGATATTTTTAGAATAGCATCAATGACAAAAGCCATCACATCTATAGGGATTATGAAATTATGGGAAAGAGGATTAATCGGTTTAGATGATCCAATAGAAAATTATATACCTGAATTTAAAAATGTGGGGATTCTTGATAAGTTCTTTTCTAAAGATTCTACATTCACCATAAAACCAACTAAAAATAAGATAACTGTTAGGAATCTACTGACTCACACATCAGGTATGGGTTATGGTTTTATAGACGGTAATCCACAAATAAAAGCAACCTATGTAAAAGAGAAAAACAAATTTATGCCAGAGGGTGTTTTAGGTTTTTCTGACTCCGATGTGACAATTGAAGAAACGATTAAAAGAATGGCAAAAATGCCATTACATCACGAACCTGGAGAAAGATTTACCTATGCTATAGGAATCGATGTTGTAGGATATTTAATTGAAATTATATCAGGTGAAACGCTTTCTGAATTTTTAGATAAAGAAATTTTTAGACCCTTAGGAATGAAAGACACCTATTTTTATTTACCTGAAGAAAAAAAGAATAGACTCGTGCCAATTCTAACAATAAAGGAAGGTCAATGGTCTATTTTTGATGATCCTAGATATAATGTAAATTATCCTGTAGAAGGAGCTAAAAAGTTCTATTCTGGAGGAGGTGGTCTTTCAAGCACAGTAGAAGACTATTATAAGTTTTTATCTATATTTATTAACGATGGAACGTATAATTCAAAAAAAATAATTAGCCCTTCAACAAATCAACTAATCCAGAAAGACCAACTTATAAAAATAACTAATACTTCCGATCCTGGTCTAGGTCATGGACTTATCTCTGGAATTATTAGAGATAGTGATGTTTTGACAGGAGCTAAAGGAAGTGAAGGAACTATAGTTTGGGGAGGATATTTTAATACTGCTTATTTTGCAGATCCTGACCAAAAAATTATAGGGATTATTTACAAACAAACACAGCTAATAAGCGAACCTACATCTGACAGGTTTAATCAAATAATATATGGTGCTCTTCAGAACTAAAAATATTCATTTACTTAACAAACGATAGTAAATAGTAATACCCTCCCAAGTGGAGGAGTTTTATTTAAAGTTGATTAGTGAAGGTGCTTCTGAAATTCCTTGTTTTAACTGTTCGGCAGGGCTCACTCGTGTCAAGCTCAACAACAGCGAATTTTTCATTTGGTTTTTTTTTTACTAGTTTGGTATAATGAAACATGTAGCGAAATCATATACAAATACGTTAACAACAATATCGCTCTAAAAAATTAACCCCACGAGAATGATTTATCTTTTATTACTTCTTGCAACATTGAATGTTTCATGTCAAAAGAATCAAAAAGAATTAAAACTACTGCCTAAACAAAATTTTGAAAATACTATTGATGGTAAACAGGTTCATTTATTTACGTTAACGAATAAAAATAATCTTGTTACACAAATTACAAATTATGGGGGTCGTGTAGTTAGCTTATGGGTACCTGACAAGTTTGGAGACTTTGAAGATATCGTTTTGGGCTATGATACGTTAGAGGGTTATTTACAATCAAATGAAATCTATTTTGGAGCCCTAATTGGGCGCTATGGGAATAGAATTGCTAAAGGAAAATTCAGCTTGAACGATAGCACCTATAATTTAGCAACCAACAATCAAGACAATCACTTGCATGGTGGAAAAAAAGGCTTTCATAATGTCGTCTGGGATGCCAAACAAATTTCAGATTCAGCATTGGAATTAAAATACCTTTCAAAAGATGGAGAAGAAGGCTATCCGGGTAATCTATATGTTACGGTCGTTTACAAATTAACAGACCACAACGAATTAGAAATCAACTACACTGCTACTACAGACAGGGCAACCCCCATTAATCTAACCAATCACTCCTTTTTTAATTTAAATGGAGCAGGTAAAGGAAAGATCAATGACCATATTTTACAGATAAACGCCTCACATTACACCCCTATTATCGCGGGTTTAATTCCAACAGGAAGTATAGAATCAGTTAACAACACCCCTTTTGATTTTAGGGCCCCAACTCCAATAGCAAAAGATCTTAATGACGAAAATCAACAACTAAAGTATGGTTTTGGATACGATCATAATTTTGTACTGGAAGGCTCTGGTTTAAAAGTTGCAGCAGTAATTGTAGAACCTAATTCAGGAAGAAAGATGAAGGTTATTACCAACGAACCCGGTTTACAATTCTATGGAGGTAATTTTTTAGATGGAAAAGATATTGGAAAGGGCAAAAACCCCTATGGATATAGGAGCGCATTTTGTTTGGAAACGCAGCATTTTCCTAACAGTCCAAATCAATCTAATTTTCCCTCAACCATTCTTAATATATATGATCAATATACTTCAATTTGTATTTATAAATTTGAAGTTAAAAACTGAAAGCCATGTTTAAAAAAATAATAAAACTCGTATTTTTCTGTATTATATTTGTGTTTTTCCTTAACGCTTGCACGAATAAAAAGAAAGATAAACAAAGTCAAAATAGTGTAACAAATGAACTCCCTATCGCTAAAAAATGGTCCCTAGAAAAATCCTATGCATGGGGAAAAGATAAGTCATGGTTAAGGGGTGCTAATTTTAATCCCAGTACAGCAATAAATCAACTGGAATTTTGGCAAGCAGAAACTTTTGATCCTAACACCATAGATAAAGAATTGGGATGGGCTGAAGATATAGGATTAAACTGTATGCGCGTTTACCTTCATCATCTGGCATGGGAAATTGATAAAGTTGGATTTAAAGAACGAATCAACACCTATTTATCAATTGCCAATAAGCACAATATAAGTACCCTTTTCGTGTTTTTTGATGATTGCTGGAACCCTACATATACTTCAGGAAAACAACCCGAACCTAAAGCCGGAACTCATAACTCAGGGTGGGTTAGAGATCCTGGAGACTTACTCTTTACATCAGATAATCTACTCCCTACACTTGAGGCATATGTCAAAGATATTCTTGAATCTTTTAAGAATGATA
>JABGXI010000140.1:0-6845 GCA_018675855.1 Flavobacteriaceae bacterium | reverse complement strand
GGGAGTGTCCAAGCAGAAACATCATAAAACAAACTGTCATGAAATTTAGTTTGTGTACTGAACATTGCACGTATCAATTTATTTTTCTTTTGTTCTAAAGGAATAATATAGCTTGTTTCTGAAATGAATTTTTTTCCTTTTTTAACTACATTATTTTTTAGTTGATGAATTTCGATATCATGACGTTTAAAAATACGTGCTAATTCATATGTGCTTATTGGATCCTTAGGATTTCCAAAAACAATAGCTTTTTGCTTATTTTTTTTAGCTTTGATTAAGGATGTTTTATAGAAGTCTTGAAAATAATTTAATAGCTCTACGCGCATCGAACTAGCTGCTTTTAAGGTGGAAAATGCTGCAGTTAGTTGATTACGAATAGTAAAAGGAAAAGTAAGTACCCCATTGTCGCTTTCTTGAATGTGGCCTCTTGAACTTGCTTGTTCAAATAAAATTCCGATACTTCCATTAACATCTGGATAGGTAGATCCTTTTCCGTAATAAAAATCATCAAAATTCTCTTGAGAGTAATATAACGAACCAATTTTGTCAAAAGCATCAATATGGAATTTGCTAATTTTTTCAGTCAATTTCTGATTCATTAATGGAGTCAATGGATTAACACGAGAAGGATGACCTGGTTGAAAAAAGAAACTGGAGTTAGTTCCCATTTCATGATGATCTGTTAAGATATTCGGAAGCCACTTGGTAAATGTTTTTAGACGAGCTTGTGATTCTGGTAATTGTCCAGGAAGCCAATCTCGATTTAAGTCAAACCAATAGTGATTAGTTCGACCTCCAGGCCAAACTTCGTTATATTCTCTATCATTTGAGTCTGCTGTTAAGTTTTGATTTCTATTAGTATTTGCCCAATAGGCAAATCTTTGAAGGCCATCAGGGTTAAAACTAGGGTCAAAGAGTATTACCAAATCTTTTAACATTTGAAGTGTTTCTGGAGCTTGGCTTGCTGCCAGATGATAGGCTGCTAAAAGTCCAGCATTTGCTCCACTTGGTTCATTTCCGTGAATTGAAAATCCTTGATAAACTACTAATGGTTGAGCTTCAATGGAAACTTTACCTCCGATAGGGTCCGATAGTTCAAGATGTTCTTTTTGTATCGATCCTATATTTTTATGATTTTCAGGACTGGTAATCGTTAGTAATATAATTGGTCTTCCCTCATAAGTTTTACCTCTGTTCTCAATAGTAATACGATCAGAAGCTTTAGCTAGTTCGTACATATAGTTTATTAACTTATCATGTGAGACATGCCACGTCCCTACTTCATATCCTAATAATTCAACAGGGGTTGGGATTTTATTATCGTAAGGATGCGTTTGATCCAAATAGTAGTCGAGTGTAACCTGGCTAAATATAATTCCGCCTGATAGAAGAAATAAAAGAGATAGAAGATTTTTCATAATAAAGTTTCTTAATTATTAAAGGTTGAAATAATTATTTAGAGGAAAAAATAAAAGAGAAGTATTTTAAAGTAAAATCTCTATTTTTCACAGAAAAAAGGATTGATTTAAAGTTATTTGAATTAAATCTTTTCAGAATAGATGTTTTTATAATGGCATTTTCTGATCAATCTAGGAACTAATTTTATTGAAAAAATCAAATTTAATAATGTAATAGCCTATTAAAGTTTTTAGGAAACATTTTATTCCTATAAATCTGAATGTTGTTTTTTAGATAATTCTTTGTAATAACCTTTAACATTGATTAAATCAATGTGCCTACCTTTTTGAACGATTTGTCCATTTTCGAGAACAATTATTAAATCTGCATGTCTTACAGATGAAATACGATGGCTAACGATAATTGTAGTTTTATTTTTAGTCGCTATTTTCAGGTGTTTTAAAATCTCTTCTTCAGTATCAGTATCAACTGCAGAAAGACAATCATCTAAAAGTAAAATATTTGGTTTTTTAATTAATCCCCTGGCAATAGAAACACGCTGAATTTGACCTCCAGAAAGTGTAACGCCACGTTCACCTAAAAGGGTTTTATATCCTTCTTTAAAACCAATAATGTTATCATGAACTTTTGCATGTTTTGTTGCCTTTTGAATTTCTTCTTTGCTTGCATTTATTGATCCAAAACGAATATTATCTTCAATGCTTTCAGAAAATAAAAATGCATTTTGTGGAACATATGCCAATGAACTCCTGATTTCTTCAATACGATAGTCTTTTATGTTATATCGATCAATTTCAATGGATCCTTCTGAGGGATCATAAAGGCGTGATATTAAATCTAAAAAAGTAGTTTTACCTGAGCCAATATTTCCAATAACCCCCAGGGTAGTTCCTGAAGGAATTTCAAGAGAAATATTTTTTAAGGCAGTAATATTTGTTTCGGGATAGGCTAGTGAAACATTTTTAAATTTAATATTTCCATTTATGGATTTATTTATTCCTAGACCATCATAAATCTCTGGTTTTTCTTTTAAGAAAACATTAATTCTTTTTTGAGATGCTTCTGCTTGTTGAACTATTGAAGTAATCCATCCCACGACTGCAACGGGCCAAGTAAGCATATTTACATAAATAATAAATTCTGCAAGTACTCCAATTTCGATTTTTCCATTTATATATTGATTTCCCCCTACATAAATAACAATAAGGTTTGAACACCCAATAAGTAAAATCATAAGTGGGAAAAACCAAGCCTGAACTTTCACAAGACTCATGTTTTTTTCAAAACTATCATAAGCTAAGTCAGAAAAATTCTCATTCATTTTATGCTGCAGGTTGTAGGACTTAATTACAGAAATACCACTAAATGTTTCTTGAGCGAAAGAAGACATTTTAGAAAGTATTTCTTGAACTAATGTGCTCTTCATATTAATAATTCGACTCAGTTTATAGATCGTTACAGATAAAATGGGTAGTGGTAACATAGTATATAAAGTCAGTTCAGGCGCAATACTTATCATATAAGAAATTACTATAATAAATAGTGAAACTGTATTGACACTATACATAAAAGCAGGACCAACATACATTCTAACTTTCCCAACATCTTCGCTTATTCGATTCATCAGATCACCCGTTCGGTTGTTTTTATAAAACCGTTGAGTTAGTTTTTGATAATGCCAAAAAATTTCATTTTTTAGATCAAACTCTATAAATCGAGAAACATTTATAATAGTTTGTCGCATTAAGAACGTAAGGAATCCAGAAATTAAAGTAGCTCCAATAATAATTAGAATATTAATTAGTAAAACCTTTTTTATTGCTTCTGGATCTCCAGCGGGAGATTGCAAATATTTCTCAACTGCCGTCAAAGAGTTTCCGATAAGTCGAGGAGCAAATAATGAGAAAATTCTTGCTATAATAGTAATTAAAAAACCTAAAAGAAGTTTTGTTCGGTATTTTAAAAAGTATTTATTTAGATATTGAAGTTCTTTCATAACTGCTGCTTCAAAGATAAGTAAATGGATAGGGTTAAATTCAAATATAATCCTGAAACTTTTATTGAATAATTACATTTTTTTCCACTTTATTGGATTAATTTCGTGACTTATAAAGTTCTAAAACATGCTTACAAGACGCCACATTCGCATTAAAGTAATGCAGTCTGTTTATTCCTTTACAGTTGGTAAACAATTTAAAATTGATAATGAGGTTAAGTTTTTTAGAGAAAGCGTAGAACACACTTTTAATCTTTATCTTCTTCTTCTTGGTCTTATCAAATCACTTCATGCCTATGCTGAGCAACAGTTGGAAATCATTCAAAAACATAATATACAAGACGAAACTAACTTCATTATTCTTCAAAAGTTTTCTCAAAATAGAGTTCTTCTTTTCATTAAGAATCATAAGAGTTTGTCTAAACATTTAAATAACATAAAACTCATAAATTGGGACTTAGAGTTCAAATACATGAAAGAATTATTTGGACTCGTTACTTCTTCAGCTATTTTTAAAGCCTACATGACTCTTGATAACATAAAAATAGGAGATGATTTGAAGCTTGTCTCAAAAATATTTAAAGATCATATCGCTACTTCAAATTATCTATATGATCATATTGAAGATCAGCGATTGACATGGATTGATGACCTGCCAATGGTAAACACCTTTATACTTAAAATGTTAAAAAAAATAGAAATAAATAAACCTAAAAGTTTAATATTTCCTGAGCCAAATGAAAACCAAGATGACACAGATTTTGGACTACAACTTTTAGAAAAAGTAATTGTAAATGACGAAAAATTACAAAAAGAGCTTTTGGGAAAAACACCAAATTGGGATGCAGATAGAATTGCTCAAATTGATAATGTAATTTTAAAAATTGCAATTGCTGAATTACTTTACTTCCCATTAATTCCACCTAAAGTAACCCTCAACGAATATCTAGAGATTGCTAAAGATTATTCCACTCCTAACAGTAATAATTTTGTAAATGGTGTATTGGATAAGTTAGTAAAAGAATTTAGTCAAGAAAATCGTTTGAACAAAACAGGGAGGGGCTTGTTATGATAACTTTTTTTATTACTTTTGAATTCACTTAATTTATATATAGATGAAAAAAATATTAATCATTTGTTTAGCAATTATCGCTACTACTTTCACAGCATGCCAAGACAGTGGAGCGAAAAAAATAACCAACGCAACAACAACTAATGCTCCTAATTCGAATGCCTCATCGAGCGCCTCAGGGCCAATTATCACCTTTGATAAAACAGAACACGATTTTGGAACCATTAATGAAGGAGAGACAGTAACAACAGAATTCAATTTCACAAATACTGGCCAAGAGGATTTAATTATTGTTGATGCCCGCGGAAGCTGTGGCTGTACAGTTCCACAATACCCTAAAAATACTCCAATTGCTCCTGGAGCTTCAGGAAAAATAATGGTTAGCTTTGACTCAAGTAACAAGCCTGGAATGCAACAAAAATCAGTAACACTTTCTGCAAACACAGCTTCTGGAAGAGAGATGTTAAGGATAAAATCTAACGTTACTCCAGATCCAGTAAAGCAACAACAACGTGATGCACAAGCTAAAGCACGTCAATAAATTTTAATTTAATTACTATGACAGAAGGCTTATCAAGTCAACTTCCTTTTTTACTGTTAATGTTAGTGGTATTTTTCTTTTTTATAATACTTCCAGGTCAGCGTAAACAAAAAAAGGAAAAAAATTTTATGAGTGCCATGAAAAAAGGTGATCGTATAATTACAAGAAGTGGTTTACATGCCAAAGTCATGGAACTTAATGATAAGGATAATACTTGTGTTATAGAAACACTGGCAGGAAAGCTTAAAATTGAACGTTCAGCCATTTCACTGGAAATGAGCTCAAAGTTAAATGCTCCCCAAGTAAAAAAATAATAACTTTTAATCCCGCTCTTGGCGGGATTTTTTTTTAATAAAGGATGTATAAATTCTTAATAAAACCAATACTCTTTCTTTTTGACCCAGAATGGGTTCATCATACCGTTTTTTCTGCGCTTAAAATTATTCATCGTATTCCTGGAATAGGTAGTTTAATTAGGAGTCTTTATCAAGTAAAAGATCAGCGTTTAGAGCGAAAAATATTTGGCTTGACATTTCCTAATCCTATTGGACTGGCAGCAGGCTTTGATAAAGATGCTAAACTTTATCAAGAACTTTCTAATTTTGGATTTGGATTTATTGAAATAGGGACATTAACTCCTGAGCCCCAGCCAGGAAATCCCAAGAAGCGTTTATTTCGTTTGCCTAAAGATAACGCCTTAATTAACCGTATGGGGTTTAATAATGAAGGTGTTAAGGAGGCTATTGAACGTTTAAAAAAGAATAAGGGTGTTCTTATCGGTGGAAATATTGGTAAAAATAAAATCACATCCAACGACAAGGCGGTTTCTGATTATGTTCAATGTTTTGAAGCCTTGTTTACATATGTTGACTATTTTGTGGTAAATGTTAGTTCACCTAATACACCCAATTTAAGAGCCTTACAGGACAAAGAACCCTTAACTCACTTGTTGCAAACGCTTAAAGATTTAAATATATCAAAATCAAATCCCAAACCTATTTTACTCAAAATAGCTCCCGATTTGACCGAAGAACAATTGTTGGATATTATTGAGATAATTACAATGGTTAAAATTGATGGTGTTATTGCTGCGAATACAACGCTTTCAAGAGAGGGACTTCAATCAACAAATAAAAAAGAAATTGGTGGCTTAAGCGGAAAACCAGTCACCGACCGAAGCACAGCGGTGATCCGTTTTCTTCACGAAAAAAGCAATAAAGCTTTCCCTATCATTGGAGTGGGAGGTATTCATACCCCAGAAGATGCCCTCGAAAAACTGGAGGCTGGAGCTTCACTGATTCAGCTCTACACAGGTTTTGTTTATGAAGGCCCAGGAGTGGTTAAAAAAATGAATAAAGCAATCTTGGAGGCTATTTAAAATTTCTTTCTTGAAGTTTTATGATTTTTGAATAGTACCATTCACGATATAGATATAACCATAAATGACTTACTTCATGACTCGACGTTTTGTGAGATTTAGTTGAAAGTAGTATTTTAGAGACGGATTAAATTCAAAATTGAATAAAACAGTTTTACTTACGTTAGCCATTAGAGGCATTGGTTTGGCTTTGGCTAAAAAACTGCTTGCTAAAGGGTATAATGTCGTTGGCACCAGTAGGAGCGGAGTCATTGATTCCATTCAGCATGAGAATTTTCATCCTCTTGCTTTAGATGTTACGCGCACAAAAAGCTTAGAAGAATCGCACAAGAAAATTTTTGATCGATTTGACCAGACCGACAGTTTTATCAATAATGCGGGAATGGGTCCAGATTTAGATCAATTGATTCCTGACGCGGTTTCTTTAAATTCAACTTTC
>JABGXI010000139.1:0-9129 GCA_018675855.1 Flavobacteriaceae bacterium | reverse complement strand
CTGTTACCCATGCAGCAAAGTTTGGAAAGCTTATTATTCAAGATGCAGGTGGACGAATGAAACCCGCCAATACTTTTTCATCTGAATTATTAAGAAAAGTTAGTAAAAGTGATACTTATAGGGGGTTAAATTCTGATCAGGTACTTTTATCTATCATGAATAACCCTGCGGTTTGGTATAACGTACCTATGGTTTTTTTAAAAAGAGGAAATGATAGCTTACGAAAATTAACTGGGCAAAGTATTAAAAGTAAGTATGCCCCATTACTTTCATTTTTTGATAATCAAGGGAATTACAAGTTGGCATCGCAACTTGAGGCTGCCTATCGTGAAGCAGTACCTAATCAATTTCAAAAAGATTTTATAGAATTAGATCGCCGTGTAAATTTATTGTATTCTGCGCTGGAAGGTAAAATCATGCGTATTTTCCCTTTACCTAACGATGAAAATAATAAATGGGTTTCTTTTCCGGAATTAAAAGAGGCAAATTTCACGGGTAAGGACTCTCTTTATGTGCGAAACATTTTACCCTTATATTTCCAGTCTTTGCGTTTAGCTCAGCAAGATAACGATTACACTCAAGCAGAAAGTTTATTAGAAAGTATTTACGGTTTTCAGAAAAAATTTGGAAGTGAGGTGCTCCCATCTGAAGATCGTGTTGAAGCAGAAATTAGCTATAACAAATACGATATTTTCAAAAAATTATACAGCTGGTATATTTATGCAGGAACTCTATTTTTTGTTCTTTTATTAATTCAGATCTTTAAATCAAATAAAATTATTTCTATTACAGTAAATGCCTTTAAAATTTTAATGGTATTACTTTTTGTCTTACATACAGGGGGATTAATATCCCGATGGTATATATCAGGTCATGCACCTTGGAGTGATGCATATGAGTCCATGATTTACGTTGCTTGGGCAACCCAATTTTTCGGATTAGCTTTTGGGAGAAAGTCAACACTCACTATGGCTTCTACAGCATTTGTAGCAGGAATGATATTAATGATTGCGCATTGGAATTGGATGGATCCAGCAATTGCTAATTTAGTGCCTGTGTTGGACAGTTATTGGTTAATGATTCACGTAGCAGTAATTGTGGGAAGTTACGGCCCCTTTGCATTGGGAATGATCATTGGAGGGGTGTCATTACTTTTAATGTTGGTAGCTACAAAAAAGAATAAAGAAAAAATAAAACTTCAAATCAAGGAACTTACCATTATAAATGAACTTGCTTTAACTGTTGGATTAATAATGCTGACCATTGGAAATTTTCTTGGTGGAATGTGGGCAAATGAAAGTTGGGGTCGATATTGGGGCTGGGACCCTAAAGAGACGTGGGCATTAATTAGTATTATGGTTTATGCTTTTGTGATTCACATGCGTCTGGTTCCAGGTTTGCGTGGAGCATGGATTTTTAATCTCATGAGTGTGGTTGCTTTTGCCAGTATATTAATGACTTATTTTGGAGTTAATTTTTATTTAGTAGGACTCCATTCCTATGCGAGTGGGGATAAAATTATAACCCCTAGTTTTATTTATTATGCTATTGTGTTTGTATCTATTCTAGGAATAGCTTCTTATTTTAAATCCAAAGTACTCTATGGAAAAAGCAAGGCATAGGCCCTTATTTTCTTTCAAAAATAAAAATATGAAATTATATTTTGCTCCTCTTTTTCTTCTTTTACTTATTTTAAATTGCACAAAAAATACAGAAGTAATTCCAGAAGATGAGGCTCAGCTAAATGAACAAAAGTGGAAAAAGCAAGGAATCACAGATTATGAGTTTACCTCACAAATCTCATGCTTCTGCCAGACAGACTATACTCTTCCCAAGGCTATAGTTGTGAAAAATAATCAAATCCAATCCGTTAATGGTACTGCTTATGCTGATTTAGAGTATGAAATTCACATGACATTTGATGAATTCTTTGATTACATTGAAGATCGTCAATATCAAAATCCAATAATTCAAAATTTAAAATTTGATTCTATTTATGGTTTCCCTAGCTATATTTATTTTGATATCAGTGAAATGATTGCGGATGATGAAATTGGTTATACCATTACTGATTTCATACCCACTAAATAAAACTTTACTTTTATATAATATGTATTTCAACTGTGTTCATTTTAACGCAATCAATTGAGTCTGTTTAACAGTTATTTATTTAAAATTTAATATTTGAGCGAATGAAAAAAAAATGGTGGATATATTCAATTAGTGGGCTTTTGCTCCTTGGATTTGGACTTTCCTTATTAGGTGAGGCAATTATTTATAAGTTTCAAGATAATTTTAATTGGTTTTATTGGGGTACGGCAGCTCTAATTGTGTTTAATAGTGGAGTTGCACTAATAGGGGATGCTATAGTGCTAAAATGTAAAATTACTGATAAAAAACCTATCTAAAAGATGCTATGAATTCTTCTTCATCGCATCCTTTACTAATTTCTAAAAAGGATTTCTCAATAACATGATCTACTTTGTCAACAGCAAATCCAAGCCCAATTATTAAACGTTTTAAAAGATTTTTTTCAGCCTCATCAGCAATGTTATCTGCAAAAACCATTCGAGACAAATCGTACAATCTTTCTAAACGACTTTGTTCAGTTGCTGGAGGATTAATAGGGTATGAATCAATATTCGCTTTGATTTCTATAACCTCACTATCTTCAATTTCTAAATTGACTGCGGTTCTATTAATAAAGGATTCTTCTTCCTTTGAAATTATACCGTCTGCTTGGGCTATTCTTATTATTGCAGCAAAGTGATCTCTGTTACGGGATTTAAATCCTGGAGTATATAAGTCTGAAAATGACATTTAAATATATTTTTATCAAATATAAAAAATGGAATTGGCAAAGGGTTTTAATTTTGATTGTATTTTTAACATCTAGTAAATTTTTTATGAAATCAATTAAAATTTTAAAAAATAGATCAGATATTGGAGCCGGAACACGTGGATCAGATATGGGTATTGATGCGCTAGAAATTGCAGCTATAAATACGAATCATGATTTTTTTAATCGTCATTCTTTCATCGATATTCCTACCCATAATGAAACAGTTTACAATAAAGTTAAAAATACTACAGCAAAACGAATCAAATTTGTTAAAACTCAATGCGAACGACTAAAGGTAGAGACAAAAAAAACCCTCGAACAAGGTTTATTCCCTTTGATTCTATCAGGTGATCATTCATCTGCTTTAGGATCATTGGCAGGAATTAAGAGTGCAAACCCAGATAAAACTCTGGGAGTAATTTGGATTGATGCCCATGCTGATTTACACACTCCTTATAGTTCTCCCTCAGGCAATGTCCATGGAATGCCACTTGCAGCTGCTTTAGCACATGATAATATTAACCAAAAAATCAATCACGTAACCCTTGAAACTATATCCGATTGGGATCAAATGAAAGGGATGGGATCTGTTTCTCCCATTTTAAGGCCAGAGAATTTGATTTATTTTGGTGTCCGAGATACTGAATCTCAGGAAGATGATATCATAGAAAGCTGTAAAATAAAAAACTACAGAGTTCATGAAATGCGTCATCGAGGTTTTGATGTTTGTATTCAAGAATGTTTAACAAAATTAACTGAAGTGGATATGATTTATATCACTTTCGATGTGGATGCTTTAGATTGTGATTTGATTTCTTATGGCACTGGAACACCAGTTTCCAAAGGATTTGATATTGATGAGGTTGTTAGGATTATTAATGGAATAAAATCTAGTGAAAAAGTTGTTGCACTGGAAGTTTGTGAAATTAATCCTTTATTGGATGATAAAGGCAACCGCATGGCTGAGGCTGCATTTGAAGTGATAAATTCTATTTTTTAATTGATTTCTAAAAGATTACACAAAGATTATCTCTATTCTCACTTTGAGACAAGACTCTTTAGGTAAGAATATTGATTTTTCTCTGCGACAGTACCTGATTTACTTCTCTTTTTGGCAATTCGATGAATTTCCTTTTTAAATGCTTCAAGGCTCGTCTTTATTATTGGATTTAAGTTTTTTTCTTCAGAAAGTTCAAGGATTTGTTCAACATATCGAATTTGAAGTGTTTTAAAGGTGTCATCTGCTGAGGCAGGCTTAATTATGAATTGTAAAAAGAAATGATCTAAAATTCCGTCAGGATGAAATCCCTCACCAACAAGGGTGGAGTGAGAGGATAAAATTCGGTTTAAATTCTTAACACTTAAAATTCTATTTAAAGCACTGAGTTGTAAGTTTTGAAGAAGTTTTAGCACTCCTTCGTTTTTAATCTTTGAAATCAATGACTTTTGTATTAACCAATCCTGGGTTTTCCATAAATGTGTATTTAAAAAGTTTAAGGCTTGTATTTGAGCTTGTTGATCTAAATTTTTGAAAGGAATACTATCCTGTCCTTTTTGCATAAGTGTTTCATTTACTCCTCCAACCATTCGGATGACATGGTAAATATATCTTCGATAAACACCAATCATTTCATTATATAATTCATTTAGATCATTGTAAGATTGACCTTTGGCAGTGGTCCAATTTTCTAGATTTTTAGCAACTATTTTTAAATTTTTTAATCCGTACTCGCTTGCTTTTATGGGATCATTACCAATATTTTCTGTTTGGGTATCGGGATCATTTCCACCGGATCCAAACATATACATTGGATTCATACTTTTTTGATCCACCATTTCATTCAATAGCACTTTTTCACTTTCAGGGGTTTGATTAGAAAAATAGCGATATCCCCATTCAATAGCATAGTCATCATAGGGACCTAACTGACGAACAAAACGAATGTTTTCATCCCCTGGTTGTGCAACATAATTAAATCGAGCATAGTCCATAATGGTCGTAGCAATTCCCATTTTTTGAGTAAAACTACCTGAACGAAGAGAGTCTACAGCATAGGCCGCACTGGCTTTCATATTGTGTGGTAATCCCAAAGCATGACCAACTTCATGGGAAATGACTCGACGCATCATCTCACCAATTTCTTCTTCGGGGGTATTCAAATCTCTTGCTTTTGGATTTGCAGCACCTGTTTCCAATAAGTAACGATTTCGATAGGAGCGTAAATGATTGTGATACCAAATAATATCACTTTCAATAATTTCTCCACTTCTAGGGTCTGAAACACTTGGCCCAGTGGCATTACGCGTAGTACTAGCCACATATCTAACCGTTGAATAACGTATGTCCTCTGGACTAAAGTCAGGATCTTCTTCTTTAGTAGGGGGGTCTTTGGCGATAATTGCATTTTTAAAACCCGCTTTTTCGAAAACAGCCGCCCAATCTTCAATTCCTTTTTTGAAATAAGGACGCCATTTTAGAGGTGTGGCAGGATCTAGATAATAAATTATGGGTTTAATAGGGACAACCAATTCTCCTTGATTGTAGGCTTCTACATCGGAAGGCTCAAGTCGCCATCTTCGAATGATTTTGATGTCGTCTGATTTTAATGCATCAGAACTATAATTATATTTTTTTAAACTGAACCAGCCTACTCTTTCATCTGAGTATCTCAAAGGCATTGGAATTTCAGGTAATGCAATGATTGAATGGTTTATTTGAAAACTTAGAGTACTTGCATAATTGTTTCTTGGCGGACTAGAAGTGTTAAAGGTTAGCGTGTGTCTTATCTCAGTATTTTTAGGGAAACTCTTAACGGTATCAATGTAACTTCTTTTGCTATCTGGATTTCCAATACCGTATTCTTTTTTCAAGCCTTTCCTAATAATATTGAAGCCTGGAGAATCATTATTAAAATAACTGCTAACATCAATTAAATGAATATTTTCTTCATTGTTTTTAATATCAAAAGCAGCTAAAATAGGAGGGAAGTTATTAAGATCAACACTTAATGATATTGGATCTTTTGCACTTGCAATATTCACATAACTTTTCTGAGTTAATAAAATTTTTGTTCCTTTTTTCTTGAAATTGATTAACTGTTGACTTGTTTTTGATCCAGCATTCAAATAAGCTTGATAATTAGAGGGTAGTTGAACAAAACGGCTTACCATCAGTAAATCTTTTTCCAAAAGTGAATCTGAGAGTTCGAAAAAAACTTTATCATTTTCATAATAGGAAGTAATTAATCCAGATTGTTTTTGCATTTTTTGAGTTAAAGAATCAATGGATTTTAGCCCATTTTTATTTTTCGCTTTTTGAGCTAAAACAAAGGGACAGAAGTAAAGGAATGATATAAATAATAATATTTTAAAGTATTTCATTTTTTGCTTTTCGAGTCATAAAATACTAATATCTGAAAAAAAGATTAGTTTGATTAATAGATCAATAAAATAAAAGGTTAAATGGCTTTTTTTATAAAATTCACTACATTTAATAAATTACTGTAAACTATTTGTCTTGGTAATAAAACTTTTTTAATTAAACTTGATTTAAGATGAAAAATAAAGTATTCTTTTTGTTACATGGGTTATTTTTATGCTTCTTGTTTTTAATTCCTTTTCAAGGAATTGAGGCTCAACGTAAACGTAAAAATATAAAAGTGGAAACCAAAGAGGTTTCTTTGGATGCATTTAAATTTAGAAATGTAGGTCCTGCTTTTTTATCTGGACGAATCGCTGATATTGTAACCCATCCAGACAACGATAATGTTTGGTATGTTGCAGTAGGTTCTGGAGGTGTTTGGAAAACTGAAAATGCAGGTACCACTTGGTCTCCTATTTTTGACGATCAATCGACTTATTCTACTGGGTGTATTACCCTAGATCCAAGCAACCCCTCTACCGTTTGGGTTGGTTCTGGAGAAAATGTTGGAGGTAGACATGTTGCTTATGGAGATGGTATTTTTAAAAGTACTGACGACGGAAAAAGTTGGAAAAACATGGGGCTTAAAAACTCTGAACATATTTCAGAAATTATTGTACATCCCACAAATTCAGATGTTGTTTGGGTAGCAGCTCAAGGTCCTCTTTGGAGTAAAGGTGGAGAGCGTGGATTATTTAAAACCTTAAATGGAGGAATCACTTGGAAACAGGTCCTAGGGAATAAAGAATGGACTGGGGTAACAGATATTATGTTAGATCCAAGAGATCCTAATGTGATTTATGCCGCTACTTGGGATCGGCACAGAACCGTTGCAGCACTTATGGGTGGTGGTCCCGGAACTGCAATTTATCGATCTGATAATGGGGGTGATTCATGGAATATACTGAGTGTTGGATTGCCTAATAATCCAGACTCAAATAATGATGGTATTGTGAATAATGATGATTCTCCTATAATAAATATGGGAAAAATTGGATTAGCAATTTCACCACAACAACCAGATGTTATTTATGCAGCAATAGAATTAGAAAGAACACAAGGTGGAGTTTATCGATCTTCAAATAGAGGTGAGTCTTGGACAAAAATGTCTAATACTGTTTCTGGTGGGACAGGGCCACATTATTATCAGGAACTCTATGCTAGTCCACACGAATTTGATCGATTATACTTAATGAATGTTCGCGTTTTAACTTCTGGAGATGGGGGAAAAACTTTTAATCAATTACCAGAACGCGATAAGCACTCAGATAACCATGCAATTGTTTTTAAAGACGACGATCCAAATTACATTATGTTAGGAACGGATGCTGGAATTTATGAAAGTTTTGACAATGCTAAAACATGGCGTTATATTAAAAATCTACCATTAACTCAGTTTTATAAAGTAGCAGTTAATAATGCGGAACCTTTTTATCATATTTTTGGAGGAACACAGGATAATGGATCTGCTGGAGGGCCGTCTGCTACCGATGAGCGCGAGGGCATAGCAAATAAACACTGGTATAAAACTTTATTTGCTGATGGACATCAGTCTGCAACCGATCCAGTATATAATAATATTGTTTATGCAGAAACTCAGCAAGGAGGTTTGCATCGTATAGATCTATCTTCTGGAGAGCAGGTGTCTATTCAGCCACAAGCCTCTTTTGGTGAACCGCACGAGCGTTTTAATTGGGACGCACCCATTTTGGTTAGTCCCCATGATCCTTCTCGTTTATATTTTGCATCGTATAGAGTGTGGAAGTCTGAAAGCCGTGGTGACGACTGGATCGCTATTTCTGGTGATTTAACAAGAAATGAAGATCGAATTACACTTCCTATTATGGGGCGTCAACAAAGTTGGGATAATGCTTGGGACGTTGGAGCTATGTCAAACTACAATACAATTACTTCATTAGCAGAATCACCAGTTCAAGAAGGACTTTTATATGCTGGAACAGATGATGGATTTATACAAGTTTCTGAAAATGGTGGGGATTCATGGCGTTCAATTTCTGTAACAAAACTAGGAGTACCTACTCGTTCTTTTGTGAATGATATTAAAGCTGATTTATTTGATGCTAACACTGTATACGTTGCACTTGATAATCATAAAGAAGGTGATTTTAGACCATTTTTATTTAAAAGTACAGATAAAGGAATGACTTGGAAATCCATTTCAAACAACATTCCAAAGCGAACATTGGTATGGAGAATGGTACAAGATCCTGTTAAAAAGAATTTACTTTTTGCAGCCACTGAATATGGAATTTATACCTCACTAAATGGTGGAGAGGCTTGGCAAAAACTTCCAGGCACTCCAACAATTTCATTTCGTGATTTAACCATTCAAAAACGAGAAAATGACCTGGTAGCTGCTTCTTTTGGAAGAGGCTTTTACGTGTTAGATGATTATTCTGCCTTACGTGATTTTACCGAAGAAAATTTAGCTAAAAAAGCAAAACTATTTTCTCCAAGACCTGCTAAGTGGTTTGTTCCTCGAAGTAAAGTTGGGAATACAGGTGCAGATTATTATTTTGCTAAAAATCCTGAGTTTGGGGCTGTATTTACTTACCATCTTTCTGAGGATTATAAAACCAAAAAGCAATTAAGAAAAACAGCTGAAAAGAAGCTTAAAAATACAAATATTCGTTTTCCAGGATGGGATGCTCTAGATTCTGAAGCTTCTGAAAAATCAGCTCAGATTATTTTAACCATTCACGATACTGATGGAAACGTTATTCAAAAAGTATATCAGAAGGCATCAAAAGGAAGTCACCGAATTTCTTGGAACTTATCCCATTTTAATCCTTTTGCAATTTCAAGTGATGGAAATACTAGAAGAAGTTATAGAAGAGGAGGAACG
>JABGXI010000138.1:0-5087 GCA_018675855.1 Flavobacteriaceae bacterium | reverse complement strand
TTTTATATCAGAAAGCTTTTGAGTATACTACTTGCTTTTTTGATCTCTTATTTTATATAGTAAAACAATATATATGACTAATCTGCAAAAAAGATATAGTAATTTACTATATATAATAAGAGATCAAAAAAGCAAGTAGTATACTCAAAAGCTTTCTGATATTAAAAGCGTGTCCTTGATTACTTTCAAATAAAATAGTTGTAGCTATATGTAGTAGCATTCCTATTACAATAGCCGTAATTTGAGTCTGATAATTCCGTAAAGTATCATTATATTCTAATGTAATACTACCTAAAGGACTCATGATAGCAAAAATAAAAAGAGCTGTTATTTTTAAAATTTTCGAACTTTTAGTATCCCAAATCATATAAAACAGTACCATTCCTATTGGAATTTTATGAATAAAAATCCCCCATACTAATGAAGATTCGTGTCCGAGTGGTAAACCTTCAATGAATGCATGCAGGCATAAACTTAGAAATAATACCCATGGTAAGTATTCATTTGACTTTATGTGACTATGACCATGTTCAGTTCCTTGTGATAAATATTCTAAAAGTATTTGTAATATGATTCCACTAACAATCCATAGTCCTGGTTTGTTATTAAACTTAGAAAATACTTCAGGCATTAAATGAAAAATTGTAACACCAAGAAGGAATGCTCCACTAAACGAAAGGATAAGTTTGAGTCCGTTTGATGATTTATCACGTATTTTATATCCAATACCCATACCTAAGACAGCACCAAGAAAGGGTAAAATATTATTCAAAGAATTAAAAATACTCATGTGTTAATGCTTCTGTATTAATGGTCAATAAAATTAAAGTATTTTTGAAGGCTAATACTGCTCATGGAACAAAATTTTAAAATGATAGCCAAAACTTTTTTTGGCTTTGAAGAATTACTTGAAAAAGAATTAAAGCAACTTGGAGCTCAAGAGGTAGAAAAGGGAAATAGAATGGTCTCTTTTGTTGGTGATAAAGGGTTTATGTATAAAGCAAATCTTTGCTTAAGAACAGCCCTAAAAGTATTAAAACCTATACATACCGCAACTGTTAAAGATGAACAAGCACTATATCAATTGTTTTATAATTTTCCATGGGGAGATTTTCTAAACGTTGATTCAAAATTTGTAATTGATAGTGTAGTTTTTGGTGAGAATTTTAACCATTCACAATATGCATCTCAGAAGGCTAAAGATGGTTTAGTTGATCAGTTTAGGGATAAATATAATGCTCGCCCAAGTGTAGATTTAAATAGACCCGACCTCCGAATAAACTTACATATTTATATGGATCAATGTACTATTTCATTAGACAGCTCTGGGGCATCACTTCATCATCGAGGATATCGCATTGCAACGAATATTGCTCCTTTGAATGAAGTACTTGCAGCAGGATTAATTCAGCTTTCTGGATGGAAAGGGAATACTGATTTCTTAGATCCTTTATGTGGAAGTGGCACCATTTTAATTGAAGCTGCTCTTTTCGCTTGTAATATTCCAGCTAATATTAATCGTAAGCTTTTTGCTTTTGAAAAATGGAGTGATTGGGATTCAGAGTTGTTTGAAACCATAAAAAATAGTCAGCTCAAAAAAATCATAAATCCAAATATTCAAATTAAAGGATCTGATAAAGCTCCTTCTGCAATTGAAAAATCAATTCAGAATATTGAAAATGCAAATCTGAGTGATTTTATTAAAGTTGAAAAAAAAGATTTTTTTCAAGTTGAAAAGGATACCGTTGGACCATTACATTTACTAACAAATCCTCCTTATGGAGAACGTTTAGAGGGAGATATGAATGTTCTTTATCAAGGGATAGGGGACTCATTTAAACAGAGTTTTCCAAACACACATGCTTGGATTATTAGCTCTAATATGGAAGCCATTAAACATGTAGGCTTGAGGCCTAGCAGGAAAATTAAATTATTTAATGGAAAGTTAGAGTCTAGATTGCTTTACTATCCAATCTATGAAGGGACTAAAAGGCTGCATAAATTAAAAGAAGAGTAATTTATTTTTTTTTAAAAGAAAGCGGAATTTTATACGTTAGTGTATAATTAAATCCTGCACCAAATTTATTTTCATCTGTTTTTTGATTAAAACCAGGTATGTATATATTATCAAAGTTTTCAGGTACCGTATCGTTAATCAATCTATTTAATCTAATACTTAATCCTAAATAGATGTTTTTAAGAAGTTGAACTTTAAATCCAGCTACAAATTCAAGCCATTGAGCATTTAGATCATCACGTTTACCGGTTGCAAAACCATTAGTTATTTCATTCGCTGAATTTGGCCAAAAAGGAGTTCGATCTAATAGAGTATACTTATTTAAAACATGAAGATAGTTACTAGTAGCAAATCGAAGCCCTAAATGTACTTGGTTGTTTAAGCCCGCTAAATTCTCATACATATTATAGTCAAAGCCAAGTTTATAATAAGAACCGTCTGTCGTGAAATTAACTTGTTCCGACTGTTTTGTGGTTTCTTCTCTTCCAATTTCAACAGCAAGATAGAATTCTTTACTAATTTTAAAATCTCCAACTAACTCAAGACCACTATAATCATTTGAAAATTGTGTCAAACTAATTCGGTAAAGATCCAATCCAAAACGTAAACTAAGGGCTGCTTTTTTACTGGGGCTCATGCTGTTTTTCAAGACCTCTTCTTTAGAGATTGATTCCTGTGGTTCTTCCTGTGCTAGTATAGGAAACCCATACCCAAGAATACTAATGTAAAATACCCAAATGCGCAGCTTTTTCATCTGATACAGTGTCTTTTAATATGATAAATCCTTTAATCCAATTATTTCCTGAATTCAAAATGATTGCTGAGGGAGGTTCTAATATAAAGTTAGCGCGATAGCCACAGGCTCTATTGATGAATTTATCAATACGATCATAATTAATTTGTAGAGTATCAATATTTTCATTTTCGCTCCCTGAATTTTGAATAAACTCAAATTGTGTTACTTTCTCTTGAAGATTTAGAGGAAGAGCTAAAGAATCATCACCGCTTTTTTGAATTTCTTTATCATTACCAATAGGTTTAATAATAAATCCAAGGGGAGATTTTCTTATTTCAGGATTTTGATGATCTAGAAGCAGTATTACTAAATCAGGGGACTCTTCCACACTTGAAATACAGATATCATCTTTTTCACAGGTAAAAAAGAAACATCCAAAAATTAAAGTAAAAAATAATTTTATATTGAAGTTACTCATTGATTTCATTGCGCTGTAAAAGTACAACATTTTCTACATGGTGAGTTTGTGGAAACATATCTACTGCCTGACTTTTAAGAACACTATAGTCGTTTTTCATTAATTCTAAGTCTCTTGCTTGTGAAGCACTATTACAGCTTATATACACAATTTTTTCTGGTCCTAATTTTAGTAATTGCTTAATAACATCTGTATGCATACCATTTCTTGGAGGGTCAGTAATCACGACATCTGCCTTACCATGTCGCTCAACGAATTCATCATTAAAGCAATCTTTCATATCACCTACTTCAAAAGAAGTGTTTTCTATTTTATTAAAGGTGGCATTCTCTATTGCAGCATCAATAGCTTCTGGAACTGATTCAACTCCAACTACTTTAGCACAAGAATTTGCAATAGAAAGAGCAATTGTTCCAGTTCCCGTATACAAGTCATAGACCGTTTCGGATCCTTTTAAGTTTGCAAATTTCATTCCAATAGCATAAAGTGTCTCTGCTTGTTTTGGGTTCGTTTGGTAGAATGACTTAGCTGTAATCTTAAACTGTAATTTCCCAAGATGTTCTGTTATATAATTTTGTCCATAAAAACAAAAAATGTTTTGATCATAAAGGCTATCATTTCCTTTATTATTTATGCAATAAAGGAGTGAGGTGATTGATGGAAAACGTTCTTTCAAGAAGCTTAAGAGGTGTGTTCTTTTTTCTTTTTGTTCTTTATAAAATTGGAGTAAAACCATAAGCTCTCCTCCAAGGGTATTCCGAATCATTAAAGTGCGTAAAAAACCTTTTTGTGCACGTGGATCATAGAACTCAAGCTTATGTTCAATGGCAAAAGTTCTAACGGCGTTTCTAATTTCATTTGAAGGATCTGCTTGAAGATGACACTTATTAATATCAACAACTTTATCCCACATATTAGGTTTATGAAATCCTAATCCGTTCCTTTCAATTTCATTTTCACTAGAAATTTCCTCTGAAGTTAGCCAACGTTTATTTGAAAAAGAAAACTCCATCTTATTTCGATAATAGTAAGGATTTTCAACCCCAAGAATTGGGAGGACCTCTTTAATATCAAGTTTTCCTATATTTTTTAAATTATGAAGCACACCTTTTTCTTTAAAAGAAAGTTGAGCTTCATAGTCTAGATGTTGCCATTTACAGCCTCCACAAACACCAAAATGTTCACAAGGTGGGGTGACTCTGTATTTAGAAGTCTTAACCCATTTTAGCGGTTCTGCTTCAAAATATCCTCTTCTTTTTTTATAAACCCTAACGTCCACTACATCACCAGGAACTACGTTTTTTATAAAAAAAACGGCACCTTCCTCATTTTTTGCAACACCCATGCCTTTTGCATTGATGTCATGTACTTTTAATCCGGTTTCAGTCCGATCAATTTTTTTTCTTGACATTTTACAAATGTAACGGGCTTCATAAAATAAATCGTTATTTGTGCTAGGTTTTTGGAATAGATATTGATTACTTTTGAGTAGTTTAAATCATAAGTCACTTGAGAAGTGTAACTAAGTTAATTTTAGATGGAAACAATCAAAAATGCTAATCATTATATAGAGCTTGAGCACATTCATGGTGCTCATGATTATCATCCATTACCTGTTGTCTTAGAGCGTGGTGAAGGTGTTTATTTATGGGATGTTGAAGGAAAAAAATATTTTGATTTTCTTTCTGCATATTCTGCAGTCAATCAAGGACATTGTCATCCTAGAATAGTAAATGTATTACAAAAACAAGCTCAAGTTTTAACGTTAACTTCTCGTGCTTTTCACAATAATAAGTTGGGAAAGTACATGGAATATGTTACTAAATACTTTGATTTTGAAAGATTACTTCCATCTA
>JABGXI010000137.1:0-3934 GCA_018675855.1 Flavobacteriaceae bacterium | reverse complement strand
GGTGCAGAAGCACTTAACACTTAAAAATGAGCTTTATATAAATTATAAAGTCATTTAGAGGTTTTTCTACTTAATTATTTCATTGCAAAGTTTTTTCATTATTATTTTATGAAGAAAGCCAGCAAGAGAAATGTTTTTATTAGAAAACAAAAAGAATGTTTAATCGGGTTTAAAATTAAGTAAAAGCTTCTTTTTTTATATTTATGTTTTTAAAATGATTACTATGAAACACAAATCATTAATTTGGTCACTAATAATTTTTCTTTTAACACTTAATTTTATTTCCTGTGAAAAAGATTCTACTGATATTGAGCCAGAAGCTTTGGAGGAGGAAGAAGTAGCTGTTATAACAGACCCATTTTACGCGAATTTAAAAGAAGATAGTTCACTGGAGGATTATTGGAAATTATTTGTCGCTGATGCAATTCGCTCTGGAAAAGCAGACCCCGGAGCAGGACGTATCGTTAATGTTTTTTTTGGGAATGAGCCTGACTTTGCGTCAGGGGTAACGTCAGACCATGCTGGAAGAGCATATAATATTTGTGATGCAGGCACGGTTAGTTTTGAAATAATTGAATCTTTTTGGGAAGATTTTACAGTGGTTCAGCGCCTTTACACTTTTTATCATGAAGCTGGACATGCACGTTATAAATACCGCCACCCTTGTGAATCATTCGAATGCACTTCAAACCCAGAGGACTTACCTGTAATGTGGCTATCAGTACTTCCAGCAAATACTCCTTTAGAAGAGTTTATAAAAGACAAGGATAATTTTTTTAAGCAAAGATGGGAGGGAATACGCTATTTTAATTGCTCCTCTTCATAAAATGACAATAAATCATATAACAAAGATTTTTAGCGATGATCAGATTAATCCTTTAACTTTAATTTTAGGAGTAACAGGACTAATTTTTTATGTTGCAGGTTACATTCAATTTAAATATCCTCCAAAAAAAATAAACTTTCTTTACGGTTACCGCACCACAACATCTATTCGAAGCCAAGAGATATGGGACTTTTCACAAACTTTATCAGCTAAAAAAATTCAGCAGTTAGGTGTTTATTTATTTTTTGGTGGAATTCTTGCATACTTTATTAATATTGATCATTTTTTTGCAATGTGGATTGGAATTTCTTTAGTTACAGGATCACCTGTTCTTTTGATTTTTCAAGTAGAGAAAGAACTTAAAAGGCGTTTCCCCAAAACATAGTTTTTAGTTGAAAAAGCAAGGAAAGAATTTTTGTAAACCAAAAGAAGTAGCCATCTAGTTTTTGTATTTTTATGATACATAAAACAACACCAATGATCCAAGTTCAAGTTCAAAACGAGAGCCCATATGAATTGCCAAGTTACGCCACTATTTGTTCGGCAGGCGCTGATTTAAAAGCGGTCTTAGAGGCGCCACTTGTTCTTAATCCTTTAGAGCGCAAAGTTATAGGGACAGGGTTAAAAATTGCCTTACCTGAGGGCTTTGAAGCACAAGTAAGACCTAGAAGCGGATTGGCAGCCAAGCATGGAGTTTCAGTACTCAATGCGCCAGGGACAATAGATGCTGATTACCGGGGAGAGATAGGGGTTATTTTAGTGAACCTATCCAATGATCCATTTACAATTGAGCCTGGCGAAAGAATTGCTCAACTTATTTTAGCTCGCTATGAGCAAATAGAATGGAAACTCACTAATATTCTTTCTGAAACAAATCGGGGAAAGGGTGGTTTTGGAAGTACAGGAAAATAAATAGAAGATGAAAATTATCGTACCCATGGCAGGACTAGGGTCTAGACTTCGCCCACATAGTTTAACTACTCCAAAGCCACTTCTTCAAGTAGCGGGATCCCCAATCGTTCATCAATTAGTTCGTGAAATTGCAAAAGTTGTTGACAGCCCCATTACAGATATAGGTTTTATTCTTGGTGATCCAGCTTTTTTTGGAGACGAAGTAGAAACGTCTTTAATTACTCTAGCAGAATCATTAGGGGCAACACCTCACATTTTCAGGCAAATGCAACCCTTAGGAACTGGACATGCTATAATGTGTGCCGCTGAAATCTTAGAGGGCCGTACTGTAGTTGCATATGCGGATACACTTATTCGGGCAGATCTTTCCCTGAACCCTGACGCTGATGCAGTTATTTGGGTCAAACAAGTTGTCAAACCAGAAGCCTTCGGAGTAGTTGAACTGAACTTAGAAAATACCATTATAAATTTGGTTGAAAAGCCAACAGATTTTGTGTCTGATTTAGCAGTAATTGGCATCTATTATTTCAAGCAAATTGAATTTTTAAAAAAAGCGCTAGAAGAGGTCGTAAAAAAACGTCTTCAACCCGGAGAAGAATATCAAATCAATCAAGGTATTTTAGCAATGATGCAAAGTGGAAAAATATTCAAGACAGGAACTGTAAAAGCTTGGATGGATTGTGGAAACCCTAAAGTTACTTTAGAAACAAATTCAGCAATGCTAGCTTTTAAAGAGGCTGAAGGGGAAAATTTGCTTGATTCTACAGCGATTATTGATAACAGTACAATTATTCCACCATGCTTTATTGGAAAAAATGTACACATAAAAAACAGTACGATTGGTCCTGGAGTTTCTTTAGGGGAAGGCACAAAAATCATTAATAGCCAACTTAAAAATGCATTGATTCAAAACCATACTCACCTAGAAAATATTCAATGTGACAAAGCAATGATTGGGAATCATGTCCGTTATAATGGAAACCCTACCTTTGTAAGTCTAGGGGATTACTCGGAATTACATTAATTATGACTCAAAAGCTTCATCACCATGTTTTTATTTTAGGCATAATATTATTTTTTTCGGCCTGTAAAACAGTAGCTGTACTACCCACAAATAAACCTATTAAAAATGTAGATATTGCTGCACTGGTTTCAAAAACTAAAGCTAAATATCCTAAGATCGACAAGCTTCGTTCTCGAATTAGAGCAACTTATGACGACGGAAAACGTAAGCAGCAATTAATAATACAATTAAGATTAGAGAATAAAAAAAAAGTATGGCTAAGCGCCACTATGATCATTCCTATAGCAAAACTGATGATTACTCCAGAAGGAATTTCTTTTTATGAAAAATTCCAAAAAAATTATTTTGAAGGTGATTTTGATATTATTAATACCCCACTTAACTCTTCTTTTAGTTATAATGATGTAGAAAATCTATTACTTGGAAAACCCTTCGCAGACCCATCAGAAGGGCGATGGAAGCAAATCTCAAATCCACAATATTATATTTTACTACCTCAAGGAAAACGCTTGGGAATTACACCAACTCTATTTTATGACCCTACTAGCTTTTTATTAAAAGAACAGCGATTACTTATTCCTGGCACATCACGAACATTGACCATAAAATATTTAAACCACAGTCGTTTAAACGGAGAAACTCTTCCTCAAAACATTGAGATAAGTCTTTTTGATGGGAAAAATTTTCAGCGCTTAGATTTAGAATTTACACGGACTGATTTTCCGAATGCCCTAAATTTCCCCTTTGAAATACCAGAAGGGTATTCAAAAATAAAGTTATAAGATGAAAAGAGCCTTTGCTTTTATCGCTCTTTTTTTACTTATTTCAGAAGCTATTCTGGCTCAAAACTCCAACAAACGACAACAAGAACTAGAGGTGCAGCGCCTTCGTTTAAAAAAAGAAATTAAGCAAATCAACGCTCTGCTTTTTACTAACACTAAAACACGCAAAAATGCCCTTACAGAAGCAGAGGACTTGCAGGTTAAGTTAAACGTCCGATCAGAATTGATTAAAGTCACAAATGAACAGGCCAATCTTTTAACAAGACGCATCAGTCTAAACGAACGAAACATTGGCAAGCAGCGAAATGAATTAAAGGCTTTAAAAAAAGACTATACTAAAATGATTCAAAAGTCTTACGCTGCTAAATCCTTACAAAATCGATTAATGTT
>JABGXI010000136.1:0-2834 GCA_018675855.1 Flavobacteriaceae bacterium | reverse complement strand
GGCTTCTTTGACTTTTTCCATTGCCTCTTTATGTCTAATAAGGTGAAGATCTATTGTTTTTATTGGCGTTTTTTTAGAATGAATACTATATAAACTATCTGTTTATTCGGGATGCAACATATCTTTTGATGTGCATTTGGTCTAACGAATCTGAATCGCCATAATGTTCTCTTAATTCCGAAAGTCTCAAATGCAAACGTTTTTTAACACTTGAATATTCAGGATTATTGTAAAGATTATTCATTTCAGATGGGTCTTTATCTAAATCGTATAATTCCCATTCGTCAATGTCATAGTAGAAATGAATGAGTTTGAAACGTTCTGTTCTAACCCCATAATGGCGTTTTACCATATGAACTGAGGGATATTCGTAATACGTATAATAAATGGCATCTCTCCAAAGGCTTTCCTTTTGATTTACAATATTTCTAAAAGAGATTCCTTGAATATCTTCGGATTTTTTAGCTCCTGCGTAATCCAAAAAGGTAGGTGCAAAATCAAGGTTCTGAATCATTTTATTAACTATTGTTCCTGCTGGAATTTCTTTAGGATAACGAATTAATAAAGGAGTTCGGAGAGACTCTTCATACATAAATCGTTTATCAAACCATCCGTGTTCTCCCAAATAAAATCCTTGGTCTGAAGTGTAAACCACAATAGTATTTTCTGTTAAGCCTTCTTGATCCAGATAATCTAAAACCTCACCAACACCGTCATCTACAGATTGAATGGTGCGTAAATAGTCTTTTAGGTAGCGATTGAATTTCCATAAAGCAAGCTCTTTCCCTTTTAAATTTTGGGATTTCATAGCATGATTTTTTGAAGTATAGGCATCTAGCCAAGCTGACTTTTGTTCTGGGCTGAAACGTTCTAGTTCTTTTTCAAAGCCAGTATTATTTCCATATGGATCGGTACGCATTTTAAAATCGTGACCCCAGCGTCCATGACCACCATTACCATGAGCTGCTGAGATTTGTTCTTCAGAAGCAGATATAAGCATTTCTTGAGTTTTTGCAGCAGTTCCTCTATTGTCATAATTATCAAAAAAGTTGGAGGGAGGATCAAAGGTTTTGTCATCAAATAAGGTAAGATACTTCTCTTCTGGTTTCCAATTTCTATGAGGTGCTTTTTGGTGATACAATAATAAGAATGGTTTGTTGGGATCTCTTTTATTTTTTAACCAATCCAAACTCAATCTGGTTGTAATAGTTGTTACATATCCTTCAATTCTTTTTTTTATACCATCAATTAAAAAATCTGGATTATAATAATGTCCTTGTCCAGGAAGAACTGCGGAATAATCAAACCCTTGAGGTAGTCCTCGCAAATGAATTTTACCGACCATTGCCGTCTGGTATCCAATGGTTTGGAGTTGCTTAGCAAAGTTATCTTGGTCCCAATTATAATCCTGAATATTATCTACTTTTCCATTGATAAAACTATGTTTTCCAGTCAGCATTACCGCCCGGCTGGGAGCACATATTGAGTTGGTAACAAATCCTTTCTTAAAAAGCGCTCCTTCTTTTGCTATTCTATCAATATTAGGAGTCTCGTTTAAGCGATGACCATATGCACTAATAGCTTGGTAGGCATGATCATCAGACATTATAAAAAGGATGTTGGGCGGAGGAGTGGTTTTTTGACAACCAAAAAAAATAAAAAAACTCAATAAAAGGAAAAACAACTTTTTCAAATGAAATTTATTTTTAGTTAATTTTAAAGATAAAGAAAAATAATAAAAGGTATTAACTTCTAATTGTTGTAACCAAATCGTTTAAGCTGCTCTGAGCTAGAGCGCCAATTTTTAGAAACCTTAACGTACAATTCAAGATGTATTTTTTTTCCAAAAAACTTTTCTAAAGATTTTCTAGCCCCTATTCCAACTCTTTTTAGTGCACTTCCTTTGTGGCCGATAATAATACCTTTTTGCGTTTCACGCTCAACCATTATAATAGAACGAATTTTAATGATTTTTTCGTTTTCAATAAATTCTTCCGTTATTACTTCTACAGCATATGGAATTTCTTTAGAATAACGCTTTAAGATCATTTCCCGTATGGCTTCATTAACAAAAAAACGCTCTGGTTTATCAGTCAGTTGGTCTTTTGGGAAATAAGCAGGAGAGTTTGGTAAGATGCCAATTAAAATATTTAGAAGTTTAGATATAAAAAAGCCTCTTAGCGCAGAAATCGGATAAACTGAAGCCTGAGGAAAAACATTTTGCCAATGAGCTACTGATTTTTCCAGTTCTTCTTGATTGATTAGATCAATTTTATTAATCAAAATAAGTAGCGGACCTTTAGTTTTTTTTATTTTTTCAAATAACACCTCGTCTTTAAGTTCTAATTCTTCTGGAGAAACTACATAAACCAAAATATCAGCATCTACGAGGGCTTCTTTCACAAAAGTCATCATTGAATTTTGCATTTCATATGCAGGTTTGATTACTCCGGGTGTGTCTGAAAGTACCATTTGAAAATCATCACCATTAATAATACCTAAAATTCTGTGACGTGTAGTTTGTACTTTGTCGGTAATAATAGATAGCTCTTTACCTACCAAAGCATTCATAAGGGTTGACTTACCTACATTTGGATTTCCAATGATGGAAATAAATCCAGATTTATGATTTTTTTTCTCTTCCAAAACGATTTTTAATTGCTTTGTAAAGGTAGCAATAAAAAAGGCCTTCAGATGAAGACCTTTATAGTAGATAACTCTATCGAAATATCGAACATTAGTCTAACTCCAAAAGACTTAATTGACACTCATCACATAATGACTCTTATTATGAAAAGTTAAAATTAAGTTTTACACCAAGAGATTTTAACGAT
>JABGXI010000135.1:0-2712 GCA_018675855.1 Flavobacteriaceae bacterium | reverse complement strand
ATTCCATTCAGCATGAGAATTTTCATCCTCTAGCTTTAGATGTTATGCGCATAAAAAGCTTAGAAGAATCGCACAAGAAAATTTTTGATCGATTTGATCAGACCGACAGTTTTATCAATAATGCGGGAATGGGTCCAGATTTAGATCAATTGATTCCTGACGCGGTTTCTTTAAATTCAACTTTCGAGGTGAATATAGAAGGAGTGGTTTTACTTACCGAACCGCTCTTGGAGAGGATTTCTGATAGCGGAAGTGTTTTGATGATTTCCTCAAAAATGGGCTCCATAGAAAAATGTATTGCCTTTGATTCTGTGGGATATAGAGTGCTAAAAGTGCTCTCAATATGTACACCAAAATTTTAGCCAATCGTTTACCTTCCATAAAAGTAGCAGCAGTGCATCCGGGCTAGGTGAAAACTGAAATTTCAGAAACGGCATTATTGCAAGGGAGGTTAAACCCAGAACAGTCAGCAGTGAATGTCTTAAGCTTAATGGAAAGTGATTTTAAGAGCGGTATTTTTTGGGATTCTTAAACAGGCTCAGAACTCCCTTGGTGAATTTATTTAGTCAAAATAACTAAAAGTCTCCCCCTCTTTAATCATTTGAACGGTTTCGTAAATTAACTTGATTACGTTTTCGACATCATCGCGATGAACCATTTCTACTGTAGTGTGCATATAGCGCAAGGGCAGTGAGATTAAGGCTGAAGCGACTCCACCATTACTATACGCAAAGGCGTCAGTATCTGTACCTGTTACTCGGGAGGAAGCGTTTCGCTGGAAGGGAATCTTTTTCACTTCCGCCGTCTCTATAATGCGTTCTCTCAACAGGTTTTGTATCGCAGGAGCATAAGAAATGACAGGTCCTTTTCCAATTTCTGTTTGACCTTCTACCTTTTGATTAATCATTGGGGTAGAGGTGTCATGACAAACATCAGTGACTATGGCGACATTCGGTTTGATTGTTTGGGTAATCATTTCTGCACCACGCAAACCTACTTCTTCTTGCACTGAGTTGGTAATGTATAAGCCAAAGGGAAGTTTCACTTTATTCTCATTTAATAAGCGAGCCACTTGCGCAATCATAAAACCACCTGCACGATTGTCAATGGCGCGACAAACAAATTTATCTTTGTTAAGGGTTTTGAATGTATCAGGGTATGTTATGACACAGCCAACATGAACTCCTATTTTTTCAACTTCTTTTTTATTTTTTGCACCAATATCAATAAAGATATTATCTAACTTAGGAACTTCTTCTTTCCCATTTTTTCGGGTATGAATTGCTGGCCATCCAAAAACACCTTCAATAATTCCTTTTTTTGTTTGGATATTAACCCATTTAGAGGGAGCTATTTGATGGTCACTTCCTCCGTTACGAATAACATATATTAAACCGTTGTCAGTAATATAGTTTACGTACCAAGAAATTTCATCAGAATGTCCTTCTATAACTACCTTGTATTTTGCCTCAGGATTAATAACGCCAACGGCAGTACCATAAACATCGGTTATAAATTCGTCTACATAGGGCTTAAGATAGTTCATCCAGATTTTTTGTCCTCCACTTTCATAACCTGTTGGGGCCGCATTATTTAAATAATCTTCTAAAAATTTAAGGGCTTTTTTATCTAGGATACTCATAATTATAAAGTTGAAATTTAAGAAAATCAAAAGTAAGAATATTCCCAAATAAAAAGACCTCCCTTTAAAATATTTGTATTTTTGAGCTTAATAAAACTGAGCTGTCTCATTTTGTAATTTTAATAAATAACAGTTTTTTTTACAGAAATAATTGATTTAAGGTATCACAAGCAGTTACTCAATGAATAATTTTTTTTTCTACTTATTTTTCCTATTTATTTTTTTTTCGAACGCACAAATTAAATTGCCTTCTGACTTTGAAGGAGAATTATTGTATAAGTTTGAAACGGATTCTTTACCAGACTCTGGAATTAGATTAAAAGAAGTAATCCTTTTTCAGCCCCTTCGTTTTAAAAGTATGAATCAGCTTAGGGACTATGTGATTCTAAGAAATCGTACCTTAAGAGTTTATCCCTATGCTAAGTTAGCGTCAGATCGTCTTGACACTTTAGGTAAACGCTTGACCAATATCAAAGGAAATAAACGGAAACGCATTTACCTTAAAAGAATAGAAAAATTCATTTATGATGAATTTGAAGTTGAGTTAAGAAAATTATCACGTTCCCAGGGACGTATTCTTATTAAGTTAGTCCACAGGCAGACTGGTGCTACTACTCACGATCTAGTTAAGGAGTTAAGAAATGGTTGGCGTGCGATCATTTATCAAACGACTGCTTCTCTTTTTAAGCTTTCCTTAAAGGATACTTATACCCCAGAAACTAATTACGAAGATTTTTTGATAGAAGATATTTTACAGCGTGCCTACGGAGATGGTTTAATTGAGCTAGATCCAACAGCACTTACCTATAATTTAGATTCTTTATATACCCTTTGGAAAGCTCCCAAGACCCCACTCTCAAAAGAAACTAAAATAAATACAAATAAAATTTAAAAACTCCTTGTGGGTAATTAAAAGGGTTCTATATTTGCACTCGCTAAAATGCTGAAGATTATAAAAACTTTAGAAGAAGCGAACGTTCATTGAAAGAAAAATAATATAAGAATGACAGCGCGTATCGAAAGATACAAGTGAATAGAACCATTTTGACCGAGTTAATTTTTTTAGAAGT
>JABGXI010000134.1:0-5019 GCA_018675855.1 Flavobacteriaceae bacterium | reverse complement strand
GAGTCAGCTAATGATAAGAAATCTAACTGAAGACACTCAATACTTTTGGAAAGTAAAACATAAAAACATCTGTGATGAAGCAATGTTTTCGGAAATTTTTTCTTTCCGCACAAGCGAAATTTCTTGCTTAGAAGTTGAGGCTACAAGCTTGCCAAAACCATTACAAGATTCGACTGATTCCCAAGAAGGACAAACAACAGCTGATATTATTATAAATTATGATTTACCTATTTTGGATGTGAACGTATTAGTGGATATTGAACATACATGGGTAAGTGATTTAACTCTTTATTTAGAGTCTCCAGCAGGGACTAGATACTTATTGAGTAATGAGCTGGGAGATTCTAACGATAACTATTCACAAACACTTTTTGATCAAGAAGCAGCCGTTAATATTTCCGAATCCTCTGCCCCTTTTACAGGCTCTTTTATTCCTTCTCAAAATATAAGTTCTCTATATGGGACTTCAGTTAAAGGAAGGTGGGTTTTAATTATACTTGATAAGTACACTGAAGATACGGGTAGGTTAATAAACTTCTCTCTTGAATTTTGTTTACAAGGCATTCCAATGATTAATAGTGATTTTGATACTATTGTTGATGCGCAGGATAATTGTCCTTTATTAAACAATGAAGATCAAGCAGATATTGATGAAAACGGCATTGGAGATGTTTGTGATGTTTTTTCTGCTCAAAATATAGGATTGACCAAGACTAATACTAGTTGTCCTGATAAGGATAATGGCTCTTTAACTTTTGGTGCAAGAGCAGAGTATTTTTATAAAGCAGATATTATAGGTCCTTTTGGCTTTCAAAAACAAGTCACTTTTTCGACTCAGGGAAAAATAGTAGCCAACTTAGCAGCTGGAAGCTATGATATATGTGTTCGTACAGATTCTTTTCCCAATTTTGAATATTGTTTTGAAACTGAAATCACAGCACCTCCTTCACTAGATGTTCAATCGGTTTTAAATACTCAAGACTCTTTACTTAATCTTTCTTTAACGGGAGGAAGTGACTATATTATTTCAGTGAATGATAAAACTTTTTCAGCAATAGATGATGATAAAATTCAAATACCTTTAACCCAAAAAGTTAATTTTATTCGTGTTACTACAAACAATTTATGTCAAGGTACCTTTGAGCAATGGATCAATTTAGATAAGCAGGCAACCGTTTTTCCTAATCCAGTTATTAATAAGGCAACTCTTATTTTACCTGGGGATCAAGCTGCCAAGATTTCGCTGTTTTCTGGGACAGGAAACTTACTATGGAAACAAGAGCAACAATCTTTTGAAAATAATGTTGTTACGATTCCAATGAGTGAATATAAAAAGGGATTGTATTTACTTAAAATAGAGTACGGTAGCTATACTGAAACTTTTAAATTATTAAAACGATGAGGTATCTAGCTTTCTTTTTATTGTTTGTTTTTTTTAGTTGTGGGCCTGATCCTATTCCAGTGCCTGAGTCTTCTCTATTACTTGCGCCTAGTAATTTGAATACATGTAATACCGCAACCCGAATTAATGACTTAGAAAGGCAAGTACGTTTTCAATGGACAGCCACCTTAAATACGGAATCCTATAATTTGATAGTTCAAAATACTTTAACAGGAGAACAGCAAACCATTGCTACTTCCTTACTCACAGAATCTATTATTTTAACCAGTGGTGCTCCATATCAATGGTACGTTATTTCCAAATCTTCTCTTACACTGGAAGAAGGGAAAAGTTCTATTTGGTATTTTTATTTGGAAGGCAATCCTCAGGCAAGTCATTTCCCCTTTCCTGCAATATTAGTAGCGCCTTCAGATGAATTAATAGTATCATTGAATGCTAGTAACGCGTATACTTTTGAATGGGAGGGAAATGATTTAGATAATGATATTAAGGGCTATGATTTTTATTTGGGCACCTCTAGCAGTTCTTTAAATGCAGAGCGTGAGGCACTCACATCAGAACAAGTAACATTGGTATTAATCCCAAATACAGTTTATTTTTGGCAAATTATCAGCAAAGATCTTCAGGAAAACCAATCTGAATCAGAAATATATCAATTTCAAACCCAGTAGTGCATTATTTTCCGTTATAACGGTTCATAGCAGTTGCTAAGCCTTCCAAACCAAAAGAAATAATCGCCTCACCACATTTTTCGATACGCTGTGTTAAGACTTTTTCTTCAGTTGCATTCCAAGGGTCTAGAACAAATTTAACTTGGTCAAAAGGTTTTGGTTCTTGTCCAATACCAAAACGCAAACGAGCATAGTGAGGAGTGTTTAGTTCACTTTCGATGTCTTTTAATCCGTTATGACCTGCGGGGCTTCCTTTTGCTTTAATTCGAAGGGTTCCAAAGGGAAGGTGAATTTCATCAGTTAAGATGAGAATGTTTTCTAGTGGAATATTTTCTTTTAGTGCCCAATACCTTACTGCTTTTCCGCTTCTATTCATAAATGTTGTAGGCTTAATGAGAATAAACTGTCGTCCTTTCTTTTTTAAAACGGTATAGTTTGCTAATTTTTTTGATTCCCAGAGGCATTCATTTATAGAGGCTATATGATCTAGAATAGAAAAGCCAATATTATGACGAGTGTTTTGGTATTGATCACCAATATTACCCAGTCCTACAATTAAGAATTTCTTCATAGCCAAAGAAGGTGTTTTTTTTGAAAATATACGCTTTAGAGAAAACATCCCTGCTAAAATAAAAAAAAAGCATGTGGTTTTGAGACCGCATGCTTTATCTTTTCTGTTGAAAAAAATGGTTTAGCTTTCTGAGGGAGTCTCAGCAGCTGGTTCAGTACCTTCTTCAGTTGAAGTTTCTCCATCCGTTTCAGTCTCCTCTTCCTCAACTAATATAGCAGCCCTAGAAGTTCTCACTTGACAAACAACAGTATTGTCTGGGTGAAGAATTTTATAGCTTTCCGTTTGAAGTTCTGCGGTATATAATTTATTCCCAAGCTCTAATTTTGAAATATTTATTACAATAGAGTCAGGAAGATTTTTTGGTAATGCTTTTACTCTTAGCTTACGCTTGTTAAGAGATAAAACTCCACCACTAATTATAACACCAGGAGCAGCTCCTTCGACTTTAACAGGAATGTTCATTGCCACTTCTTTATCATCAAACATTCTATAAAAGTCTACATGAAGAATTTTATCGTTTAATGGATGGAACTGGATGTCTTGTAAAATTGCATTTACTTTTGATCCGTCATCTAAAGTTATAACAACAGTGTGAGCGTTTGGAGTATAAACTAGTTTGCTGAAATCAAGTTCCGGTGCGGCAAAGTGAAGGGGCTCGCCTCCTCCATACAATACACAGGGAACACTGCCAGCATTGCGTAAGGCTTTGGTAGCTACCTTGCCTACGCTTTCTCTTTTAGATCCTTTAATGGTAATAGATTTCATTATTTTTTTAAATTAAGATTACATTATAAATTTTGAACTTATCGACTTATTTGAGTGCACATTATGCATTACATCAGCGAATAATGGGGCGCAAGATAATACTTTTACTTTAGGGTGGCTAATTCTTGCAGGGATAGAATCGGTTACGATTAATTCTTCAAGTTTAGAAGCTTCAATTTTTTCATATGCATTTCCAGAAAGTAATGCATGGGTACAAATAGCTCGAACTGAGATGGCTCCTCTTTCAATCATTAAGTCAGCTGCTTTAGTAAGAGTTCCGGCAGTATCTACCATGTCATCTACGAGAATAACATTCTTCCCCTTAACATCTCCGATGAGCTCCATATGAGAAATTATATTTGCTTTTTCTCTTTGTTTATAACAGATAACAACATCGCTACTTAAAAACTTAGAATAAGCATAGGCACGTTTAGAACCTCCCATGTCAGGGGAGGCAATGGTCAGGTTATTTAATTTCAGGTCTTTTATGTAGGGTAGAAAAATAGTAGAGGCATATAGATGGTCTACAGGTTTTTCAAAAAAACCTTGAATTTGATCTGCATGTAAATCCATAGTTATGATTCTGGTTGCCCCTGCGGTTTCTAATAATTTAGCAATAAGTTTAGCCCCAATGGGAACTCTAGGTTTGTCTTTTCGGTCTTGTCGCGCCCACCCGAAATAAGGCATTACTGCGGTTATGTGTCTAGCAGAGGCACGCTTTGCTGCATCTAACATCAAAAGTAATTCCATTAAATTTTCAGATGAGGGGTTTGTGGATCCGATTAAAAAAACACGAGCACCTCTAACAGATTCTTCAAAAGAAGGTTGAAACTCTCCATCGCTGTAACGTGAAAAATTTACTTTTCCAATTTCAGCACCGTATTTGGCTGCAATAGCGTTAGCAAGTTCTGTACTTTGAGTACAAGAAAAAATTTTAGCGGGAGTTTCCATAGAGATCATTAAGATTGTAAATTTAAAAATAAATTAACGGATAGCATTATTGTTGATTTTAATTAAATCAAATAAATAATTTATTACTTTTGAGCCCTCAAGCCTTGGTGGCGGAATTGGTAGACGCGCTGGATTCAAAATCCAGTTCTTTCGGGAGTGTGGGTTCGATTCCCACCCAAGGTACTTTTTTTAAAAACACTTTTTATGCTACATAAAAAGTGTTTTTTTTAAAGAACAGGATTACCTGGCCTACAATGATAGATGGGGGTATTCATCTCTAAAATTGAAACACATAATTTTAATTTAGTATTTGGCACATGATTTTCCAAACTACTTTTTCATATGGGTGCGATTAGTCAACTAATTAGATTGTAATTGTTTGAAAACCAGTTATCTTTACATAACTAAAAATAGTCATTATGCGTGCATAGTAAGTTTTAATAAAACCATAAATCGTTTTATCTAATTAAACCGGGAGTTAATGGCCGAATTGATATTTATGTTTTAGTTATGAAAAAGAGTTGGTTTTTACCGTTATTTTTTTTGTCTACACTATGTATTTCATCAGTTTATTCTCAAAGTCCTATTTTATCAGATTATATAGAATTTGATGGGTCATCAGGCTATATTCAAATCCCAGGTGATTCTTCTAATAATTT
>JABGXI010000133.1:0-3557 GCA_018675855.1 Flavobacteriaceae bacterium | reverse complement strand
TTTGAAGAAATTGATGTTTTGGATAAAGGAATTAGGAAGGCAATTCGAATGTTGCAATAATTTTATAATTTTAAGTGTGAAAACAATAGAGACCATTCAAGAAGAAATTGTAGAAGAATTTTCATTATTTGAGGATTGGATGCAACGTTACGAATACATGATAGATCTTGGAAAATCGCTTCCCTTGATTAATAATCAATACAAAACAGACACCTATATAATTAAAGGATGTCAAAGTAAAGTATGGGTCCATGCAGAGTTAAAAGAAGATCAACTTAACTTTACAGCAGATAGTGAAGCTATTATTACAAAAGGAATTATTGCTATTTTAATTCGAGTGTTTTCAAATCAACATCCAAAAGATATTTTAACAGCAAATACTGATTTTATTGATAGAATCGGATTAAAAGAACATTTATCACCAACGCGTGCTAACGGTTTAGTCTCTATGATCAAACAAATTAAAATGTACGCAGTAGCTTTTCAAACACAATTGAATTAAATCTTATGTCAGAAAAAATCGATACTAATGCTCTCGGCGAAAAAGTCGTTAATGTCTTAAAAACAATTTTTGATCCTGAAATACCAGTAGATATTTATGAATTAGGATTGATTTACGATGTATTTGTCAATGAAGATTTAGATGTCAAAATACTAATGACACTTACAACACCAAACTGTCCAGTTGCAGAATCACTTCCCATGGAAGTTGAAGAAAAGGTAAAGTCATTAGATGAGGTAAAGACAGCGGAGGTAGAAATTACTTTTGACCCTCCTTGGACTCAAGATTTGATGAGTGAAGAAGCTAAGTTAGAGTTGGGAATGTTATAACTATGTCTGAAACAATTCTTAATAAAGTTGCGAATAGTGTTTTGGTCAATTTTGACCTAGAGTCATACATTCCCAAAGGATCTCGAACCTTTATTGATATATCCCAATGGCTTGAGCAGGGATTTTTATTAAGAGAAAAACCCTTTAGAGAAGCTTTAATAACTCACGACTGGAAAAAGTATTCAAGGCATCATATTGCACTAGGTTGCAGTACAGGGGCTGTTCTTCCGGCCTGGGCATCGCTTTTAGTAACTTCTTATTTACAGCCAGTTGCTAAAATTATAGTTTTAGGTTCTTTAGTGGAGTTAGAACGACAAATCTTTCGAAAGATGATTACAGAACTTGATTTGACTCCTTTTGAAGGTAAGCCTATTATGATTAAAGGTTGTTCAGACGCAACCATTCCGCAAGATGCATATATTCTTTTAGTACAACGCTTACAAAGTGTTGCCAAAAGTTTATTTTATGGGGAAGCTTGTTCTTCCGTACCTTTATGGAAGGTAAAAAAATAAGGTGATTACACCCGCACAAAAAGTATTGATAGTAAGTTATTACTGGCCACCTGCAGGAGGTTCTGGTGTTCAGCGCTGGATGTACTTTGCAAAGTATTTAAAAGAACTAGGCTGGGAACCTATCGTTATCACTGTTGAGGAGCAGCAAGCTTCCTATACTGTTTGGGATAAAAGCTTGATGGAAGAGGTATCCCATATACGAGTAATTAGAACTTTTACTAGTGAACCCTTAAAATGGTACTCTTATTTGACTACGGGAAGTCCTCAAAAAGGAATCCCTCAAGGGGAGGTAAAACGAAAAAGCATTTTGCAAAAACTAGCTGCCTATATTAGAGGAAATTATTTTTTGCCTGATGCCAGAAAAGGTTGGGTACCCTTTGCGGTAAAAGCTGTTCAAAAAGTATTAAAAGAAGAATCCATTTCCCATTTGATTACAACAGGGCCACCACATTCTACCCATCTAGTAGGGCTTCAATTGAAAGCTGAGTTTAACATAAACTGGTGGGTAGATTTTCGTGACCCATGGGCGGAATTATTTTATAATACCGATTTGTATCGAACTCCCAAAACCATTCAAAAAGATTTAGCTTTAGAACAATCGGTACTTAAAACGGCCAATGGCGTTTTGACCACAGTGGGAGGAAAACTTCACAACCAACTTAAAGCCAAAGCACCAAAACAACGTTTTGTTTCAATACCAAATGGTTACGATGCTGAATTAATGAAAAAGATTCATGTTAGAAAACCTAATAAGATTTTTCACGTTGTTTATACGGGCTTATTAACACAAAATCAATCCTATGACTCGGTATTAGAACCCTTGAATAATATAGCAAATGATATCCCTGTACGTTTGTCTTTAGCAGGATCTATTAGCGAAGAAATAATTGACCATATACTTTCAAAATATAATAAAATTGAACTGGTTTTCTGTGGATATGTATCTCATAAAGAATCTATAAAGCTTATGAAAACTGCACATCTTTTATTAAATTTTATTTTTATAGGAGCACAATCACAAATGATTTCAGGAAAAATATTAGAATATATGGCTACATCGATTCCTATTCTCTCAATTGGGAGTCCAAATTCCGATGCAGGAAAATTTATTAAAAAGGGGAGTGCCTCTAAAATGATTGAGGCAACTAATTCAAGTGAAATTTTAACTTTTTTAAAGGAAATTATATATACTAAAGAAACAAAACAAAATCAATTTTTAGGCCTTGATAATTGGAGCAGAAAAGCCCTAACAAAACGTTTGATAAATGAAGTATTAAAAGCTGAACTAACAGGTTAAAATTTTTAGTTTACAATTGCTTATTAATGGTTTTTTTGTAAAAATTCTTGCTATTCAAGTATGTCCAACTGGCAATTGGCATCAAAGACTTTACGGACCCACCATCGCTTAAAATTTTTCTTATATTTTCTGAAGCAAAACCTAATTTAGGAGCATTTACAACTTGTATTTTTTCATGTTTAAGAATTATTTCTGGAATTACAACTTTATGTTTTCTGGGATAGACGCATAATTGAACAAGATTTAAAATATCTTGATGCCGCTTCCATTTGTCAAAATGAATTAAATTATCTTCTCCCATTAGTAAGGAAAATTGTAAAGTTGGATGCAGGTTAACTAAATACTCTAAAGTATCAATAGTATAACTAGGCTTTGGAAGAGAAAATTCAATATCACTTACTTCTAAGTTTATTTGATCTTCTACCGCAAGACGAACCATCTCAAGTCTATGGCTGTCTTTGAGAAGTGTATCATTAGCTTTAAAAGGATTTTGAGGGGTAACTACAAACCAAACTTCGTCAAGATCCGTATTGTTAGAAAAATAATTTCCTAGGGTAAGATGTCCTTTATGAATGGGATTAAATGTACCAAAATACAAACCTACTTTTTTCACAAGGCAAAGATAGTAAACCCTAGGAATTAAGGAAGTCTGAAATCACTTGAACGATTTCTTTTTTTGCAGTTTCTAAATCATCATTTATTAAACAATAATCAAACCGTTCTGAAAAAGTTAATTCACCTTTTGCTTTCCCAATACGTTCGTTAATCTTTTCTTCACTATCAGTAGCACGATGGCGTAATCTATTTTCTAGTTCTTCTATTGAGGGTGGTTGAACAAAAATAGATAAGGTTTGTTTGGGATATTTTTTTTTAATTGTAAGCCCTCCTTTCACATCAATATCAAACAAAATCTGCTT
>JABGXI010000132.1:0-10636 GCA_018675855.1 Flavobacteriaceae bacterium | reverse complement strand
GAACTGTCTTGGGTAGATCTAAATCATTTCTAATTCTAAGTACCGAAAAATCATTTTCAAGAGCTGTGATTTTTTTAGAACTTTTATCGTTGTTTTTTACATCCATTTTTAATTAAAAATTAATTATTTTAAATAAAGAATAATTTTATATGTTGATCTATACTCACAAAATTAGAATAATTTTAATAATTCATCATTACACTAAAAAAAACTTATAGAGTTGTTTATAAACTTTTTAGCGTTATTTTTTAACTAATGACTCCACTACTTTTGTAACAATCTTAAAATAAATTACTTTTTTTTGATAAAAAGCAAACATTTTCATGTCATTGGTGTGAGTTATAAAACCGCCGATATTGAACTTAGAAGTCAGTTTAGTTTAAACGAAACTCAGCTTCACGGGCTATTTCTTGAAGCTAAAGATGCTAAATTAAGAGACTTTTTAGTTATCAATACCTGCAATAGAACAGAAATTTATGCTTGGACAAGCACCGCAGAAACATTAATTGAGTTGCTTTGCAAACATACTGGAACTTCCAGAAATTTATTTGACACCATTGGATATAATCATAGTGACTCTGATGGATTTCATCATTTTTTTAGGGTTGGAACGGGTTTAGAAAGTCAAATTTTAGGTGATTTCGAAATTATTGGACAGATTAAAAAAAGTTTTTATCATTCCAAAAAAATGACCCTAGCTCATGGACTATTGGAGCGAATCACTAATGCTGTTATTCAGGCTAGTAAACGTATCAAGACAGAAACTGAAATATCTAGTGGAGCAACATCTGTAGCGTTTGCATCCGTTCAATACATTCTTAAAAATGTTATAGATATTTCCAAAAAAAATATCGTGCTCTTTGGTACCGGAAAAATCGGTGCTAACACTTGTGAAAATTTAGTGAAACATACACAAAATGATCATATTGTTTTAATTAACAGAACCCAAGAGAAAGCAGAAAAAATAGCAGGAAAATTTCCTGTAATTGTTAAGCCTTTTGGATCATTGACAACTGCAATTCATGATGCAGATGTGCTTATTGTAGCTACAGGAGCTCAAAATCCTACAGTAAATCTTGACCTTATTCACAACAATAAACCTTTATTAATTCTCGATCTTTCCATTCCTAGAAACGTTTCCCCTGAAGTGAATAATCATCCACTTGTTAAAGTAATTCACTTAGATGAACTATCACAAATTACTGACGCTACTTTCGAGAAAAGACAAAAACACATACCAAAAGCTGAAAAAATATTAAAGGAGGTAGAAGACGAGTTTTTTATTTGGCTAGAACACAGAAAATATGTGCCCACACTAAAGGCTTTTAAAGAAAAAATTGTGCTGAGTGATAATATGGATAATGAGATTACTTCTTTAGTAAATACAGATCAAATAATCCAAAAAATCACAGGACAAATTGCAGCTTACCTGAGGACAAATCCCGAAAAAGCAGAAGAAACTGTTGCAGTTCTTAAAAACGTGTTTGACCTTGCTCCTGAAAATTATAACGAATGATAAGGATTGGAACCAGAAGAAGTACCCTGGCCTTATGGCAAGCCAATGAAGTTAAAAACAAATTGGAAACATTTGGGCATTCGTGTAAACTAATTCATATTGAAAGTAGTGGTGACCAAGACCTTACCCAACCTCTTTACGCCATGGGTATACAAGGAATATTTACTAAAAATCTAGACACTGCATTACTTAACAACAGTGTAGACATTGCCGTTCATAGTCTTAAAGATGTACCTACAAAACTTCCTAAGGGAATTAAGATAAATGCATTACTCCCCCGGGGTAATGCAAACGATGTAGTTGTATATAGTCCAAAATTCAAGAGTTGGGAAACACAAACAACCATTGGTTCTGGTAGTTTACGCCGAAAAGCTCAATGGCTGAGAAAATACCCTCACCATAAAGTGGAAAACTTAAGGGGGAATCTGCCTAAACGAATGGAAAAACTAAAAACTTCTGATTGGTCAGGAGCAATATTTGCTCAAGCTGGTTTGGAGCGCATTGATTTATTAACTAAAAATTACGAAATATTAAATTGGATGATTCCAGCACCTGCTCAAGGAATCATTGGAATTACAACTTTAGAAAATAATTCTTCTCTAAAAAAAAGTTTGCAAAAAATAAATTGTAAAGAAACTGCTTCGTGTGCACAAATTGAACGGTCGTTTTTAAGCACACTTGAAGGAGGCTGTACTGCACCCATTGGAGCAATTGCTAAAATTTGGGGAGAAATCATTCATTTCAAAGGTGGTTTATTTAGCCTGGATGGAAAAATAGCATTCACCATTGAAGAAGAAATAAATATAAAAGAAGCTAAAGGATATGGGGAGAAAGCTGCAATGAAAATTTTAAAAGAGGGCGGAAAAGAACTAATGAAACAAATAAAACCTAAACTTTAGAATGCGATTATTAAGCACTAAAATATTAGCGCCTTTGTTCAAAAACGACCTTATTGATAATGGCTTCACTGTTATAGAGTATCCTTTTATAAAAATTAAGCCTATTCCAATAAAAATAATATCATTAAATAAATATTTGATTTTTACCAGTCAAAATGCAGTACGCATTATATTTAATGATCTTAAAATTAACGAACAAATAGCCCATAAAGATTGTTTTTGTGTAGGTGAAAAAACAAAATTTCTTTTAGAAGAAAATGGCCTAAAAGTTATTAAAATGAGTCAAAAATCCTCATTTTTAGCTGATTTTATATCAAAAAACTATAAAAATAGCGAATTTTCGTTTTTTTGTGGAAGCAAAAGAAGACCGGAATTAGAGGATATCTTAAGTGCACAAAAAATCCCTTTAAAAATTCACGAAGTATACAACACAATTCTTGCTCCAAGATATTTTGAAGCTATTTTTGATGGTATTTTATTCTTTAGTCCATCTGCGGTATTAAGTTATCAGAAATCAAACTCTTGGAACTCTCAAACACATGGTTTTTGCATTGGTTCTTCTACGGCAGAAACACTAAAAAAAATTACCGCAAATTATAGCATTGCTGAACTCCCAAATGATCAACAATTATTAAAAAGTATTCATCACTATTACACCCAACATCATGCTAAAAAATGATTTATTCTTAAAAGCACTCAAAGGAGAAAATTTAGAACGCCCTCCAGTTTGGATGATGCGCCAAGCAGGTAGATACCTCCCTGACTTTATGACTTTAAAAGCAAAGTATGATTTTTTCACTCGTTGTCAAACCCCAGAATTAGCTACAAAAATCACAATAATGCCTATTGATCAAATAGGGCCTGATGCTGCCATTCTTTTTAGTGATATTTTGGTTGTACTTCAGGCTATGCAAATCCCTGTAGAAATGAAAGATGGTATTGGCCCTTGGATTCCAGATCCTATTCGATCAACTGAAGATGTTATGCAATCTATCGTTCCTGATATTCATGAACACCTAGGGTATGTTTTAGATGCTGTAAAAATGACAAAACAAGCCCTAAATGAACGTGTCCCATTAATTGGGTTTGCAGGATCTCCATGGACCCTTTTATGTTATGCGGTTCAAGGGCAAGGATCTAAAAACTTTGATATTGCTAAAGGGTTTTGTTTTAGCCAACCAGATGCTGCTCATTCTTTATTGCAAAAAATAACTGATACAACAATAGCTTACTTAAAAGAAAAGGTGAAAGCGGGTGTAGATGCCGTTCAAATTTTTGATTCCTGGGGCGGCCTCTTATCACCAGAAGATTACCAAATATTCTCATGGCCATATATTCAACAAATCGTGACTGCATTAAAAAATGAGGCACCTGTTATTGTTTTTGGAAAAGGCTGCTGGTTTGCACTTAATGAAATGGGGCGGTCGGGCGCTTCAGCACTTGGTATTGATTGGACTTGTTCTGCAAGAAACGCCCGTTATTTATCAGGAGGACAAATTACACTTCAAGGAAATTTTGACCCCTCGCGTTTACTCTCACCAATTCCTGAAATCAAGAAAAATGTTCATAAAATGATTACTGAATTTGGAAAAGACAAATATATTGTAAACTTAGGTCACGGTATTTTACCCAATATTCCTGTTGATCATGCAAAAGCATTTGTAGACGCCGTAAAAGAATATACTCCATAAAGAATCCATGAAAGATCAATTCTACACTTATATTCAAAATCTTCAAGAGACCATCACCAAAGCTTTAGAAAAAGAAGATGGTGGAGCTTCGTTTAAAGAAGATATTTGGAAGCGAAAAGAAGGTGGTGGGGGTAGAAGTCGAATTATAGAAAATGGTGCCACTATTGAAAAAGGTGGCGTGAATATTTCTGCAGTTCACGGTCCTTTACCTAATAGCATGCAAGCTTATTTTAACGTGGGGAAAGTTGACTTTTTTGCTTGTGGCTTAAGCATAGTAATTCATCCAAAAAATCCAATGGCTCCAACAGTTCATGCAAATTGTCGTTATTTTGAAATGTATGATACTAATAAAAATTGTGTTGATCAATGGTTTGGAGGTGGCTTAGACTTAACGCCTTATTATCTTTTTAATGAGGATTCACGACACTTTCATGAACAATGTAAAAAAGCTTGTGACCTTCATCATCCTGATTTTTATAATACATTTAAAGAAAAGTGTGATACCTATTTTTATAATAAACACAGAGAAGAAGCGAGAGGTGTAGGAGGATTGTTTTTTGATTACTTGAAGGCGAATGAAACCTTTACCATTAAGGATCGTTATGATTTCACAACTACTATAGGAAATTCCTTTATAGAGGCTTATATCCCAATTTTAAATAAAAGAAAAAATCTTGATTTTACACCAGAAAATCGTACGTGGCAAGAAATACGAAGAGGGCGGTATGTGGAGTTTAATTTGGTACATGATAAAGGGACTCTTTTTGGTTTAAAAACAAACGGCCGCATGGAAAGCATTTTAATGAGTTTGCCTCCAACAGTTCAGTGGCGTTATGATTATCATCCTAAACAAGGCAGTAAAGAGGAAGAACTATTGAACATTTTAAAAAATCCTAAAAACTGGATTTAATTAATTATAATACACTTTAAAATTTTGTACTTTAAAATCTTTAAACAGATTGTGATATGAATACGCTTTCCATATTATTTGCGCTTCCGTTGATTGTGATTTTTTCATACTTATTTGATACTATAGCTAGAAAAACTAAATTTCCTGCGGTTATTCTTTTAATGTTTACGGGTATTCTCATAAGAACAGTAACTACTGCTTCTGGCTATAATGACTTTAAATTTTTAGAAAACCTTATCCCTGTTTTAGGAACAATTGGCTTAATTCTTATTGTCTTAGAAGGTGCCTTTGAACTAGAAATTAGTTTTGAAAAATTACCCTTAATTTTAAAAGGATTTCTTGCTGCATTCTTTATTTTAATTGCTAATATTTGGCTTTTACAATGGCTTTTTGGGTTTTTATTCCAAATGGAAACTAACGAAGCTGTTTTATATGCAATTCCACTGTCCATAATCAGTAGTGCTGTAGCCATTCCGTCTGCGTCAAGCTTATTAAATCATGAACGTGAATTTGTGATTTATGAATCTACCTTTTCTGATATTTTAGGAATTATGATTTTCAACTATGCGCTAAGACAATTTGATTCTCAAGAACCTCTTGTTGGCGCAGCTCCTCTGATAAATCTAGGCTTTCAAATTATAGGGGTGATTATTATTTCGGTATTAATCACCTACATGCTTTTTGGGTTATTACAAAAAATTGATCATCAAGTAAAGTTTTTTTTAATTCTTGCTTTGCTAATAATGGTCTATGCTTTAGGTAAGTTATTTCACCTTCCAGCATTGGTTACCATTTTCATCTTCGGAGTCTTTTTAGGAAATGTAAAAAGCTTACTGCCAAGATTTTTAAGAAATTACTTAGATTTAGAAAAAACAGAAAAAGGACTTCATGAATTTCATGTTCTAACCGCAGAATCTACCTTTATTGTTCGCACCTTCTTTTTCTTATTTTTTGGCTTTTCAATTCAGTTAATCAATTTTAATAGCCTTTCTCCTCTCATTTATGGCCTCATTATTTTTATAACTATGCTTTTATTTAGATACCTCTATTTCACAGTGACTACTCTTAAAATAAAACCTAGCCCAATAGTTTATATGTCTCCAAGAGGGCTCATAAGTATTCTTTTATTTATTCAATTAAAGGAAGTTTCATTTATTAACACAATCCAAGTTCCTATTGATGAACGAGTCTTATTAATTGTGATTTTAAGTTCTATGCTTATCATGTTATTGGGTACCATGAAAAAACAAAAAAAGGAAGAACTTGTTGTTAGCGAATCAAAAGATGATAATGAAAGTATTCCTTTTGACATGCCAATAGAACCTCAAAATCTTTCCCAGAACGAGAATAATAATCCTTAAAAAAAAAGTATGTTTCCTTTACATCGCAACAGAAGACTCAGAAAGTCTGCCTCCATGAGAGCACTAGTCCAAGAGCATCAACTAACACCTAATGATTTTATTGTTCCTTTATTTGTTATTGAAGGACAACAGAAAAAAGAAGAAATTCTGTCAATGCCCGGATATTATAGATATTCCGAAGATCTGATTGCTGAAAAAGTAAAATCTCTCTGGAACCAAGGACTTAAATCAGTATTAGTTTTTGTTAAAGTGCAAAACTCGCTGAAAGATAATAAAGGCAACGAAGCTCTTAATCCAAAAGGATTAATGCAACGAGCCATTCAAACCATTAAAAATGTAGTTCCTGAAATGATCGTAATGACTGATGTGGCACTAGATCCTTATTCTTCTTTTGGTCATGATGGAATTGTCACTGATGGTAAAATAATTAATGATTCCACTATTGAGGTACTCGCCAAAATAGCCTGTTCTCATGCGCGTGCTGGTGCAGATGTTGTTGCCCCAAGTGATATGATGGATGGACGAATTTTAAGTATTAGAAATTCTTTGGAGGCTTTAAACTTTAATGATACAGCTATTATGAGTTACAGCGCTAAATATGCCTCTTCTTTTTATGGCCCTTTTCGTAATGCTTTAGATTCTTCCCCTGGTTTTGGTGATAAAAAAACCTACCAAATGGATTTCGGAAATAGACGCGAAGCAATTACAGAAACTCGTCGCGATATTGAAGAAGGTGCTGATATTGTAATGGTAAAGCCAGGAATGGCTTATTTAGATATCATAAGAGATCTTAGGGAGGCTATAGATACTCCCATTGCTGCATATCAAGTAAGCGGAGAGTATTCAATGCTTAAGGCTGCAGCAGAAAAAGGATGGCTAGACCATGATGCTGTCATGATGGAACAACTAGTTGCCTTTAAGCGGGCAGGTGCCCAAATGATTGCAACCTATTTTGCGGAGGATGCAGTAAAACTTTTATAGAATTTTCAAAGAACCTAAATGTTCTTTCCATAGGATCGTTCTGGTGCAAAGGGTTTTAAAGAAAGGGAGGTAGACTTCTCGGAAATTAATTCTGAAACTAATTTGCCTGTAGCAGGCCCTAAACTCCAACCCATCATCGAATGTCCTGTTGCTAACACTAAATTAGAAACAGCAGAATGACGACCTATAAAAGGAATTCCATCGGGTGAAAGAGGACGAAGCCCACATTGAACAGTGTTAAGGGTCTCTTGAGAAACTGTAACTTCAGGATAATAGTTTTGGGCAGCTTTTCCTATAGCATTTACTCTTTTGGTAAGAATCTCATGATTGATTCCTGAAATTTCCATAGTTCCGGCAAAACGGGTAAATCCTAGCATAGGAGTAACTGCTACTTTCGACTCCAATAAAATTGCTGGTAAACTGATACCAGTGTCAGAAGCTACATCTATACTATAACCTTTTCCCGCTTGCACAGAAAGATTAATTCCCAATGGTTTTAAAAGTGTTTCTGACCAAGCACCTGTTGCAATAACTACCTCATCTGAAGCGAGTATTTCTTTATCGGTGCTAACATTAATAATTCGAGAGCCATTTTTTTGAAAGCCTGTCACCTTTCTCTCCAAAATAAATTTAACCCCTTTATTTTCAAGATCAATTTTTAAATTTTTCATAAATATTTCTGGTGTGCTATGCGCATCACTTTCATACCAATATGCTCCTGCAATATTCATCGGAGCATTTGGTTGTAGAGACAAAACTTCTTTATTATCTAATTGTTTAATCTTCATGCCTAAATCTCTTGCCCAAGCTACCACTTCAGCTTCTTCTCTTTCAGCATTTGAAGATTGGTATGCCATCAAAAGTCCTTTGGTTTCAAGATGAAAGTCTAATGAGGGTGATTGTTGCATCTCTAAGTAAAGTTCTTTACTCAATAAATTAATGTCTAGAATTGTTTTTAAAGAACGTTGTACATGATTGGGGGTACACGATTTCATGAATTTCATTCCCCAACTGATCAAATCTTTATTCATTCGAGGCTTAATATAAAATGGACTTGAGGCATCAAACATCCATCGTATTCCTTTTGATATCATGCCAGGAGCTGCCATGGGAACTATATGGCTAGGAGTTAAATAGCCCGCATTTAAATGAGAGGCTCCTTTTTTAAGACTCCCCTTATCTACAATTACAACCTCATGACCTTCGGCCTGTAAATAATAAGCTGTGGATAACCCGATAATACCCCCTCCAATAATTATAATTTTTTTTTGTGACATCCTAAATCACTTGAAATCCTTTCACATATGGATCTTCGGGGTCAAGAATTAATTGATTGTATCCAATAATTCGAGCACTTCCTTCAATACTTGGAATCATTCCTAAAAAATCACCAACAGACACAGCAGATTTAATTTGCCCTGTAAAGATTGAGCCAATAATACTTTCGTGAACAAATGAATCACCCACCTTAAGTTTTCCTTTTGCATACCATTGAGCCATTCTAGCAGATGTCCCTGTACCACATGGAGACCTATCTATAGCTTTATCACCATAAAAAACAGCATTACTAGCATCCGCCTCTTTTTGTTTAGGTTTACCACCCCAAAGAATATGGCTGCAACCTTTTATATTTTTATCTAAAGGGTGATGAAAAGAATAGTCTTTGTTAATTTGTGTCCTAATCTGACGACTCCATCTTATCAATTGTCCAGCAGTATATGCTCCAATTCCTTTAAAATTTTCTTGAATATCAATTATTGCATAAAAATTTCCTCCATAAGAAACATCTATGGTTAAACTACCTAATTCATCACATAAAACATTTAGATCTCTAGCTGCTAAAAAGGCTGGTACATTGGTGAATGAAACCGAGATTACCTTATCTTGGTCTTTAATATAGGAAGCAACTACCAAACCAGCCGGTGTTTCTACACGTATGATTCCTAATACTTTTGGACTAATCAATTTTTCTTCAATAAGGATTGTCAAGGCACCTATAAGTCCATGTCCACACATCGGAAGACATCCGCTGGTTTCTATAAATAAAATAGCCACATCATTTTGAGCATCTATTGGATCAAAATAAAAACTTCCACTCATCATATCATGGCCATGTGGCTCAAACATTAATCCCGTTCGAATCCAATCATACTCTTTTAAAAAGTGTAATCTTTTCTCTCCCATACTTACACCAATTAATTCTGGAGAGGGACCTTTTACTAATCTAACAGGATTACCAGCTGTATAAGCATCTACACAATCAAAAATAAATTTTTCGCTAGATCTCATAACCTAGTATTTGTCATTACTCCATTTACACGTCTTTGTAACTCAAATGGATTTTCATTTTGTAATGCTTCAGGCAATAATGCATTAGGACAATCTTGGAATGACAAAGGGCGTAACCAACGATAAATAGCATCAGAACCTACCGAGGTGAAACGACTGTCAGTAGATGCAGGGAAGGGCCCACCATGTTGCATAGCCTGATTGACAGCTACTCCTGTGGGGACTCCGTCAAAAAGAATTCTCCCAGCCTTGGACTGAATAATAGGTTTTAAAACTCGAAGTGCTTGCTCATCTTCTTGAGTGCTTAAAAGTGTTGCTGTCAGTTGCCCTGAAAGACAACTTGCAACTTTTAACATTTCATCCATGTTTTGACAATGAACAATCAAACTATAGGGACCAAAAACTTCTTCCGACAAATTAGGAGTTTCAATAAAATACTTAGCAGAAACTAGCCCGAGTGCCGCAACACTATTTGAGCATAAGTGCGTATGAATTTTACCTTTTAAATTTTTTAATCTATTAAGTTCTTGTTTATATTTTTTATTAATTTTTGAATGAACCATGGGTTCTAGTTCTAATGAGTCCATAGCTTCTCCAAGATGAATTGCAAATTCAGTTTCAGGGTCTGAATCGCAAATCACTATCAAACCTGGATTAGTACAAAACTGTCCTGTACCTAGTGTTATTGAACTTGCTAAAGCAGTTGGTAAAGTACTATCTTTTTTAACTTTATTTTCTAAAATAAAAACAGGATTAACACTACCCATTTCAGCAAAAAAAGGAATAGGTTCCTCGCGTTGTTGTACTAAATCAAATAAGGATTTTCCTCCAGTAAAACTTCCAGTAAAGCCAACACCTTTAACAAGTGGGTGGCTAACTAAACTCATCCCTAGTTCATGGGATTGGCCCCCTAAATGCGAAAATGCCTCAGTGGGTACTTTACTTTTCTTTATTGCTAAATGAATAGCTTGAGCAACTAATTCACTTGT
>JABGXI010000131.1:0-5177 GCA_018675855.1 Flavobacteriaceae bacterium | reverse complement strand
TCATATCAATTGGTTAGAAACAAATTTTGAAAACGTCTCCTCTATTACCCTCTGTTTGGATTCAGTTTTTGATTCCTTCAAACAATTGATTCCTGAAACTAATAATAAAAATCAATTTTTAAGTTTAGCAAACACTAGGGCTCGTTTTCGAATGGCAAGTCTCTACTATTTTGCTTCATTAAATGGCTACTTAGTAGCTGGAACTGGAAACAAAGTAGAAGACTTTGGTGTAGGGTTTTATACTAAATATGGGGATGGTGGAGTAGACATCAGTCCAATTGCTGACTTAATGAAAACAGAAGTTTTTCAAATTGCCAGTCATTTAAAAATTATTAAGTCTATTCAAAAAGCAGCCCCTACTGACGGACTTTGGGAAGATGGTAGAACAGATGAAGACCAGCTTGGAGCAACATATCCCGAATTAGAATGGGCAATGAATGCAGTTAAAGGTGGGGTTTCTTCAAATGATTTTACAGAAAGACAAAAAATTGTTTTTAAAACCTACCTTAGTCACCATTCACAAAATCAACATAAGATGAATCCTATACCTGTTTGCAGAATACCTGAGGAATTTTTGTGAAAAAATTACTTGTCAAAATAAATCTTGATCGAATATTATCCAAAATTTCTATATTAGTTGGACTTGCTTTTAAATATTTCGTGTTTGTTTTTTTTTATTAAAATTACTTGAAAATAATTTTTATCAAAAGAGCAATCGAGAAACAAACTCCATTGACTAATTAGATATGGCATATAGAGCTTTAAAGTACTCGATTGAGCTTTCTGGAAAGCACTTTTTTAAGATTCTGATATTGTATTACCTCTTCTAAAAATGACAAATCTTCTTCAGTGACTTCTTCCTTTTTAGCATCATCCATTAAACTTTGTATTTTCTGATCAATCAGATGCCTCCTAAAAGTTAGTATGGTTTCGCTAACTAATTGTCCTACTGTACTTTTTCTGTCTTTAACAAAGATATTTTTCTTTTCCCAATCATGCAATTGATGGACCTCATCCTCAAATAAAATTTCACTGAGAATTTTACCCAAATCTGGATTTTCTTGTTGTATTATTTTCTCTGGATTGACATCGCTCTCTAATTGAAAATGCTCAATCAGCTGTTTGTATAAAATTTGAAATTCTGGCTGAATTAATTCCACCTCATCTTGTTGCAAATCAAGAAATATCTTTTCATGTACTTTAGAATGAACTATTTTAGGCTCTTCAATTATATTACCCTCCTCATCATAACTCACATAGATATCATCAAAATCTGCTTCTTGATTTCCATATTGCAATAGTATACCAATAATTTTTCTTTCTAAAACAAGTAAGGGATTTACCTGCTTACCTTGAAAAGGTGTTTTTTGAATTAAGCCTTCATTCAATCTCTTATTTTGAGCATTAATTACAGTGGTAGACTTTTTCTTGTTGCGCTCTTGTGCAAAAGCGTTAAACAATACGGTTTCTGAAACCTCCATTGAACTTGCACATTGTTTCAAATAAATTTCCTGTTGAATTGCATCTGGTATTTTTGAAATACTTTTCACAATATCTCTTACAGTATTTGCTTTTTTAACAGGATCATTACCTGATTCTTGGAGAAGTAGATCAGTTTTAAATTGAATAAAATCTTTTGCTGATTCTTTCAAGTATTTAATTATTTCTTCTTTAGTATGACTTTTAGCAAAACTATCGGGATCTTCTCCTTCTGGAAAAGAACACACCCTTACATTCATTCCTTGTTCCAATATCAAATCAATACCTCTTATTGTAGCACGAAGTCCTGCCGAATCACCATCAAATAAAACAACAATATTAGGAGTTAGTCGTCTGACTAGTCTAATTTGCTCAGGTGTTAATGCTGTTCCAGAAGAAGAAACAATATTTTCAATTCCTAGCTGAAACATCTGAATTACATCTGTATAACCCTCAACTAGATAACAAATATCTTCCTTAGCAATTGCTTTTTTTGCCTCAAACATACCATACAAAACCTTACTTTTATGATATACTTCACTTTCTGGAGAATTAATATATTTTGCAGTTTTTAGGGTGGCAGACAAAATTCGGCCTCCAAAACCTTGCACTCTTCCAGCCATACTCCGAATCGGAAATATTACTCTTCCTCTAAAACGATCAACAGTACCTCTTTCATTTTTTATTATTAAACCTGTCTCTAAAGTATAATTTTCTGCATAACCTGCCTTAGTTACTTTTTTATAAAAGCGATCTCTTTGTTGCGCGGCGTACCCCAGACCAAACAAACGGATTATTTCATCGGTAAATCCACGCTCTCTAAAGTAACTGAGGCCTATCGCCTTTCCTTCCGGAAACTCCCACAAATCTTGGGTAAAGCTTTCTTGTGCGAATTGGTTAACTAAATAAAGGCTTTCTCTTGCATTTGCTTTTTCTTTCTCCTGATGAGACTGTTCAGTTTCTTCAATCTCAATATTGTATTTATTAGCTAAAAAACGAATTGCTTCAGGATAAGTGAACTGCTCATGCTCCATCAGAAAGGCAACTACATTACCACCCTTTCCACTACTGAAATCTTTCCAAATTTGCTTTACGGGAGAGACCATAAAACTTGGTGTTCTTTCTTGGGAAAAAGGGCTTAATCCTTTAAAATTTGATCCTGATTTTTTTAAAACAACAAAATCTCCAATTACCTCCTCAACTCGGGCGGTTTCATAAACTTGGTCAATTGTGGTTCTCGTAATCAAAGTTCAGTATTTTGATGAATTTATAATTTTCTGTGTAAATGAAAAATATCAACAGATTTTTCTTTAAATTTTTCTTTCGATAACGTAGTTTAACATTAATTCAAGAGCATCACGGTATTGATTTTTAGGAAATTCAAATAACAATTCTAATGCTTCTTTTTTGTAGGCTTCCATTTTACTAATTGCAAAATCAAAACCTCCTTTTTCTTTAACAAGAACTATAAGTTCTAGAATCTTTCTTTTGTCTTTATTGTGGTTTTTTATAATATTGATTATTACCCTCTTTTCGGCTTTCGATACCACATTTAGGGTATGAATCAAAGGAAGTGTCATCTTCTGATCTTTTATGTCAATACCAGTAGGTTTTCCTATTTTATGCTCACCATAATCGAAAAGATCATCCTTAATTTGAAAAGCCATTCCTAAAATTTCTCCAAATCTATACATTTTTTCAACCTTTTTTGGAGTCGCATGAACGGCTTGAGCACCTAGAGCACAACATGCTGCTAATAAGGTTGCTGTTTTTTGACGAATAATTTCATAGTAGACCTCTTCGGTAATATCAAGGTTTCGTGCTTTTTCTATTTGAAGCAACTCCCCTTGACTCATTTCACGAACTGCTATTGAAATGATTTTTAATAAATCAAAATCCTCATTTTCAATTGATAACAATAATCCTTTAGAAAGTAAGTAATCTCCTACTAAAACTGCAATTTTATTTTTCCAGAGTGCATTAATTGAAAAAAAACCTCTACGCTTATTGCTGTCGTCAACTACATCGTCATGAACAAGGGTTGCTGTATGTATAAGTTCGATTACAGCAGCACCCCTGTAAGCCCTTTCATTAACCTTTCCTTCACCCAAAAGCTTGGCTACCAAAAAAACAAACATTGGACGCATTTGTTTTCCTTTTCTATTTACTATGAAGTGAGTAATTCTATTGAGTAATGCAACCTTTGAATACATTGATTGAGTGAACTTTTCTTCGAAAAGCTCCATCTCCTGATAAATAGGTTCTTTAATTCGTTCAACGACTTTCATATGGATAGTAAAGATACCAAATAAGCAGTAATTTTTACGCCTGGGTAAGGGTTCCTTTTATATCTAATTTATTGGCTAATTGACCACATGCTGCATCAATATCTAAACCTCTTGAACGACGATAGGTTACTTTAACTCTAGCCCTTGTCAAAGTAGCTATATAATCATCAATGACTGATTGTTGAGCTTGTTTCATTGATGAGCCATCAATTGCATTATATTGAATAATATTAACCTTTGAAGGGACACGTTTACAAAGAGCTACCAGAGCTTGAATATCCTCTTTTTGATCATTAATTCCTTCCCAAACTATGTATTCAAAAGTTATTTGCTTTTTACTGTATTCGTTCCAATAAACTAATGAGTCGACCAAATCTTTTAAATCAAACTTTTTTGCAAAAGGCATGATTTTTTCGCGCACTTCCTGTCGAGCACTATGTAATGAAACTGCCAACCGAAACCTAACATTATCATCTGCCATTTTCCTTATCATCTTTGGAATTCCCGAGGTAGAAAGCGTGATTCTTTTTGGAGACATTGCCAGACCTTCTGGATGTGTTATTTTATCTATTGCTGCAATTACATTCTTATAATTCATTAGAGGCTCTCCCATTCCCATAAATACAATATTAGAAAGTGGTCGGTTGTGGTATAATTTACTTTGCAGATCTATTGCAATAACTTGATCATAAATCTCATCTGCATTTAAATTTCGCATTCTCTTAAGGGCAGCTGTAGCGCAAAAAATACAATCTAAACTACATCCTACTTGAGATGAAACACAGGCTGTTGTTCTCGAAGCAGTTGGTATTAATACAGATTCAACAACTAATTGATCATGAAGTTTTACAGCATTTTTAATAGTTCCATCTGAACTGCGTTGCTCAGCATCAATATTAATGTGTTTAATTTCAAAATATGATTTTAAAATATTTCTGTGTTCTAAAGACAAATTTGTCATTATATCAAAATCATGTGCCCCTTTTTGCCATAACCATTGATAAACTTGTCCTCCCTTAAAAGAAGGAGCTCCATGGCTTACAAAAAAGTCTTGTAAGGCCTCTTTAGTTTGTAGTCTAATATCTTTTTTATTGATTTTTTCCAAAATTTATTTATAAAAAAACCACAATATTGCAGTTTTAATTTTTATTAAATAACCAACATTGCATCACCATAGGAGTAAAAATTATATTTCTCCTTAATAGCAACCTTGTATGCATGTTTAATAAAATCAGGATCTGCAAAAGCAGAAATCATCATTAGTAATGTTGATTTTGGAGTATGAAAATTAGTAATCATACAGTTTGCAATAGAAAAATCATAGGGAGGGAAAATAAATTTGTGAGTCCATCCATCATATTCATTTAATAATCCCGCAGAAGACACTGAACTTTCTAAACCCCTCATTAC
>JABGXI010000130.1:0-4690 GCA_018675855.1 Flavobacteriaceae bacterium | reverse complement strand
TTGATAAGCTTTTATTAAACACAGAAGCAAGACTAATAACAGAGCGACCTGAGTTTTATGTAGCCCTAACCTTAATGCTTTTGGGAAGTCAATTTTTTATTGCTGGTTTTTTAGGTGAAATCATTTTAAGAAACCAAAGATCAAATAAGCGCTACATGATAAAAGAGCAAACTTTTTAAGCATGAACATAGAAGATCGCATTAATCCATGGCTAAAAACTCCTTTTGATGAAGAAATTCATTTAAAAGTTAAAGCTATGCAACAATATCCAAAGGAGCTTGAAGATGCATTTTATAAGGATCTAGATTTTGGAACTGGTGGTATGCGTGGAATAATGGGAGTAGGTACAAACAGAATAAATAAATATACTTTAGGGAAAAGTACACAAGGACTTTCAAGGTATCTACTAAAAAAATACCCCGCAGAGACTATAAAAACCGTTATTGCATTCGATTCTAGGCACCATAGTAAGCAACTAGCGAAAGTAGTTGCTGATGTTTTTACAGCCAATGGTATTCAATGTTTTTTATTTAGTGATTTGCGTCCCACCCCGGAACTTTCTTTTGCGGTGCGCCACCTAAGCACACATTGTGGTATTGTAATTACAGCATCTCATAATCCACCAGAATACAATGGATATAAAGTTTATGGAAAAGATGGTGGCCAATTAGTGCCACCTCAAGATTCTGAAATAATTAAAGAAATACAAAAAACCTCTTTTAAAGAAATTTTTTTTGAAGGTAATGACAGCCTTCTTAACTATATCGATAATGAAATTGATGAAGCTTATCATAAAACAGTATTGGCAGTTGCAAAAATGCATGAACTCTCAAAAGATAAATTCAGACTGGTCTTCACCCCTATTCATGGAACCTCAATTACTGTACTTCCAAAGGTTTTAAAAAAAGCAGGTTATCAAAATGTATATGTTGTTTCTGAACAAGAAAAACCAAATGGAGCTTTTCCAACGGTTGTATCACCAAACCCAGAAACAAAGGAAGCCCTAAAAATGGGAATAGACTTAGGAAATAAAAAAAATGCTGACCTGGTAATCGGAACAGATCCAGATGCTGATCGTTTTGGAGTAGTTGCTAGGGATTTAAAAAATGAATGGCGATTTTTGAATGGAAATGAAGTAATGATAATTTTAACTGAATATTTACTTAGTAAAAAAGCTGCCAAAGGAGAATTAACCGCTCATCATTTTATTGCCAGCACAATTGTTTCAACTCCTGTTATTGCGAAAATGGCTGCCCATTATAACATACAGTTTAAAAAATGTCTTACCGGATTTAAGTGGATTGCAAAATTAATAGAAGATTTCCCAGAACTTACATTTATTGGTGGTGGAGAAGAAAGTTATGGATATTTAGTAGGAGATACTGTTAGAGACAAAGATGCTATTTCGGCCAGTCTTTTAGTTTGTGAAATAGCCGTTGAAGCAAAAGAAAAAAATTTAACACTACATGAATTACTCCTTGAGAGTTATAAAAAATATGGAGCATATAAAGAACGTTTAATTTCAATTAACAAACCTGGAAAGTCTGGAAAACATGAAATCAATGATTTGATGGAGGGATATCGAAAAAGTCCGCCAACCATTTTTGCAGGTATAAAAGTAAGTGTTTTAGAAGACTATCAAACAAGTATTCTTTATGATCTGACTTCAAAAAAAGAACATAAATTATTGTTACCTAAAGAAAACGTATTACTTTTTAAATTAGAAGATGGTTCTCAGATTGCATTTCGTCCAAGCGGAACAGAGCCTAAAATAAAATATTACTTCAGTGTAAATGAAAACTACAATTATGAACTCTCCTGGAAGGAACAAGAGATGATTCTTGAGGAAAGATTGGATCATTTGGTAAACGAATTAAGCAATAACTAATGTCGCCATTCAGAAAAATAATTCAGTTCGGGATTCCTTTTAAAGGTTATGCACTATTGAATATTTTATTCAATGCCTTTTACGCGTTATTTAGTGCGCTTTCTTTTGTATCGTTAATTCCTATGCTAAATGTGCTTTTTAAAACAACCGAAAAGCAGTCTACTCCAGTAACTTATTCGGGAATTTTAAGCCTTCAGAAGTATTTGAAAGATAGTTTAAATTATTATATTTCTTCAAAACTAGAACAAGACATCGAGGGAACATTAATTTTTGTTATTAGCCTTGTATTGGGCTTGTTTTTATTGAAAAATATCAGTAATTACTTAGCCTTATTCTTTATTGCCTATTTGAGAAATGGAATCCTTAAAAACCTCAGAAATGCATTATACATTAAAATCATTAGCCTACCTATTTCTTATTTTAATGAAAAAAGAAAAGGAGATTTAATGGCTAAAATGACCAGTGATGTTACTGAAATTCAACAGTCTTTTTTATCAATTCTAGAACTATTAGTTAGAGAGCCTCTCACCATTCTTTTCTCTCTAGCAGCCATGCTATTATTTAGCTTTAAGCTCACGCTCTTTGTGATACTTTTTATTCCTATTTCAGGTTTAGTAATTTCAAGTATTGGAAAAAGACTTAAAAAACATTCAGTCAGAATACAAGAAGAACAAGGTGATTTTTTATCCATTATTGATGAAACTGTAAATGGTCAAAAGATTATAAAAACTTTTGCGGCAGGAGAACATTTTAAAGATAGATTCTTTAAAGCCACAGATCGTTTCTATCTCTTCTCAAATCAATTGTTACATCGTGCAAGTTTAGCAGGTCCCACAAGTGAATTTTTAGGTATTTCAGCCATTGGTATTCTTCTATGGTTTGGAGGAAAAATGGTGCTTATAGATGAAAGTATAACTGGAACTTCTTTTATTGTATACATGGGTTTGGCCTATAATATTCTTACTCCTGCAAAATCTATTAGCAAGGCTAGTTATAGTATTCAAAAAGGAAATGCAGCAGCTGATAGAGTTTTAGAAATATTAAATGTAAAAGATCATCTAGAGGATGATAAAAACGCTCAAAAACTTTCTGAATTTAAAGATCGTATTGTGTTTGATAAAGTATCCTTTAGTTATGAAAAAAATCCAGTACTCAATAAGATTTCTTTTGAAATAAAAAAAGGGGAAATGGTAGCCCTAGTAGGTCCTTCTGGCAGTGGGAAAACAACACTAACATATTTAATTAATAGGTTTTATAATGTTGATAATGGCTTATTAACAATAGATGATATCCCCATTAATTTAATTCAAAAAAACAGTCTTTACAAGCACATCGGTATGGTGACGCAAGAATCCATTTTATTTAATGATAGTGTTTATAATAATTTGAAAATCGGAAAACCCAATGCTAGTAACGATGAAATAGAAAATGCTGCTATTGCTGCAAATGCACATGATTTCATTAAAGAACTTCCAAACCAATATGAAACTGTTATTGGTGATTTAGGAAATAAACTTTCAGGAGGTCAAAAGCAACGACTTACAATAGCAAGAGCATTGCTTAAAGACCCTGCTTTCTTGATTTTAGATGAAGCGACCTCAGCTCTTGATACAGAAGCTGAACAACAGGTTCAAATTGCCCTTGAGAAATTAATGCAAAATCGAACTTCACTAGTTATAGCTCACCGACTTTCTACCATTAAAAAAGCAGACGTGATTTTAGTACTTGATAAAGGTAAAATCATAGCCTCTGGGAATCATCAAAAATTGTTATCTTCCAATAAACAATATAAAAATTGGGTACAAATTCAGCGCATGGATTAAACTTTTTGCGTTAGTTGTTGTCAAAATATTGAAATAGTAATTAAACGTGGAAATTGAACAATCATTATTCGTAAACTCCTTAAAGGAACCTGAAACGCGTGAAGAAGCCTTCAAACGTTTAGTTAGTGAATATAAAGAACGTTTATATTGGCACATTAGAAAGCTAGTTCTTGATCATGATGATGCAAATGATGTAGTGCAAAATACCTTTATTAAAATTCATTTAAATATTGAGAAATTTAAAGGTAATAGTACACTTTATACTTGGATGTATCGTATTGCAACGAATGAAGCAATAAACTTCATAAACAGTAAAAGCTCAAAAATGGGGCTCCAAAATCAAGAATGGATTGAGGCTAAGGCTGATCAATTAACTGCAGACCCATACTTTGATGGTGATGAAGTCGCTTTTTTTTTACAAAAAGAAGTTGCTAAACTTCCAGAAAAACAGCGAATTGTTTTTAATATGAGATATTTTGACGGAATGACATATCAAGTTATTTCAGAAATACTTGATACAAGTATAGGAGCACTAAAAGCTTCATACCACCATGCGGTGAGGAAAATTAAAAATAAACTTAATGACTAATTTTAACAAAAATAATCCATTTAAGATACCCGAAAATTATTTTCAAGAACTCGAATATTTACTTATTGAAAATACAAAAAATACTAGTGTGAAAAATAACTTATCTATCCCTAAAGACTATTTTAATACCCTAGAAAATGAGATCTTAAAAGAAATATATCCTGAAAAAAAATCATTGTCTAACGTTAGGAAAATTATAATAAGCTTTACTAGTATTGCAGCTTCATTGTCAATTCTATTCATTTTAAACACTTTTGAAGTCCCAAAAAAAATTACTGAAGATCAGGCATTTAATGATTATTTAGAAAGTTACTACCTTGAAGATTTAGATAGTTACGAAATGCTTTCTATGATTGAAAATTCTGAAATTGAAAAAATTATAAATTCAAG
>JABGXI010000129.1:0-14230 GCA_018675855.1 Flavobacteriaceae bacterium | reverse complement strand
TCTGTTGCTGTTAGAGCAACTTTATTTTGAAAAATAAACGTGCCTTTATCATAAGCTTCACTGACATAGTGAATGGTAATGCCTGTTTCTTTCTCATTATTTTCTTTAACAGCTTTATGCACATGGGAACCATACATACCTTTTCCACCATATTTAGGTAAAAGTGCTGGGTGAATATTAATAATTTTTAAAGGAAAAGCATCTATCCAATCTACTCCTATTTTCCACAGAAAACCTGCTAAAATAATCAGATCCGGTTGCTTTTTTTTAATGTCCTTTAAGACATTTCCGTTAGTAAAAGTTGTTTTATTAAAAATGTATCCACTCAAGCCAAAAGGTTTGATGCGCTTTAAAACACCTGCATCAGGATTATTAGTAAATACTTCTAAAATTCGTACTTCTGAATTTTGTTCAAAAAAGTGACAAATATTTTCAACATTTGAACCATTTCCTGAGGCTAATAGAATAATTTTTTTACTCATTTATTTTACTTTGCTGTTGTAATGGTAGTACACAGGAGTTGATTTACTTCTCTAAGTGAATCAAAAATAAACTTATTATTTAACAGCAATCATTTGAAATCAGTTAAATTTATTATTTTTGTTCACAACTTAAATTTAAACAAAAAGTTATTATGTCAGATATTTCCTCGAGAGTAAAAGCAATCATAGTTGATAAACTAGGGGTTGATGAAAATGAAGTTAATGCAGATGCAAGCTTCACAAATGACTTAGGGGCAGACTCCTTAGATACAGTAGAGCTAATCATGGAATTCGAAAAAGAATTTGATATTCAAATACCAGATGACCAGGCGGAAAACATTACCACTGTTGGGCAAGCAATTCAATTTATAGAAAAAATAGACTAACGAAGTTCCATGGAACTAAAACGTGTAGTAGTTACCGGATTGGGAGCGCTTACACCTATCGGGAATACTCTTTCAGCTTATTGGGAGGGATTATTGTCTGGTACTAGTGGTGCTGCTCCAATAACTTATTTTGACCCTACCCTTTTTAAAACAAAATTTGCTTGTGAGTTAAAAGGTTTTGATCCATTGGATCACTTTGACAGAAAAGAAGCAAGGAAATACGATCGTTTTGCACAATATGCTTTAGTGGCAGTTGATGAAGCAATTCAAGATGCAAAATTTCCTATTGAAACTGCAGATAAAGACCGAGTAGGTGTTATTTGGGGTGCAGGAATCGGTGGTCTTGAAACATTTCAAAACGAAGTACTAAACTTTGCAGCTGGAAACGAAAATCCCCGTTTTAATCCATTCTTTATTCCTAAGATGATTGCTGATATCGCTCCAGGGCTAATTTCCATAAAATATGGTTTTAGAGGGCCTAATTTTGCAACAGTTTCAGCCTGTGCATCAGCGTCAAATGCAATGATAGATGCCTTAAACTACATTCGTTTAGGCTATGCAGACGTAATGATAACTGGTGGTTCTGAAGCAGGAGTAACAAAAGCAGGGATAGGTGGTTTTAATGCAATGCATGCTCTTTCAAAAAGAAATGACGATCCGAAAACAGCTTCACGTCCTTTTGATAAAAATCGCGATGGTTTTGTCTTAGGAGAAGGTGCTGGTGCATTAATTTTAGAATCTTATGAGCATGCTATTGCAAGAAACGCTACTATTTATGCTGAATTAGCTGGAGGAGGCCTTTCCGCAGATGCACATCATATGACCGCTCCACATCCTGAAGGTTTAGGGGCTATTAAAGTAATGAAAAATTGCTTGAAGGATGCCAACTTAAAACCAAGCGATGTTGATACTATAAACATGCATGGAACCTCAACACCTTTAGGTGATATTGCGGAATCAAATGCGATTATAGAAGTATTTAAAGAGCATGCCTATGCAATGAATATTAATTCAACCAAATCGATGACAGGCCATCTTCTTGGTGCTGCTGGAGCTATTGAAGCAATTGCCTCAATTATGGCTATAAAACATAGTATCATTCCTCCCACAATTAATCATCAAACTTTTGATGAAAATATTGATCCAAAGATCAATTTTACCTTTGGAAAAGCACAAAAAAGAAATGTAGATGTTGCATTATCAAACACCTTTGGGTTTGGAGGTCATAATGCTTGTGTTTTATTCAAAAAAATGCAATAACTTGATGCTGTGAAAATTCTTGAATACATAAGAAAATCCCGAATGGAAACATCTGGGATTTTTTTTACTCACTTACGAAAAAAACTTGGCATTAAGACAATGAATAAAGCGTTGTATAAGCAAGCATTTACTCACAGCTCTTTAAACTTAAAGGATACTAATGGTAATAAGCTTAACTTTGAACGGTTAGAGTTTTTAGGTGACGCACTGCTAAGTACTATTATTGCAGAATATCTTTTTTATCAATACCCTCAAGCAAAAGAAGGAAAATTAACAAAACTTAGGGCCAAAATAGTAAGTCGAGCTCAACTAAATGATATTGGAAAAAAAATGGAGCTTCTGCAATTAGCTGATTTTTCAACTCATAATAAAAAATTTGGCGATGATATACATGGTAATCTAATTGAATCATTGATAGGTGCACACTTCATTGATAAAGGATATATCAAAACCAAAGACTATGTAATGAAAAATATTATTAATCCTTTCGTGAATATGAACTCCTTAGATTCATTGATATTGAGCCACAAAAGCCTTCTAATTGAATGGGCGCAAAAAGAAAAGAAAGAACTTAAGTTTAACAATAAATTAGATGAAGGGTTAGACCCAAGCATTAATTATTATTGTACTGTAATATTAAACAAAAAATTGGTTGTGAAAGCACGTGGAATTTCTAAGAAAAAAACAGAAGAAAAAGCTGCTAAGCTGGCTACTACAATATTAAAAATAAGTACTCCCGTTAAAAAATGAATGCTAAAAAAGTATACAATTTAGAACTTGAAGAAACTTTTGAAGAAGTTAACTTAATTGCAATTCACTCTTCCTTAGAAGGATATCAATTGGCATTTTACTTAAACAACACCATGAATAGTGATTTTAAAAGGAGTAAAAGCGACCTCAGCCTCAAAGGCGCTAAAAATAATTTCATTCATTTTGAGTGGGAAGATAAAATGTATGACTTTCAATGTTCTTTGTTTTCAAACAAATACCACGATGAATTAAAGCAACAAGAGTTAATTTCTAAAAATTTATTTAACCTTCCTACAAGAAATGAGGTATATTTGTTTTCTGAATTCAAACAAGTTGATTTTTTCATCAAATCTTCAGACCATAAAACAATTGAAACTGTTTTATCACATCTCAAAAAATCGTCTAAAATATCTCTCTTATACCCAGTAGATACTGAATTTATTAAAAAAAAATTAAACATAATATTTGATTAATGAGTTTCATAAAAAAAACAAAAATCGTTGCAACACTTGGACCTGCAACAGCTTCAGAGGACGTCATTGAAAATATGATTTTAGAGGGAGTAAATGTATTTCGGATTAACTTTTCACATGCTGATTACCAGGACGTTTCTGATCGAATTAAAATGATTAGAAAGGTTGATGAAAAGCTAGATACTAATACCTCAATCTTGGCTGATCTTCAAGGACCGAAACTTCGTGTTGGGAAAATGGAAGATGATACTTTTGTAAACCCAGGAGATAAAGTAGTTTTCTTAACAGACAAACCTTTTGTTGGAAATTCAAAAAAAGCTTTCATGAACTATCAGAATTTTCCTACCGACGTTTCAAAAGGAGAGCAAATTTTATTGGATGACGGAAAATTGATTTTTGAAGTTATTGAAACCAATAAATCCAATAAAGTTGTAGCAAAAGTAATTCAAGGAGGTCCTTTTAAATCAAATAAAGGAGTCAACCTACCTAATACAAATATTTCATTACCTGCATTGACCGAAAAAGACATAAAGGATGCAGAATTTATTTTTAAACAAGATATAGACTGGATTGCCCTTTCGTTTGTGCGCTTTAGCCAAGATCTTATTGATTTGAAAGAATTAATGGCAAAACATACCAATCAAAAAATTCCAATTGTTGCTAAAATTGAAAAGCCAGAGGCAATTGAAAATATTGATAAGATTATTGCACATTGTGATGGGCTAATGGTTGCTCGTGGTGATCTTGGGGTGGAAGTGCCTGCACAAGAAGTGCCATTAATTCAGAAACAATTAGTGCTTTTAGCAAAGCAAGCACGAATACCAATTATCATTGCAACACAAATGATGGAGACAATGATTGACAGTTTAACCCCTACACGAGCCGAAGTAAATGATGTTGCAAATTCTGTGATGGATGGAGCAGACGCTGTAATGCTTTCTGGTGAAACTTCAGTTGGTAAATATCCTGTTGAAGTGATAAAAACAATGGCCGGAATCTTAAAAGCCGTTGAAGGCTCGCCTTTGATTAAAGTCCCTCAAATTGCGCCTAATATTCGTACAAAACGTTTTATTACTAAATCAATTTGTTATCATGCAGCTCATCTAGCCAACGATATTGATGCAAAAGCAATTTGTACACTCACAAATAGTGGATATACAGCCTATCAAATTTCAGCATGGAGACCTAAAGCTCATGTATTAGTCTTTACATCTAATAAAAAGATTTTAAACCAGCTAAACCTTTTGTGGGGTGTAAAAACTTTTTATTATGACAACTTAAATAGTACGGATAAAACTATTGAAGAAATCAATGAAATTGCTTTAAAAAAGGAATGTGTAGAAAAAGAGGATATGCTTATAAACTTAACATCAATGCCAATAAAAGTAAAAGGAATGGTAAATACATTACGTGTTTCTGTAGTTTAAAAGGGCAAACTCAACTGTTCATTTTGAATTGTAAGCTTAACGATTGGAGGGTTCTTTTTTTTTGTGTTAAGATTTGAAAGAGAAATTCCAACTAAACGAACTGAATTAACTAACTTTTCTTGATATAGTAACTTTTTTGCTTCTTCAAAAATCAATTTCTTTGAAGACAAATAAAAGCTGCCTGTTTTACTTCGTGTTTGTTGAACAAAATCACTGTATTTAATTTTCAAGGTAATTGTTTTGCCTGCAACCTTATTTTTTTTCGCTCTTTTTTCAAGAAGCTCAGCAATCTCGAGTATTTTTTCTTCTAAAAACAATTCACTGCTGAGATTAGTAATAAATGTTCTTTCTGCTCCAACAGATTTTGGAATCCGATCGGATTTAACAGGACTATTGTGAATGCCACGAACTACATTGAAATAATGCAGCCCAGCTTTTCCAAAATATTTATTTAGAAAAATATCCGTTTTAGCTTTTAAATCTGCTCCTGTATAAATACCTAAACCATACATTTTGAGTTTTGTCTTAGCGCCAATACCATGAAATTTTTTAACATCTAAATTCTCTAAAAATGGGAGAACCTCCTCTGGTGGAATTGTTTTTTGACCATTAGGCTTATTCCAATCACTTGCAATTTTTGCTAAAAATTTATTTATTGAAATTCCCGCAGAAGCTGTAAGACCAGTTTTTTTTAAAATTTTTGCCCTAATCTCCTCTGCCACTAATGTAGCTGATGGGTAATCTGAAACATCTAAAAAAGCTTCATCTAGAGATAAGGGCTCCACTAAAGTTGTGTATTCTAAAAAAACCATACGCACCTGTTGAGAAATTTCCTTATATCGATCAAATCGAGTAGGTGCAAAAATCAAATTTGGGCATAGGCGTTTAGCAAGTATACTGCTCATTGCGCTTCGTACTCCAAATTTTCGTGCCTCATAACTTGCTGCAGAAACCACCCCCCTTGAACCATCACCTCCTACAGCTAATGCTTTTCCTTGCCATTCTGGATGATCTAATTGCTCTACAGCAGCAAAAAAAGCATCCATGTCAACATGGATTATTTTTCGCTTTTGATCAAACATTAGTGAATCGTCAGTTAACATTAATAATTCCTGTCTTTTACATCTATTCTTTTGAAATCATATCCCCTTTGTGCCTCACATATTTTAATGGTGTAATTAGAATATGCCACTTCACGACCATACTTTTGTGCCCTTAAATGTGCTGAATCCTCTTTCCATTCTTGAATTGCAGCTATTGATTTATGAAAAGAAATATTTACTCCTTTTCCTGACTTTTCTCTATAAGATTCAATCTCTATAAATCCATTTTGAGAATTAACATTTTTAAACATTTCTTTTGAAAATTATAGATCTTTTAAATCTTCCAAATCCAAGAGGAAACTTGAAAAAATGATCGCATAGTAATTAGATTCCACTATTTCTTATAAATTTTAACATTTAAATTTCCTTCTGCATCCATGTGGGCACGGTACATGCCTGGAGTATTCATTTCCATTGCAACATTTCCTTTGGCATCAATTCCAACAACGCCACCATCGCCTCCTAATCCTCCAACTTTTTCATGAATCACAATTCGTGAAGCTTCTTTGATAGAAAGGCCTTTGTATTCCATCAAAGCAGAAATATCGTGCGCTACTACTGAACGAATAAAAAACTCACCCCATCCAGTTGCAGAGATAGCACACGTTGCATTGTTGGCATAAGTGCCTGCACCAATTATAGGGGCATCACCAATTCGATTCCATTTTTTATTAGTCATACCTCCTGTAGATGTTCCCGCTGCTAAATTACCTTCGAGATCAAGAGCAACACAACCAACAGTTCCATAACGCTGATGTTGTAAAAAAGAAGTTTCTGCAGAAGAAATAGGTTTATTTCTTAAAGCCTCAAGAGCTTTAACGCGTTTTAATGCCTTGACTCTATGATCAGTGAAAAAATATTCTGGCTCTACAAATTCTAAATTTTGAGTTGCTGCAAAATTTTCTGCTCCCTTTCCTGAAAGCATTACATGAGGAGAGTTTTCCATCACTTTTATAGCAGCTGAAATAGGATTTTTAATAGTACTAACACCCGATATTGCCCCAGCATCTAGGTTTGAACCATTCATAAAAGAAGCATCTAATTCTATGGTTTCATTTGAAGTAAGTACTGCTCCTTTTCCTGCATTAAATAATGAAGAATCTTCCATTACATGGATTGTTTTCTCTACAGCTTCTTGGCTAGATCCACCATTTTGTAATATGGTATGACCAACCTTAATTGCTTCGGTAAGCACCTTCTTATAAGCGGCTTCATTTGTTGGTGTCATGTTTTCTTTTAAGATGGTTCCTGCACCACCATGGATAACAATCCCAAAAGTAGGGGAAAGTGATGCCTGTATTGATTTCTGTTGTTTACAACCTAATATAGCTATTAGTAAAAGAAGTGATATTTTTTTCATTGAATTGTTAATTTTATTAAATGTAAGTTTTTTTACCTCAAAAAAATGGGGAGACAAAATGTTTAACCAAAAACTTAACCCTTTATTCTGTTAACTAAAATCTAGTATTTTTGTATAAATTTATATCATGTACTTATATTTAAAAACTGTTCACTCCTACTGGGCTTTTTTTGTCCTTTTTGTTTTAGTTGCTGCAATTGTCAATGCATTTATTGGCCGTTATATGGTTAAAGAATTTAGCGTAAAAGACTTGAGAATAAGTCTTTTTGGGCTTATATTTTCTCATATACAATTACTTATTGGCCTAATTTTGTACTTTGTTTCTCCATGGTTTGACCAGTGGGCCTCAATAGGCATGGGTGTAATGAAAGACCCTCAAACACGACTATATCTTGTTGAGCACCCCATAACAAATATTCTAGCGATTGTTTTAATAACCATGGGCTGGTCTATGCATAAAAGACAATTTAAATCATCCAAAAAGTTTTTGAGGATTATTCTTTTTTACAGCTTAGGTTTACTTCTACTTTTAAGCAGAATACCTTGGAGCACTTGGTTGTAAAATATAAAATTCTCCGAATTTAAAAATACTTGAAACTCTTGGTAAAAAGATAGCTCCTAGAATATCTAAAGGTGTTTTAGGGATTGGTAGCTGGGCTACAGCTCTAGTTAAAGTATTGTCAAACAATAAAATACATGTCCATTGGTATGTGCGAGAACCTGAACAAGCTCGGAAAATAAAAAAGCCACATCAAAGAATCCTAATTATTTAACAACAGTTAAATTTAGGCCTAAAAGAATTACTGTTAGTAGCGATATTAATGAAGTAGTTTCAAGGTCAGAATGGTTAGTGATAGCTATTCCGTCCACCTATTTAGGAGATGAATTAAAACTTCTTACTCAACCCATAAAGAGTAAAATACTTGTACAAGGTGAAAAGGAGCTCAAATGGAAATGAATATGGTTGCAGAAGGTTATCATGCAACAGAACCTGTTAATAAGTTAAATAAATCTATTGGAAATAGTAGTCCTATCATTGATAATGTATATGGAATTCTTTTTTTAAATAAAAGTCATAAAAAGAGTTTACAAAAACTTTCAAAAAAACTAACCTAAAGAGTTCCTTTAAATTGTTTTAAAAAGCGTACGTCATTTTCAAAAAATAGTCGAATATCACTAATTTGGTAAATTAACATAGCTATTCTCTCTATTCCCATTCCAAAAGCAAAACCTGAATATTCATCAGGATCAATACCACAGTTTTTCAATACATTTGGATCTACCATTCCACAACCCATAATCTCCAACCACCCAGTTCCTTTTGTTATTCTATAATCAACTTCTGTTTCTAATCCCCAATAAATGTCGACCTCTGCACTAGGCTCTGTAAAGGGAAAATAAGATGGGCGAAGTCTGATTTTAGAATTTCCGAAAAGTGATTCTGTAAAATACTTTAAGGTCTGTTTTAAATCGGAAAATGAAACATCTTTGGCAATATAAAGTCCTTCGATTTGATGAAATATACAGTGAGATCTTGAGGAAATTGCCTCATTCCTAAAAACTCTACCTGGAGAAATAGTTCTAATAGGGGGTTTATTTTTTTCCATATAACGAACCTGTACCGAAGAAGTGTGGGTACGTAATAAAATATCTGGATCTGTTTGAATAAAAAAGGTATCCTGCATGTCACGTGCCGGATGGTGCTCTGGAAGATTTAAAGCTGTAAAATTATGCCAATCATCTTCAATTTCAGGACCTTCAGAAATAGTAAAACCAATTTGGCTGAAAATGTCAATAATTCTATTTTTAACTACCGAGAGTGGATGTCTATTTCCAGTTTGGATAGGAAAAGGAGTTCTAGTAGGATCCGAAATACTTGACTTTCCTCCAATATTTTTAAGTTGTGATTGAAGTTCCTTAATCTTTTCAGAAACAGCATTTTTTAATACGTTAAGTTCTTGACCAAAAGCCTTCTTCTGTTCTATCGGTACCTCTCTAAAGGCAGCAAATAATGTGTTAAGAATTCCCTTCTTTCCGGAATAACTAACTCTAAACTCTTCTATAGTAAGAGCATCGGTACTTGAAAAAGAATTGACTTCTTCTAGATATTTTTTTACTCGTTCAATCATGGTGTAAAAATAAAGTAGTTTTATGAAATGACACCCTGCTTAACAAATTAATCTACTATAGCTCCTTTTATTAAAACACTTTGCTCGGCGGGCTTTGGCTTGGCAAAGACTCTACTAGTTCAAATTAGGCCACCCCTATCATCGATATAATCACATTTTTAGTGTCTGTAGGGATCAAAAATAGAGCAAATGATGATTTAATTCAGAATCTCTCCCTTCATTTAGTATATTAAAAAATATATATTTAAAAAAAATCTTCATTTTAAAAGCCAGTTTATACTTTCTAATCTCTTGTCTGTTAAATTTCTTTAAGTTTTAAAAATAGTATTTTAGCTATATGAATGTGTTCGATGTTGTGGTCTTAATTTTAGTTACTTATGGTCTTATTAGTGGCTTTAAAAAAGGCTTTATTGTTGAGGTATCAGGAATGATTGCTCTTGGAGTTGGAATTACAGGAGCTTTTAAATTTTCTGAAATTCTAGAAAATTACCTTGTTATTTATATTGATTGGGAGCCTAAAATAATTCAAATAGTAAGTTTTATCATGCTTTTTATTGGGATTGTTTATGTAATTTCTCTTTTGGCTAAAATGTTAACCAAAGCTCTTAAACTTATTTTATTAGGTGGAATAAATCGTTTATTAGGAGCTTTATTTGGAATCCTAAAATGGATGCTTATACTGTGTGCATTGACGCTTGTTTTTAAAGAAGTAAATCAAATCCTAACCCTTATGGAAAATTCGGTTCTTGAAACTTCATTTTCTTATCCTATACTTCAAGAAATGGGGGAATTTTTGTTTAATTGGGTGAAGCAAAGTGAAACAATAAAAAATCAAAATATCATATAACAACTAATTATCTAAGCTTTTTAAAGAGGCATTTTTTATCCAACCTTCAGAACCATTTGCAATTCGTATTTTTTCCCATTCATCAAGAGAATCTAAAAGCTCAACTTTAGTTCCCTCATGCAGGGTAAATTGTATTTCAGCTCTTAAATTTGGCTCTGACCAAATATTTATTTCATTTGAAAATATGATAGCATATTTTTTGTTCTCCTGTTCTGCGTTTGCGAAGAATTTGATGGTAAAACTACTCAAAAATAAAACTAAAGAAAAAAGAGATAATACAAAAAAAAGTCTCTTAAGTTTTATTGTTTTATTCAACAAATAGATACTAAAAAATATTGCGAATAGCCAAACAAATAAAACAACAATCTTAGACCAAATTGAAGCACTGGCTATAGCATAAAGTGAATTTTGAACTTGAGATAATTGTGATTCTGGAAGTGGTTCAATTGCATCAATAGTCATGTTTTGAGCAAAAGCACTATTAACTTTAAAATCTTCATTTTCTGGGTCTAATTGCCTTGCTTTTTCATAATTATAAATACTCTCTGCAACTTTATTCAACCGATAATAAGCGTTCCCCAGATTAAAATAAAGGGATGCGCTGTGTTTGCCAGTAAGAAGTGTTTGTTCATATAAAGTCACCGCTTTAAAAAAATCTCCATTATTGTATGCTGTATTTCCTTCTTCAAATAAAGGAGATACAGGGGCCTGAGCTTTTAAAGAAAAAGTGCTTACAATGAAGAAAATCGTTAAAGTTAATACGCCGTTTTTTATGTCAGAAATTTTTCTCATAATTGTCGATCTATTGAGGCAATTACACTAATTGCTTTTTGATAATCTTCTTTAATACTCACAGATGAAACTGGTGCATAACGTGCCAATTCACAATTTTCAATAACCACTATAAAATCAATAGCCGATTGACCATCTACTTTTTTATCAAGTAATAAACGTTCAATTTTTTCTTTACTCATTTCGGTAGTTTCAATCTTAAGTTTTGCTTTTAAATAATTATGTAAAGCACGCTCTAAAGCTTCATAAAAAATACCTTGATTATGAAAGGCTTTTTTAGCAGAACTTAAATATTTACTTGCGAGTCGTTGAGATTGTTTTTGCTTATTACTAGCACTGTCTTTTGTTTGCTTAAGAATAAAATACTTAATAAAAATTACTGCTAAAATTAGGCCTATTGGTAATAATAACAATATTAAAAAGTTGAAACTCAACCAAAATTTATTTTTTTTAATCGGGAAGAGTTGAGTGTCTAATTGAATAAATCGAAAAGAGTTTTCTTTTGTAGAAATTATTTGTTTGGTTTCAACTTTTTCTTGATTAGATTTATTTCCTGCTAGGGGTCCTTCAAAAACATCAACTAATAAATCTTGTGAACGCAGTGTCTTATAATTAGAAGTTTTTGGATCAAAATATGAAAACTGAACAGGAGGAATTGGATATTTTCCTTGATACTTCGGAACAATTGTGTAGATATCTTCAATTGTACCTTCCATACCTGAAAGAGAAATTTTTATATTTTCCGAATGCTCTGGTTCATATACTTCGAGGGTGTTGGGAACATTTATTGAGGGTAAATTAAAAAGTTTTAAATTACCATTACCTTTTACTTTAATTTTTGCTTGAAAGGATTCAGAGGCTTTTAAGGCATTTTTGTCAATGATAACGTCAAAATCAAATGAACCAACGGCACCCGTATAATCTGAAGGTTGATTTTTTTCAGGTAATGACTTCACATTGATAACTCTTCTACCTGCAGAAATAGTTTTTTGCCCTTGCGTAAGAATTCTTCTACCAAATAAATCACGTCGATCACTTGGTACACTTAAGCTTAAATTGAGGGATAAAGGCTCTATATCAAGTTTTCCTGTTTTTTGAGGGTACAGAACAACTTTCCGCCAAACAACTTCATTAAAAGGCTCTCCTTTATATTCTCCTCTTGTATTTACTCGTACTTGACCTATCTTAATTAAATGGCTCCAAAAATCTCCATAACTAGGTGATTCTAACTCCTGAACATCGGAAATAGATATGGGGTTTCTAAAATAGAGCTTATATAAAACTGTAATTCCTTCATTTAAATATGGTTGAGTATTTGAAATTTCTGCAACAAGACGAATATTTTCATCAGTGATATAATCAATATTATTTGGATCGTTTGGCTTTTCTACTGCTGATATGACCTCTAATAGAATGGGTAGGGTTTTATATACTTCTCCTTTAATAGCTATTTCAGTTTGGCCAAGGGTTACTTTTCCTTTTCGTTTTGGCGTTAAAAAATAGGTGTAGGTTTTAGAAAAGCTACGCACCCCATTAACCCAGGATCTGCTAACGGATTGTTGTGGTCCACTAACAATTTGAAAATTGGTGAAAGGAGGAGGGGTGAAATCATCTCCATTTTCGTTCATTACAAAATCAACACGAAGGCGTTCATTTAATCCTAATCGTTTTTTACTCACTTTGGCATCAAAACTAATTTGTGATTGTATGTTTACACTCACTAAAAAGATCAAATAAAGTAATAATCGTGAAATCAAATGTTGAGTCATAATCACCAATCTTTTTTGCCTCTAACAGGAACCCCTTTAACTTTTTTAGCGTTTACTTTATCTTGAACTTTTTTTTCCTGGTTATTCATGGCCTCTAACAAACTTTGAACTTGTTGAGGTGAGAGTTGACCATCTTTTGGAGGTTGCTTTTTTTCTTGAGGTTTGTCCTTAGATTCATTAGGCTTTTCATCTTTTTTTTGATCACCTTCGTTTTTAGGCTTGCCTTCATCGTCTGATTCTTCTCCTTTATCGTCTTCTTTATTTGGATTCTTTTCATCTTTATTTTCTTCTTCACCCTCTTGATCCTTATCTTCTTCTTTTTGATCTTCCTGATCTTTATCTTGCTGCTCGTTTTGATCTTTTTTATCGTCCTGCTCTTGTTCCTCAGGAGGTTTCTCTTTCTCCAAAAGCTCTTTAGCTAATGCATAATTATAACGTGTTTCTTCATCAGAAGAATTATTACGTAAGGCGCTTTTATATGCTTCTACTGCTTTTTGATAATCCTTTTCTTGCATATAAACATTTCCCATATTATGGAATGCTTTATGCTTATCCTCTTTTGAAGTTGCAAATTTTTGTGTTTGAAAAAAACGTTGTGATGCTTCTTGATATTTTTTGTCAAGAAAATGGGTATTTCCAAGGTTAAATAGTGCCTTAGCTTTCTCAGGGGCGAGAGAAAGTGCTTCACGATACGCTTTTTCGGCCTCAACGTATTCTTTTTCTTGGGCCTTTTCATTGCCTTTGAAAATATGATTTATCACTTTTCCTTCTTGAGCAAAACCAAAGGAAAAAAAGCACAATAATATTATAAAAAGCTTATTCTTCATTTTCATTAAATAAATTCAATTTCTTAATCCATTTTGTTTGAGTCTCAAACAAAAATAAGTCGAATATTAAAAAGAATAAGGCCCCAATCAATAAGGGTTGGAAGCGATCTTTATAGCTAACAAATTTTTTAGCCTCAAATTCTTTTTTGTCCATTGCTTTCAATTGTTCTGAAACAAAATCTAATACCACTTGTGTATCATTTCCATCCTGATATTTTCCATCAGTGGCTATTGCTATTGCTTCCAATATTTTTTGGTTTCGTTTAGTAATAACAACTTCTCCATCAAAATCTTTTTTATACGACTCTATCACTCCATTTCTTTTTAGTGGGATGGGAGACCCAACTTCAGTACCTACTCCAAATGTGAAAATTTTTATTCCTAATGCTGCTGCTCTTGAAGCAGCATTAGATGCCTCTTCAGAATGATCTTCACCATCTGAAATTAAAAATATAACTCTATTGGTTTGGTCTTCATCATCAAAAAACGTTCCAGACAAATCAATTGCACTGTCAAGAGCAGTTCCTTGAGAGGAAAGCATTTCTGTATTGAGTGCTTGAAGGAACATCTTGCCAGCACTATAATCTGTTGTGATGGGAAGCTGAGGAATTGCCTGTGCTGCATA
>JABGXI010000018.1:0-31042 GCA_018675855.1 Flavobacteriaceae bacterium | reverse complement strand
TAATTCAATTGTGTTTGAAAAGCTACTGCGTACATTTTAATTTGTTTGATCATAGAGACTAAACCGTTAGCACGCGTTGGTGATAAATGTTCTTTTAATCCGATTCTATCAATAAAATCAGTGTTTGCTGTTAAAATATCTTTTGGATGTTGATTTGAAAACACTCGGATTAAAATAGCGATAATTCCTTTTGTAATAATAGCTTCACTATCTGCTGTAAAGTTAAGCTGATCTTCTTTCAACTCTGCATGGACCCATACTTTACTTTGACATCCTTTAATTATATAGGTGTCTGTTTTGTACTGTTTATTAATCAAGGGAAGCGATTTTCCAAGATCTATCATGTATTCATAACGTTGCATCCAATCTTCAAATAATGAAAATTCTTCTACAATTTCTTCTTGAATGGTCTCAATTGTTTTCACACCTAAAATTATAAAATTATTGCAACATTAGAATTGCCTTCCTAATTCCTTTATCCAAAACATCAATTTCCTCAAACGTATTATAAAAAGAAAAAGAAGCTCTTACGGTTCCCGGAATGTTATAAAAATCCATGATAGGTTGCGCACAGTGATGCCCCGTTCTAACGGCAATGCCCATTTGATCTAAAATACTTCCAATATCATAAGGATGAATCGTCCCAACATTAAATGAGATTACTGCTGTTTTTTCTGAAGCCTCTCCATAAATCCTTAACCCATCTATTTTTTTTAAAGCATCCGTTGCATAGATCAATAATTCTCTCTCATATGAAGCAATAGCTTCAAAACCTATTTTATTCATGTAATCTAGAGCAGCGCCAAAAGCAATACCCCCAGATATGTTTGGGGTTCCTGCTTCAAATTTATGTGGTAAATCAGCATAAGTAGTTTTTTCAAAAGTAACACTCGCGATCATCTCACCTCCGCCTTGGTAAGGTGGAAGTTCCTTTAATAATGTTTCTTTTCCATACAACATTCCCACACCTGTTGGACCACATAATTTATGTGCAGACGTAACATAATAATCTGTATTTAATGCCCGAACATCGGTTTTTATGTGAGGAGAGGCTTGAGCTCCATCAATTAATACTTTTGCTCCCTTTTGATGAGACTTGTCTATAATTTCTTTGATTGGATTAATGGTTCCTAATGCATTTGAAACGTGGTTTACAAACACCAATTTAGTTTTGGGATTTAATAAATTCTCAAATGCTTCCATGTCAAGGGTCCCTAATTTTGTCATAGGGATAACCTTTAAAGTTGCGCCTGTTTTTTCACACAACATTTGCCAGGGTACTATATTCGAGTGGTGCTCTAGTGCTGAAATTAGTAATTCATCCTCTTTTTTAAGAATTGAGGCATAACCCGCTGCTATAACATTAATACTTTCCGTTGTTCCAGAAGTAAAAATAATTTCATGTGGATGAGCAGCATTAAAATGTGTTTGAATGGTAGTGCGTGCTTTTTCATAAGCATCTGTTGCCTCTTGACTAAGTTTATGAACTCCTCTGTGGATATTGGCATTATAACGATAATAATAATCTGATATTACCTCTACCACCTGTTTTGGAGTTTGAGAAGTGGCCGCATTATCAAGATACACGAGAGGTTGCCCATTTACCGAACGGGATAAAATAGGAAAATCTTTACGAATTTGTTTTACATCAAACATCTATAATTCGAAGCCCAGACTAACGCCAAGCTTATTAGCAATTTGTTTATTAATACGCTTTTTCAACGAGGGTAACTTTACACTTTCCAAAACATTATTTGCAAAGGCATAGGTCATCAAAGCTTTCGCTTCTTTTTTAGGAATTCCCCTAGAACGTAAATAAAATAATGCTTCCTCATCTAATTGTCCAATGGTACATCCGTGAGAACATTTTACATCATCAGCATATATTTCAAGCTGCGGTTTTGTATTTACTGAGGCTTTATCATCTAGAAGAATATTGTTGTTCTGTTGAAAAGCATTTGTCTTTTGAGCGATTTTATCTACTAATATCTGGCCATTAAAAACTCCTTTTGAGCGCTCTGAAAAAATCCCTTTATAGTCTTGATGGCTTTCACAATTTGGCTGTGCATGGTGAACCAACGTACAGTGGTCTACATGTTGTTTTCCTTTTAAAATAGTAACTCCTTTCAAGGTAGAAAGAATGTGTTCTCCTTTATGAAAGAAATTTAAATTGTTACGAATTAGCTTACCTCCCAAAGAAAAAGTATGGACACTAGCATGACTGTTCTTGTCTTGAACGATAAAGGTATTATCAATTAATGATGCTGTTTCAAGGTCATTCTGTAATTTATAATAATCCATAAATGCATCTTGGTGCACATAAATTTCAGTAACACTATTAGTTACCACCGGATGATCTTTTAAACTTTGATGGCGTTCAATAATCTGAACTTGTGCGTTCTGGTCAACTACAATTAAATTTCGAGGTTGCAGCCAAATAGCTTTTTCTTTTCCAGAAGAAAAATGGATAATTTCAATCGGCTTTTCAGTATCGATACTTTTAGGAATATAGATAAAAGCACCTTCTTTCGCATAAGAAGTATTTAAAGCAGTCATGCTGTCTTCTTGTGGTGCAATCTTATTAAAATAAGTTTCTATCAATTTTTTGTACTTGGGCTTAGTAAGAGCTGCAGACAATAAACAAACATCTATACCATCATGAGTTGTATTTGATAAAAATGGACTGTATACTCCATCTATAAAAATAACCTTGTAGGTGTCTGTGTCATAAAGGAAATACTTTTTTACCTCTTTAAGCTCAATGTTGGTTACGTCACTTGGAAAAAGAGAATAGTCTTGATTAACTAAATTTAATAAAGAAGTATATTTCCAAGCTTCATCTTTTTTTGTGGGAAAACCTTTTTTCTCAAAAACTTTAAGCGCAGAAATTCTTGATTGATGAAGGTTTTCTGGCAAATCAGCAACATCTTCAAAGGCTAGGTGAGAAGAAATTAATTTTTCTTTAAATTCCATATTATGCTAATTCTTTAATCCAATCATACCCTTTAGCTTCCAATTCATGTGCTAACTCTTTGGTGCCTGATTTTACAATTTTTCCATCAAAAAGAACATGGACAAAATCGGGAACTATATAGTCTAAAAGACGTTGGTAATGGGTAATTATGATCACAGCATTATTTTTGCTTTTAAGTTTGTTTACTCCATTAGCAACAATTTTTAGAGCATCAATATCCAAGCCAGAATCTGTTTCATCTAAAATTGCCAAAGAAGGCTCTAACATAGCCATTTGAAAAATTTCATTTCTCTTTTTTTCACCTCCAGAAAATCCTTCATTTAATGAACGAGAGAGAAATTTAGAATCTATATCTAGCATGTGGGCTTTTTCTCTAATTTTTTTTAACAACTCACTTGCTGGCATATCTTTAAGGCCTTTGGCTTTTCTGTTTGCGTTTATTGCCGTTTTTATAAAATTTGTTACACTCACTCCAGGAATTTCAATTGGATATTGGAATGAAAGAAAAATACCAGCGTGAGCACGCTCTTCCGCATCCAATTCTGAAAGATCGTTTCCTTTTAATAGCATTTTACCTGCTGTCATTTGATAACTTTCATTCCCAGCAATTACTGAAGAAAGGGTACTTTTCCCCGATCCATTAGGACCCATAATAGCATGTACTTCTCCAGCTTTGACGTCTAAGTCAACTCCTTTTAAGATATCTTTCCCCTCTATTTGGGCATGTAAATTTTCAATCGTTAACATACTTTATTTTTTATCCCACTGATCCTTCAAGGGAGATTTCTAATAATTTTTGTGCTTCTACGGCGAACTCCATTGGAAGTTTGTTTAACACCTCTTTACTAAAACCATTTACAATAAGCGCAATGGCTTTTTCAGTATCAATTCCTCTTTGATTACAATAAAAAATTTGATCTTCCCCTATTTTGCTAGTAGTGGCTTCGTGTTCAATTTGTGCTGAATTGCTTTTAGCTTCGATATAAGGAAAGGTGTGTGCCCCGCATTCATTCCCCATTAAAAGAGAATCGCATTGTGAAAAATTCCGTGCATTTTCAGCACGAGCTCCTACTTGAACTAATCCCCGATAGCTATTTTGGGATTTTCCTGCAGAAATTCCTTTAGAAATAATCGTACTACGGGTGTTTTTCCCCAAGTGTACCATTTTTGTACCAGTATCTGCTTGTTGATAATTATTGGTTACTGCAATCGAGTAAAATTCACCTATTGAATGATCTCCTTTTAATATACAAGAAGGATACTTCCAAGTTACTGCAGAACCTGTCTCAACTTGAGTCCATGATATTTTAGAGCGGTTATGGCAAATTCCTCGTTTGGTAACGAAGTTAAATACGCCCCCTTTTCCTTTCTTATCTCCTGGATACCAGTTTTGAACCGTTGAATATTTTATTTCAGCATCATCTAATGCAATAAGTTCTACTACTGCAGCATGAAGTTGATTTTCGTCTCGTGAAGGAGCCGTACATCCCTCTAAATAACTAACATAACTGCCTTGATCTGCTATTACTAAAGTACGCTCAAACTGACCTGTTCCTGCTTGATTAATTCTAAAATAAGTTGATAATTCCATTGGACAACGAACCCCTTTAGGAATATAACAGAAAGAGCCATCTGTAAAAACAGCACTATTAAGGCCTGCATAAAAGTTATCTTTTGGCGGAATAACACTTCCAATGTATTTTTTTACTAATTCAGGATATTCCTTAATTGCTTCTGAAATTGAGCAAAAAATTATGCCTTTTTCAGCTAGGGTTTTCTTAAAAGTAGTAGCAACAGAAACAGAATCTATTACAATATCTACAGCAACTCCAGAGAGTTTTTTTTGTTCATCAATAGAGATTCCTAGTTTATTGAACGTTTCTAATAGCTCAGGGTCAACCTGCTCCAAGCTTTCGTATTTAGCCTGTTTTTTGGGTGCTGAATAATATGAAATTGATTGTAAGTCTGGTTTTTTATATGTGACATTGGCCCAGTCAGGCTCTGTCATCTCTAACCATGATCTGTAAGCATTTAAACGCCACTGGGTCATCCACTCTGGCTCCTCTTTTTTCTGGGAAATTTTACGTACGATCTCTTCACTCAATCCAACAGGAAAAGTATCAGATTCTATATCCGTATAAAAACCATATTCATATTCTTTGGTTTCTAATTCTTTCTTTAATTCTTCTTCAGTATATGCCATTTTCTTGTTTTTAAAGTGAAAAACTCTCCCCACAACCGCAAGTACGTTGTGCATTAGGATTGTTAAACACAAAACCTTTCCCATTTAACCCTCCAGAGTACTCTAAAGTAGTTCCAATGAGATATAAAAGACTTTTTTTGTCTACTAAGATTTTTACTTGGTTGTCTTCAAATAATTTATCTTCCGTGTCTAAAGTTTTATCAAAGTTTAAATCATATGAGAGTCCTGAACATCCACCACTTTTAACCCCAACCCTAACATAATCTTGTATAGGATCAAAACCCTCTTCTCGCATTAGCGAAGAGACTTTTACTTTAGCTGTTTCTGAAACCTTAATCATTTTAACAAAGAATTAATCTAAATTATGCGTAAAGATAACCTATTTCTGTTGATTTTTAGATTGTTGTTATTGATTTAACCTATACTGTAATCAAGTCGTTTAATGCCAAATAGCAATGAAAAAGTCTGTGCCTCCCTTTATAAGGGGATAATCTCCTGAGGTGCTTTTTGTGCTTCCCACTACAACGGTTTTGCCTCCTTCTAGCTGGGCAATATCAAAACCTAAATCAAGTCCATCTCCAATTAACTTATATTGATTAATAAGACTCCCATTGGGTAAAGTGTGTGCTATAAATACATTGTTAGAAAGCAATTTTTCACCTACAGCAAGAGCATTAGGAGCCTTATGGCCTACTAGAATTAAGGTTCCGTCTGGACGCTCAAGTAGTGCATTTGCTGTATCAAATCCCTGATCACCAATATTTTTATTACTTTTTAACTCCCCAGATGGGGAAAGAGTAGACAAAAATACATCTGAAGATCCAAGTGGTTTGTCAATGTCCCCATCCTGACTAAAAGATTGTCCTAGAACAACATACTCGCCTTTTCTGTTTTCAATAACTGCGTTGGCAATATCATATGCTGAACCTCCAACGGAACGTTCCCATAACAAATCTCCATGACTATTTATTTTTACAATCCAAGCATCGTAGCTTCCTCTTGGATCAGATACATCCACATCTTGACTTTCTGAAGACCCTACAAGCACAAAATCTCCTTCAAGTGTTTCAATAGCATCATAAGAGCGGTCATTACTTGTGCCACCAAAGTACCTTCGCCACTGCAAAATACCATTACCGTCAAGTTTATGACACCAAAATTCTCCTGCTCCGTGTTTTTGTCCCTTATTTGATTTTTTTCCTTCCATTCCAGCACCATCAGAAGCTGTAATATCTAAAAAACCATTAAAAAAAAGACCCCCATCTTGAGTACTAATAATATTATAGGCATGGTCGTGTCCTAAAAAACCAAAGCTTTTTTCCCACAAAAGATTTCCTCCAGTATCTATTCGTAAAAGCCAGTTATCATGTTGACCCTTATTTAATGATGCGTCGCCATCAAAACTTTTACTATACCCAATAATAGCATACCCATTTTCTAACTCAACAATATCATATCCTCTATCATCATCACTTCCGCCATAGGTCTGTATCCACTGGATCTCAACATCAGCATTAAATTTCGTAACAAATAAATCACTTCCTACTCTTGTTTTAGTGCTAAAAATACCATCTATACTTTGAGTGTTCCCAACTACAACAAAACCCCCGTCAGAAGTAGTTATAACTCCATGGGCAACATCTTCTAAACTTCCTCCATAGGTCATTACAGATTTCCATTCTCCTTTTATATCAGGTAAATTGGGCCAATCACTTTCAGAATTGGGTGTACAACCTATTATGATGATAATTAATAATAAAAGAGAAGGATACTTTAGCATTATTCAGAAGCTTTTACCAAAAATATACCGGAATTAATATCGTTTAAAGCAATTACTCCACTTTCAAAAAAAGGATAAACACTCCAAACACCCTCAAAAGAAGGATTATTATTTGCAGGATAGGTGTCAAAAAATCCAGCTTCTGAAACTTTTTTAGTATCAATTTCACTAATGTCTGAAACACGTAAACCAGCTGTATAACTTGCAAGAAAAAAATTATTCTCTTTAACATATCCATTATGATCTATGGCATAAACTCCTGCGAAATAATTTACATGCAACTCAGGATTCATGAGATCAGAAATATCGAAAATTCGTGTTAAAGTTGGTGCCCCAAAACGAAGCTCATCTAATTCATCCCCTAAAAAAAAATATTGGTGGTCTTCAGATAAATATCCCTGGTGCGTATAGCCCCCATTTTCGTATCTAATGCTATTTATAAGTTGAGGTTTTGTCTTATCCGTCACATCTAAAATTACTACTTGATTGTTATCCCCTCCATCACTATTACTACCAAAAAACAATTCCTTTCCTTGAAAAGTAACATCGGGCCCTTGATAATTTACTATTTGAGCATCATGAGTGTACGAAGCTTCTGCATAACCCCCTATAACATTCGGATTCTTTGGATCATTAATGTCAATAAAAATAGGTCCTCCCTGAAAACGATTTGACCCAATAACATACGCAAAACCACTAATTTCATTAATTGCAATATTATGTGCACTTCCAAAATAGTTGAGAAGAGCATCTGCAGTAAAATTTTGAACAGATGACACATCCCTCAATCGAGTTAAATCAAAAATTTGCATGCCATGATCAGTAGCTTCGCTTACTATAAAAGCGTGATTTTTATAAACTTTAATGTCTCTCCAACTACTATTTTCAGTTGCAGTTAAAAGTTTTCCTAAAAAAAAGGGTTCTTCAGGATTGCTAATATCTATAAAAGCAGTTCCATCGTCTAAGCCACTAATTACATATTCCTTTCTTGTTTCAGGATCTGTCCAGCCCCAATTATCATTCCCTGAATTACTCCCCAACTCTTCAAGGGAAATGCGAGACAAAAGATCATATCCCAAACAAGGGTATACTCCCGCCATCCCATTTTCACAAGGAATTTTTTCACTAAAATTTACTGAAGAATTCCCAGGCGGTAATGTTTGTGGTGTTTCTAAAGAAACAGGGTCAATTATTTCTGTATTAAAACAAGAAACAAAAAAAAGTATTACGAGCGATTGGGCAAGTCGTTTCATGTTTTTTTTCAAAAATAAGTAAAAAACATTAGGGAGAATAAAGTTTAACCTTTTCAATAGGATATGTACTTTTGACATATGTTAGAAAATAAAAATCCTTCAAAAACTAAAATCTCTTCTCTTGGAGAGTTTGCTTTAATTGATCACTTAACTAAGACTTTTGAGTTAAACCAAAAATCTAGTGTTTTAGGAATTGGAGATGACGCTGCTATCCTAGATTTATCTCAGGGGAAGACAGTTGTAAGTACTGACCTTTTAATTGAAGGGGTGCATTTTGATTTAAGCTATATGCCTCTAAAACATTTGGGATATAAAGCAGTTATGGTAAATCTATCTGATATCTATGCAATGAATGCCCAGCCTACTCAAATAACTATTTCTCTTGCGGTTTCCAATCGATTTACCCTTGAGGCATTAGAAGAATTATATGCAGGTATTTTACTGGGATGTAAAAATCATAAAGTAGATCTTGTTGGAGGTGATACTACCAGTAGTACTTCGGGACTCATTCTTTCGGTAACTGCTATTGGTTACGCTAAGCAAGAAAAAATTACTCGCCGCTCAGGAGCTAAAGAAAATGATTTACTTGTTGTAAGTGGTGATCTAGGAGGAGCTTATTCAGGATTACAAATTCTAGAACGCGAAAAAGCCGTTTTTAAAGTAAATCCAAATAATCAACCTGATCTGAGTAGCTATGCTTACAGCATTGAGCGCCAACTAAAACCAGAAGCCCGTAAAGATGTGATTGAATTATTAAAAGAATTAGACATCACTCCTTCCTCAATGATTGACATAAGTGACGGTCTATCATCTGAAATTTTACACCTTTCAAAAGCATCCAAGGTAGGGTTTTATCTTTTTGAAGAAAAACTACCTATTGATCACGAAGTGATAAAAATCTGTGAAGAGTTTAAGTTAAATACTACTACTGCTGTTCTAAATGGTGGTGAAGATTATGAGCTTTTATTTACAGTTGCACAAAAAGAATTTGATAAAATTAAAAATCATCCTTTACTTTCAGTTATCGGACATGCTTGTGACTTGGGTGGGGGATGCCAACTTATAAATGGTCTGGGACATCAAATAGAGCTTTCTGCTCAAGGTTGGCAATCATTCGATGAAGCTTAATGCTAAACTAAAGCAACGTCTAGAGTCATCATTACGATAAATCCTCCAATAAATCCTAGAGTGGCAATATCTGTATATTTATCTTGTTGGGTTTCAGGAATAACCTCTTCAACCACAACAAAAATCATAGCTCCCGCTGCAAACGAAAGTGCATAAGGAAGTATAGGTGTAAAAAAAGAAACAGCAACTGCACCTATTACAGCAGCCACTGGCTCAACTACTGCTGAGAGTTGACCATACCAAAAACTTTTAAAGCGACTCACCCCTTGTCTTCTTAAGGGCATTGATACTGCCAAGCCTTCAGGAAAATTTTGAATTCCAATTCCAATTGCTAAAGCAACTGCCCCAGCAATAGAAGCCTCAGGAATTCCAGCAGCTACCCCCCCAAAAAGAACACCTACTGCAAGACCCTCTGGAATATTATGAAGGGTAATTGCCAAGACTAGCAAAGTTGTTTTATGCCATGGAGTCTTAATACCTTCGCTTTCTTTAAAATTTATATGAATATGAGGTAAAACTTTATCTAAACCAAAAATAAATAATGCTCCTAGTCCAAATCCAAAAGCGGCGGGAATGACTTTAACAAAACCTTCCCCAGGGCTCATTTCAATTCCTGGTGCAAGTAAACTCCAAAAACTAGCTGCCACCATAACTCCCCCTGTAAATCCTAGAAGTCCATCTAAAAGAGCACGATTCATGCTTTTCACAAAAAAAACTAAAGAAGCTCCAAGAGCAGTAAGTCCCCAGGTAAAAAGGGTTGCATAGAATGCAGCCAAAACAGGGTCTATTCCCTCAAAAAATGAAAGTACCTTTTCCAGTTTATTTAATTTTGTGTAAAAGTAAAGAGTTCCTCTGGAATTTAATAAAATTTAGGCTGTTTTAATTACTTTTACTAAACTCTATGGAAAAGCCAATTTTTGATTACATTATATGTGGAGGAGGCGCTGCTGGACTTCTACTTCTTAATGCATTGAGTAAAGATCCTTTTTTTTTAAAAAAAGACATTCTTTTAATTGAAAAGGAATCCAAAAATACAAATGACAGAACTTGGTCCTTTTGGGAAAAGAAAGAAGGGCCTTTTGAGAGACTTTTAGAAAAAAAATGGGATGCTGCTACTTTCTTATCATCCTCAGTTTCATTAAACTTTGAATTGGCTCCTTATCAATACAAGATGCTCCGTTCAAAAGGTTTTTATGAAGCTTGTCATAAAAATATTGAAAGTCAAAAAAATATTCAGTATTTATCTGCGGAAGTAAAATCACTAAAAACCGAAGGCTTTACTTCCAAAGTATTGACCAGCAAGGGTTCATTTAGCTCAAAAAATGTTTTTAATAGTATATTTGATCCTGGTGCTCTTTACAGTCAAAAAAAATATCCTGCATTAAAACAACATTTTATAGGGTGGTTTATTAAAACAAAGTCGGAAGAATTTAATCCCAATAAAATCTTATTTATGGATTTTAATATTGAGCAAAAAAAAGAAACGCGGTTTTTGTATGTTTTACCACTTGACTCAAAAAATGCACTTGTAGAATACACTCTTTTTTCAGCAGATCTTTTAGAAAAAAAGGAATATGAACAAGGTATTAAATCCTATTTAAAAAATAAGGGGATTACAGAGTATGAAATTGAAGAAAAGGAACAAGGAAATATTCCCATGAGTAGCTTTCCTTTTGATCAATTTAATACTCCCTCACTTTTAAATATAGGAACTGCAGGAGGTTGGACAAAAGCTAGTACGGGCTTTACCTTTATGAATACCAGTCGGAATGTTTCAAAAGTTGTTTCTTTTTTAAAAACAGGAAAACCATTGAATCATTTTAACATTAAAAATAGGTTTTGGTTTTATGACCTTCTTTTTTTAGATGTCCTTTCCAAATACAATAGCCAGGGTAGTAAATTATTTGAACGTATGTTTAACAAAAATAGTCCTTTAACAATCTTTCGTTTTCTAGACGAAAAGACAAGCTTTGTTGAAGAGCTTAAAATTGCTTCTTCTTTTTCTTTACTTCAAATTAGCTGGTTCCTAAGGGCCATTGTAAAAAGATTGTTTTAAAATTTTCTGTTCATCAAATTCTGCCCAAATTCGATTAATAGCTCTTTTCCTTGCACAGAAATAATTAAGTTTTTGAGTTTTTTAAATGCATCTTCGGTATAAGAGGTAACTAATTTTTGACTGGCTATTGATGCGCCACTACTTTTAAATATCTCCTTTACGGCTATTACTTTTTGATTGTTTTTTTCAATGGTATCATACCATTGAAAAAGAGCCTCTTTTTCTTGAGTATTTCCAATTTTCATCACTTCATGATAAAGTATTGTTTTTTTATTTTCAAGAATATCACCTCCAACTTGTTTTCCAAAATCTTTGGGATCACCAAAAGCGTCTAAATAGTCATCCTGAATTTGAAATGCCATCCCTAACAAAACACCAAATTCATATAATAATTGAGCCTCTTGATCGGAAGCATTTCCAATCCATGCGCCTATTTTTAAAGAATGTCCAACTAAAACTGCTGTTTTAAGTCGAATCATTTCAAGATAAGCAGAAATTGTAACGTCTTTTTGAGTTTCAAAATCCATATCATATTGTTGCCCCTCGCAAACTTCTAAAGCCGTTTTACTAGTGTGATTAATGAGCTTGACGAAAAGTTTATTTGGGTAAGATTCTAAGCATTGATAGGCTTGAATTAACATTGCGTCTCCTGAAAGTATTCCTGTATTTTCATCCCATTTATTATGTACTGTCGGAGAACCTCTTCTAAGGGGGGCTTGATCCATAATATCATCATGTATTAACGTGAAGTTGTGAAAGACTTCTACAGAAAGAGCCGCGGGTAATGCATCTTCTGGCTTATTTCCGAAAGCTTCAGTTGCCAGAAGAGCCAACAAAGGCCGTAACCGTTTTCCTCCCAAGCTCAATATATATTCTATGGGAGCATAAAGTCCATGTGGTTTGGACTTTTGTTTATTATTTTCAAGATAATTATCAAATAATATTTGATACCTGGAAAGTGATTCCATTATTATTTTTTTTAAAAATAGGATTTTAACGGAATAGTAAAGCTATAAAAACGAAAGAAACTTTTTTTGTTTCTAAAGTTTCCTTTTGTATATTTGCCAGAAATTAGTCGATGAAAAAAAAGATTGTAGGTCAATCAATCCAGCTTTTTTTAAAATACGGATATAAAAGTGTCACCATGGATGACATTGCCAAACACATGGGGGTCTCAAAAAAAACAATTTACGTTCACTTTCCCAAAAAAGACGGATTAGTTGAGCAAAGCGCAGTGAATCATTTAGATGGAATAATAGAGAGAATAAATGTTATATCAAAACAATCTAAAGACCCTATCATAGAGCTTTATCAAATAAAAAAAGAGATATTAAATCATTTGTCAAGTGAAAAAAATTCTCCTCAATACCAGTTACAAAAATATTACCCTTCACTATACTCAAAACTAAAAGAAAAAGAATTTAGTGCATTAAGTGGGCTGTTTTCAAATAGTATTTTAGAAGGGATTCAAACTGGAATATTTAGAAAGGATATTGATGTAGATTTCGTGGTTAGGATTTTCTTTAATGGAATTAGTGGTATCACAAACATCAAATTATTCCCAATTGAAATCTATAAAATTGAGGATTTACTTCTAAATTTTTCAGAATATCATCTTCGTGCCTTGTGTACACATAAAGGGATTATAAAATTAGAGAATTATAAAAAAGAAATGGATTTATGATCAAAAAAACAAACATCCTTCAACTCCTTTTTTTTGGCCTAAGTTTCCTCCAGGCTCAAGATTCTCCTGAAGCAGTTACCCTGGAGGAAGCCATTGAATTTGGGCTGGAAAATAACCGAAACATAATTAATGCAAACTTAGAGGTACAAAAGGCATACAAAGAAAAATGGAAAACCATAGCGACAGGATTACCTCAATTAAGCGCTAGAGCTGATTACCAAAACTTTATTGAACTACCCACTTCTCTAATACCAGCTCAATTTTTTGGGGGGAATGAAGGGGAATTTGCAGAAGTTCAATTTGGAACTCCTCAAACTATGTCTGCTGGGATAACATTAAATCAATTAATTTTTGATGGTTCTTATGTCGTTGGAATAGAGGCCACTAAAGTTTATCTTGATGCTTCAAAAAACATTTTAGAAAAAACAGTCCTTGAAATTCGGAAAAACATCGTCAATAGTTACTTTTCTGTACTATTGGTTAGAGAAAATATTAGTTTTTTAGAGAAAAATAGAGGTAATTTAAATAGTAATCTGATTGAATTAATTCAGCTTTTTAAAAATGGATTTGATGAAGAACAAAGTGTTGAGCAACTGCGTCTTACGCTGTCTAGTGTTGAAAGTCAATTGCGTTATGCTCAGAATATGGAGCGAACCACACTTAACATGTTGAAACTTCTTCTGGGTTTTCCTACCGCATCACCTTTATTTTTATCTGACAGCCTTGAGATGTTAACAACACCAGACTTATTCCAACTAACTGATGAGAAATTTAAAACAGAAAATAATATTGACATTAAAATAGCTGAAAATAATTTACTTTCAGAGAGCTTATTGTACAGGTACGAACGTTCAAAAAGCCTTCCAAGAATATCAGCTTTTTTAAATGGGAATTACACTGGAAACAGTGAATCGTTCACTTTTACAAATGTTGATCAAAAATGGTTTGGAGCCTCTCTATTTGGCGTTCAATTACAAGTCCCTCTTTTTAGCTCATTAAAGCGACGCGCTAGTTCTCAAAAAGCCAAAATTTCGGTGTCTCAGGCAAGATCTTTATTAAAAGAAACCAGAGAGCGAATTTTTATTGAAACTCAATCTGCTTCAAACAAATATAAGCTAGCAATAGAAAATTATTTTACTGCGAAAGAAAATTTAGCATTAGCTAATCGAATTAAGGACAAAAACCAAATCAAATATTTTGAGGGTATGGTTGGTTCTTTTGAATTACGCCAAGCTCAACTTCAACTTTATAGTGCTCAAAATAATTACATAAAAGCTATTCAAGGTGTTGTGCAGAAAAAAATAGGCCTTGAGACCCTTCTTAATACACCTCAACAATAAAAATTATGAAAAAGACCATTATATCTGTTAGCTTTTCACTCTTTTTATTGGCCTGTGGCCAAGAAACAGAAAAAGTAGCATCATCAATTACCAATAATAAAGGTACTTTAGACGAACTTGAAATCCAAAAAGCAAACTATACTCGACAAATAAAAGGATTAACACTTGCTTTAGACTCCTTAAATCAAAAGCTTGAAAAAATGTCAGGTGGTCAAAAAAAAGTCTTAGTTACTGCGCTTGAAATAAAGCCGCAAATTTTCAATCATACCATTGAAATTCAAGCCAATATCAAAACACGTAAAAACCTTCAATTATTTCCTGAATTTGGAGGACGGTTAAATCAAATTTTAGTAAAAGAAGGTCAAGAAGTTAAAAAAGGAACCTTGTTGGCAGTAATTGATGATGCTGGGCTCCAGGATCAGTTAGATCAAATGAAACTTCAACTAGAATTAGTTAAAACCACTTTTGAGCGGACCCAGCGCCTATGGGATCAAAAAATTGGTTCAGAGATGATGTATTTGGAGGCAAAAACACGATTTAAGTCTCAACAAAAACAGGTTGCTCAAATGCGCAACCAACTTTCTAAAACTAAAATATACGCTCCCTTCAGCGGAGTTATTGATGAAATAATTGCCCGAAAAGGATCCACACTTGTTCCAGGAATGACTCCTATAATGCGAATTGTAAATCTTGATAATATGTATGTTGAATCTGATGTTCCTGAAAACTATTTAGCAAATATTACAAAAGGAAGTTTAGCAAAAGTATCAATCCCTGTTCTTAATGTAACTCAAAACACTGTTGTGCGTCAAACTGGAAATTTTATCCAACCGAATAACAGGACTTTTAGAGTAGAGGCACCTATTAAAAACCCAACTGGAATGATTAAGCCTAATTTAAATGCACGTTTAAGTATTGTTGATTATTCAAATCTAGAAGCTTTAATGATTCCATTTAGAGTGATTAGAAAAAATGCCAAGGGAAATTCTTTTGTGTTTATCCTAACAGGACAAGAAGAAAATAATGGATACATAGCGGAACAACGATTTGTAACCCTAGGTATGTCTAAAGATGAATTGGTTGAAATAACTAAAGGAGTTAATACTGAAGATTTAATTGTTGATGAAGGAGTCAGTCTTTTAGTTACTGGGCAAAAAGTAAAAAGAATTGAACAATAATGGCAAAGTCAATGAAAACATCAAATACAAAAGAATTTCTTTTTTCGTCCTGGGCAATTGATCACCGCACTATAATCTATGTGATTATGGCCATCTTTTTCATTTTAGGAATAAGTTCTTATTTCAATATGCCCAGAGAATCATTCCCGGAAATTAACGATACTAAAATATTTGTTAATACTATTTATCCTGGAAACACAGCTGAAGATATTGAAAGAACGGTTACAGATCCTTTGGAGGAAGCCTTAAAAGGGGTTCCTAACTTAGTTGAGATTAGGTCTACATCCTCCGAAGATTTTTCTGTAATTGTAGTAGAATTTGATGAAAGTATTTCAATTGATGATGCAAAACAAAAGGTGAAAGATCTAGCAGATGGAATTACTTCTGGAGCAGACTGGCCTGTGTTTAACAATGCTAAAGTAGAACCTAATATTTTTGAGTTAGACTTTTCTGAATTACAACCTATTTTAAATATTAGTTTAATTGGTGATTATCCTATTGAGCAGTTAAAAGTCTATGCAGAAAGACTTGAAAGTAGGATCGAGCAATTACCACAAATCAAAGAAGTAAACATTAGGGGAATTCAATTATTTGAAGTTGAAGTAGCTGTGGATATTTATAAGATGACCGCTTTAAAGGTTTCTTTTAATGATATACTTGGTGCTATCTCAAGAGAAAATACAACCATCTCTAGTGGAAATATCGTAAGCGGTGGAAAGCGAAGAACCGTTCGTCTTACCGGCGAAATTCAAGACCCGCAAGCGCTAAAAAGTTTTGTGGTTAAAACAGATAATGGTCCGGTTTACCTTGGCGATCTTGCAGAAATTTCCTTTAAGGAAAAAGAAAAAACTTCGTTTGCACGTTCTTTTGGAAAAAAAGCAGTGCTCTTAGATGTCATAAAAAGAGGGGGTAAGAATCTTGTAATTGCATCACAACAAATAAAAGAATTAGTTTTAGTTCCTCAAGAAATAGGGCTGCCTTCTGATCTTGAAATTAAGATTTCAAATGATCAATCTAACATGACTCTCAACCAAGTTAGTGAACTGGTAAACAGCATCATTTTTGGAGTTATCTTAGTTGTGGTAGTTCTTATGTTCTTTTTAGGCTTTCGAAATGCGTTATTTGTTGGTTTTGCCATTCCAATGTCTATGTTCATGTCCTTCATGATTATGTCTGCCTTAGGGTATACATTAAATACAATGGTACTTTTTGGATTAGTAATGGGCCTTGGAATGCTTGTAGATAATGGAATTGTTGTAGTTGAAAACGTTTACCGTCTTATGGAAAAAGAGGGTATGTCCCGTATTGCAGCTGCTAAAGCTGGAATTGGTGAAATTGCATTTCCAATTATTGTGTCTACTGCCACTACCATTGCGGCCTTCCTTCCTCTTGGAGCTTGGCCGGGTTTAATGGGAGAATTTATGATCTACTTTCCAATTACCTTATCGGTAGTTTTAGGATCGTCGTTAATTGTTGCCATTTTCTTTAACTCCATGTTAGTTTCTCAATTTATGGAAATAAGTGAGCGTGAAATAAGCACCAAAAGTTTATGGCGTCTTACTTTTTTTATGGGGGGCCTTGGAATCATTCTCCTGTTTGGATCACCCTCAATTCGTGTGTTTGGAAATTTAATGATATTAATTCCTTTATTATTTTGGCTCTATAAGTTTTTCATCAAAAAATGGGCTACTATTTTTCAAAACACCTTTTTAGTGCGTTTAGAAAATGGATATAAAATCTTTCTTACCTATGCTTTGAGTGGTTTTAAACCTTATTTTTTCTTGGGTGGGACCTTTTTATTATTGTTTATCTCTTTTGGCCTAATGGGAATTTTCCCTCCTAAAGTTGAATTTTTTCCAGACAATCAACCAAAGCAAATACTTATATTTATTGAATATCCCGAGGGAACGGCAATTGCCAAAACTAATGAAACTACTAAGAAAATAGAACAAGAAATATTCTCTGTTATAGGGCGTTCTCAGTACAATAAAAATGGATTTAATCTTTTAGTAGAATCTATGGTTGCTCAGGTTGGAGAAGGAGCTGGAAATCCAGAAATAGATGCTGGAAATACAAATGAACTCCCGCACAAGGGAAGGGTTTCACTTACAATGCAAGAGTTTAAGTTTAGAGAAGGGACCTCAAGTGAATCTTTACGAAAAGATATTCAAAGACAATTGCTTGGAAAATTTCCTGGAGTTTCCATTTCTGTTGAGAAAGATGCAAATGGTCCGCCAGCAGGATATCCTATTACTATTGAAATAACTGGTAAAGATTATTTAGGACTTATTCAAACAGCAGAAAAAATGAAAGAGTACTTAAACAAAATCAATGTTGATGGTGTTGAAGAACTCAAAATAAATGTAAATAAAAATAAACCTGGATTAGAACTAAATATTGATCGAAAAAAAGCGGGAGAATTAGGTGTTTCTGCTTCGCAAGTTGGGCAACTCCTTCGAACCTCATTATTTGGATCAAAAGCAGGCGTTTATAAAAATAATGGTGATGATTATGATATTAATGTAAGGTTTAATAAAGCTAACCGATATGATGACAATGCATTATTTAACCAAAATATTATTTTTAGAGATCAAGCAACCGGTAAAATCAAAGAAATTCCAGTTTCTGCCTTAATAAGAAAAGAAAAGAAAAATAGTTTCAATGCAATTAAACACAGAAATCTTACACGTGTTGTAACCCTTTATTCCTCTGTGCTTGCTGGATATAACGCAAATGCTGTTGTTGATCAGGTGAAAAGTGCTCTCTCAAATTATACCCTTACTGAAGGCGATAGTTTTAAATTTTCTGGAGAAATTGAAGAACAAGAAAAAAACATGACTTTTTTGTCTAATGCATTAGCAACAGCCTTAGGATTAATTTTACTACTACTTGTTTTTCAATTCAATTCTATTTCCAAACCCCTTATCATATTACTTTCTATTTTTTTAAGTTTTACAGGCGTTTTTTTAGGCTTAATTGCTTTCCAAATGCCTTTTGTTATTTTAATGACCATGATGGGTATAATTGCTTTGGCGGGAATTGTTGTAAATAATGGTGTTGTCCTTTTGGATTATACTCAACTTCTAATTGATCGAAAAAGTAGTTCAGAAAAACTTGCTGAAGGCGAAATGTTAGCTAAAAATTTAGCAACTGAAGCTATTGTTGAAGGTGGAACTGCAAGATTACGTCCTGTGATTTTAACTGCCATCACAACGGTACTAGGTCTTATTCCTTTAGCTATTGGACTTAATATTGACTTTTTCTCTCTTTTTTCTGAATGGGATCCAAAAATTTATATTGGTGGAGACAATGTTATCTTTTGGGGGCCACTTGCATGGACGGTAATTTTTGGACTTACTTTTGCTACCTTTTTAACCCTTGTAATTGTTCCTTCTACATTCTCCATAGTCTACTCAATTAAACTTTGGTTCAAAAGGATTTTATAAAGAATTTAAAATCCTGAGGTTCGCGCCTTAGGATTTTTTATTTTTGTCTTACATTAAGAAAATCATGTACAGAACACACCACTGTGGAGAACTCTCCTTAGAAGATCTAAAAAGTACAGTAACCCTTTCAGGGTGGGTACAAAAAAATAGAAATAAAGGCTTTATCATTTGGACTGATTTAAGAGATCGCTACGGGATAACCCAATTAGTTTTTGATGAAGAACGAACTCCAAAAACTGTTTTTGAAAAAGCACAAACCCTAGGAAGAGAATTTGTTATTAAAATTAAAGGAAGGGTAATTGAACGGGAATCTAAAAACCTAAATATTACCACAGGTGATGTTGAAGTTTTAGTAGACGAATTAACGGTTCTCAACCAGGCAAAAACGCCTCCTTTTACCATTGAAGATAATACAGATGGAGGAGAAGAATTACGGTTGCAATATCGTTATTTAGACATTCGAAGAAATACTGTTAAGGAAAAATTGATTTTTCGTTCTAAAGTTTCTATGGCAGTAAGAAATTATTTGACTCAAGCTGGTTTTATTGATGTTGAAACACCTTATTTGATAAAATCTACTCCTGAAGGAGCGCGTGATTTTGTTGTCCCCTCTCGCATGAATGAGGGTCAGTTTTATGCTTTACCCCAGTCCCCACAAACCTTCAAACAATTGTTAATGATTGGCGGAATGGATAAATACTTTCAAATTGTTAGGTGTTTTCGCGATGAAGATTTAAGAGCAGACCGTCAACCCGAATTCACTCAGATTGACTGTGAAATGACTTTTGTAGAACAGGAAGATATTTTAAATCAATTTGAAGGCTTAACCCAACATCTTTTGCATAGTATTAAAGGAATTAAACCCAAACCCTTTCCAAGAATATCATACGATCAGGCAATGAAAACCTATGGAAACGACAAGCCAGATATTCGTTTTGGAATGACTTTTAATGAATTAAATAATGTGGCACAAGGCAAAGGATTTGGCGTTTTTGATAGTCAGGAGCTAGTGGTAGGAATTGCAGTGCCTGAGGGTGCTAAAATGAGTAGAAAAGAAATAGATGCGCTAGTTGATTGGGTAAAACGACCTCAAATTGGTGCAAAAGGTTTGATATGGGTAAAGTGTAATGTGGATGGGAGCTATAAATCTTCCGTAGATAAATTCTTTACTGAAGAAGATTTAAGTGGATGGGCATCCTGTTGTAGTGCTAAGCCCGGAGATTTAATTTTAGTCCTTTCTGGTGAAACACAAACAACACGAACTCAATTAAGCGCCTTAAGAATGAAATTAGCAGAAAAACTAGGGCTACGGAATCCTGAAAAATTTTCTCCACTATGGGTAACAGATTTTCCCTTGTTAGAATGGGATGAAGAAAGTAAGCGGTATCATGCGATGCATCATCCTTTTACAGCGCCTAAACCAGAGCAACTGAACTTATTAAAAACTGATCCGGGATCAGTGAAAGCCAATGCCTATGATTTGGTATTAAATGGAAATGAAATTGGTGGAGGATCCATTAGAATTCATGATCAATTACTACAATCACAGATGTTTGATTTATTGGGCTTTTCTAAAGAAGAAGCCCAAGCTCAGTTTGGCTTTTTGTTGAATGCCTTTCAGTTTGGTGCTCCCCCACATGGAGGAATAGCATTTGGATTAGATCGATTGGTTGCAATATTAGGTGGCGAAGAAACCATCAGAGACTTTATTGCCTTTCCAAAAAATAATAGTGGCCGCGATATCATGATTGATGCTCCAGCAACTTTGGATGCAAGTCAACTCAAAGAATTAGCACTTCAATCAAGAGCAACTGAGAAGGAATGAAAATAATCTTACGTGTTTTGTTTTTTATTCTTTTGGTGACTCTTGCCTGTGGAATTTATTATAAAGCTCAAATTGACTTTTCAACCGGTGAACGTATTATTGGTTTTACCGTTTTGGGTGGAGCCTTTATTTATCTCCCCCTATTTTTATACCATCATTGGAAAGGAAAACGCCTTCAAGATTATACAATGAGTGAAGAAAATCTTAAAAAAATGCGAAAAAAATAAGAAGCTACATCTAAATTTAGAAAATAAATACAATTAAATTTATTTTTAAAAAACGCTTTTAAATTCCCATTATTACTTATTTTTTTTTATCAATAATTTTCTAAAAAGATTGATAATCAAACACTTTGATAGATAAAAAGTGTAAAAAAAGTTTTATTCACAGATTTTAAGCGTAACTTTGCCAAAATAATTAATACAAAATATACAATGACTGGTACGGTTAAATTTTTCAATGAAGCTAAAGGATTTGGTTTCATAACAAACGATGACTCTGGAGAAGACGTTTTCGTTCACATTTCAGCACTTAACGGTGAGACCCTAAGAGAAGGGGCAAAAGTAGAGTATGTAGAAGAAGATGGTAAAAAAGGGAAGCAAGCTTCCAGTATTACTTTATTATAATTTACATATCATTACTAAAATAAAAGCACTTCATTAATGAGGTGCTTTTTTTATTTCCTTTTTTCTCTAAAAAAATTATCTAATAACAATTTGGCCTCCTCAGCCATTATCCCTCCTAAAACAGTTGTCTTAGGATGAAGCGAAAGCGCAGCTTGATGAAAGCCTCTTTTAGAGTCTGAGGCACCATATACTACTCGTTCTAATTGACTCCAAGTTAATGCTCCTGCACACATAACACATGGTTCTAAGGTGACATAAAGCGAACAGCCCACCAAATATTTTCCATTGAGATAATTTGCTGCTGAAGTAATGGCTTGCATTTCTGCATGTGCTGTTACATCACTTAATTGTTCTGTTAAATTGTGTGCACGTGCAATAATACGTTGATTAACAACAACTATTGCCCCCACTGGAACTTCATCTACATGAGCCGCTTTTCTTGCCTCGGCTAGGGCTAGGCTCATGAAATAATTATCGTCTAGGTCCATGTTCAAAAATACAAATTCCATAGGCATTTATAGCCCCTATATTTCTGTTACCTTTACACCATGTCAGAAAACCGATTTTCATCCGTTTCCTATCCTGAAGATTTGCGGAAACTTTCTCAAGTTGAATTACCTGACTTTGCAAGTTGGTTAAGAAAAGAAATAATCCGTGCTTTATCAGAAGGGGAGGGCCATCTTGGATCTAGTCTAGGAACCGTAGAGCTTACAGTTGCATTGCACTATTGCTTTAACACTCCTAATGATATTTTAATATGGGATGTAGGCCATCAAGCTTATGGGCATAAAATGTTAACTGGACGAAAATCCGCTTTTAAAAAATTACGTCAAAAAGGAGGTATTAGTGGCTTTCCAAATAGAGAAGAAAGTCTCTTTGATTCATTTGGCACAGGGCATGCTGGAACTTCAATTTCTGCAGCTTTAGGAATGGCATTAAGCTCAAAATTAAAAGGAGATAACAAGCAGCACATAGCCATTATTGGTGATGCGTCAATTGCAAATGGTATGGCCTTTGAAGCATTGAATCATTTAGGAACTACTCAGGCGAATGTGTTGGTAATACTTAACGATAATACAATGGGTATAGACCCAAGTGTTGGCGCGTTAAAAAACTATTTTGAAACTGTAAAAAAAGAAACATCAACAACACCAAACTTTTTCAAAGCCCTTAATCTTGACTACTCAGGACCCGTTGATGGACATAATATTCAATCGCTTATCAAAACCTTTGAACATCAGAAAAAAGTTTCTGGCCCTCGTATTTTACATCTCGTAACAAAAAAAGGGAAAGGTCTTCTTCCTGCAGAAGACCAACAAGTAAAGTATCATGCACCCGGGAAATTTGACCCAATGACCGGAAAACTTAATCCTCTTCAAAGCCATCAAAAAATTAAATTTCAAGAAGTTTTTGGAAATACACTACTCAAATTGGCCAAAAAAAACAAAAACATTATTGCCATTACGCCCGCTATGCCTACAGGAAGTGGACTTATTAAAATGATGGAAGAGATGCCAGAGCGTTGTATTGATGTTGGTATTGCAGAGCAACACGCCGTTACTTTTGCTGCTGGAATGGCTACCCAGGGCATGCTGCCTTTTTGTGTCATTTATTCAACTTTTTTACAACGGGCTTATGATCAAGTTATTCATGATGTAGCCCTACAAAATTTAGGAGTTGTTTTTTGTATTGATCGTGCGGGGTTAGTAGGTCACGATGGATCCACCCATCATGGTGTATTTGATCTTTCTTTTTTGAGGTGTATTCCAAACTTAGATATTGTGAGCCCCTCAGATGCAGAAGAATTACAAAATCTAATGTTTACAGCTCAACAAGGAATAAAACATCCATTGGCCATTCGTTATCCAAGAGGCTATACCTCAAAAACAAAAGAGGTTTATGATTTCAAAAAAATCCAATGGGGAAAAGGACGCTTATTAAAAAAAGGAACTACCATTGCTATTCTTTCATTAGGAACAATGGCAACAATTATTAAAGATGCAATTAAAAATAGTACCAATTCAGATGCTTTTTCTCATTATGATTTGCGTTTTGTAAAACCTCTAGATACTCAAATGTTACGTGTTATATGTAAAACATATAAAGCTCTTATTGTTTTTGAAGACGGCGTAAAGGCTGGAGGTGTTGGAAGTGCAATACTTGAATTTGCTGCTCAAGAAAATTACACTCTTCCTATTGAATTGGAGGGTATACCAGATACTTTTATTGACCATGGAAAAACAGAATCACTACACATAGAATTAGGCTGGGATATACCTTCTATTGTTGAAAAAATAAGTCTATTATTAAATAAAACAGAAGGATGATTCTCCTTGCCCTAGGGTTTTATATATTTAGCCTATGAGTAGCCAAAAACGACTTTTTTTATTAGATGCATTTGCCCTTATTTTTAGAGGTTATTATGCATTTATTAAAAATCCTAGAATAAATTCAAAAGGAATGGATACCTCTGCTATTATGGGGTTTACAAATTCCTTATTAGATGTAATCAAAAAAGAACGACCTGACCACCTTGCCGTTTGTTTTGATAAAGGGGGATCTAAAAGTAGAACAAAACTTTTTACAGACTATAAGGCCAATCGAGATGAAACTCCAGAAGCCATCAAAATTGCAGTCCCTTATATTCAAAAAATTTTAGAAGCCATGCACATCCCTGTGATTGAAAAGGCAGGCTTTGAAGCAGATGATATTATAGGAACCCTTGCAAAGCAGGCCGAAAAAGAAGGTTATAAGGTTTTTATGGTGACCCCTGATAAAGATTTTGCACAATTAGTTTCTGAAAATATTTTTATGTATCGACCATCTAGAATGGGAAATGGAATTGAAATATGGGGAATACCAGAAGTCCAAGAAAAATTTGAAATTGATCGTCCAGAACAAGTTATTGACTATTTAGGGATGATGGGAGATGCTGTAGATAATATACCGGGGCTTCCAGGTGTAGGAGACAAAACGGCTAAGAAATTTCTAAAAGAATATGGTAGCATGGAAAATCTTTTAGAAAACACTCATGAAATAAAGGGGAAACTTAAGGAAAAAATTGAAGCAAATAAAGAGTTAGGTCTCCTTTCCAAGGTTCTAGCTACCATCCTTTTAGATGTTCCTGTCACTTTTGAGTCATCGTTATATGAATTAACTACTCCGGATGAAAATGCTGTAGGAATCCTTTTTGAAGAATTAGAATTCCGAAGAATAGCCGAAAATTTTAAGAAAATATTTGCTCCACAAAATACAACCATTGAATCCGAAGCAAACGAAAACAAGTCTATCCAACAAGGGCAACAATTTGATCTTTTTTCTACCCCTGGTAGTGGGAAAGTAACTGAAAATAGTGTTGATAAAAAACAGAATTTAGTCTCCAATAAACATTGGTACCAATATGTGAATTCACCCTATGCAGTAACTCAATTGGTCAACGAGTTAATGCAACAAAAAAGTGTTTGCTTTGATACGGAAACCACCTCACTTGACTCCTTACAGGCAGAATTAGTGGGAATTGCCTTTTCTTGGTCTAAGGGAAAGGGATATTATCTAGCCCTTCCTCAAAAAAAAGAAGAAGCTCAAAAACTTCTTGGCCCTTTAAAAAAATTTTTTGAAAATACCCGAATTCAAAAAATAGGGCATAATCTTAAATATGACTTAAAAGTACTTCGATCATATGGAATTGAAGTAAATGCACCTCTTTTTGATACCATGATTGCGCATTATTTAATTAATCCTGACATGAGACATAACATGGATATATTGGCAGAAACCTATTTAAATTATTCTCCTCAGTCCATTACTGAATTAATTGGTAAAAAAGGAAAGAATCAAGGCAATATGCGAGATGTTTCCTTAGAGCAACAAACCGAATACGCAGTTGAAGATACGGACATTACACTTCAACTAAAAGAATATTTTCACAATGAAATGAGTATTGCAAAGACGCTAGGACTTTATGAAAAAGTGGAACTTCCCCTTCTCTCTGTATTAACAGATATGGAATGTGAGGGAATTAATTTAGACGTCCCTTTTTTGAATGTTTTATCTAAAAAACTTTCACAAGACATTACAGTTTTAGAAAAAAACATTTTTGAAATAGCTGGGGAAACTTTTAATCTTGCCTCTCCAAAACAATTAGGATTAATTCTTTTTGATAAATTAAAATTGGTTGATAAGCCCAAAAAAACGAAAACAGGGCAGTATTCTACTGCAGAAGATGTTCTGTCTTATTTAGCAAAAGAACACTCTATCATTTCAAAAATTTTAGATTGGCGTTCTCTTCAAAAACTACAGAACACCTATGTTGATGCGCTTCCAAATGAAATTAACCCGAAAACAGGACGTGTGCATACCATCTATAATCAAGCCGTTGCGGCAACAGGTCGCTTAAGTAGTAATAAACCTAATCTTCAAAACATTCCAATTAGAACAGAGCGAGGTCAACAAGTTAGAAAAGCTTTTATTCCAAGAGATGAAAATCATGTATTACTTGCAGCCGATTACTCACAAATCGAATTAAGAATTATCGCTGCACTTAGTAAAGATGTAGGAATGCTGTCTGCCTTTCAAAACAATGAAGACATTCATAGAGCTACAGCTGCAAAAGTATTTGAGGTTCCATTAGAAAAAGTTACTAAAGCACAGCGCAGTAATGCTAAAACGGTAAATTTTGGAATTATTTACGGTGTTTCTGCTTTTGGTCTTAGTCAGCAAACTGATTTAAGTCGTGCAGAAGCTAAAGAGCTTATTGAAACCTATTATACTACCTACCCTAAATTACGTGCCTACATAAAAGATCAAGTAGATTTTGCTAGAGACCATGGATATGTATCAACTGTATTGGGAAGAAGACGCTATTTGAAAGATATTAATTCACAAAATGCTATTGTAAGAGGGGCTGCTGAACGAAATGCAGTAAATGCTCCTATTCAGGGAAGTGCCGCAGATATTATAAAACTAGCCATGATTGCCATTCAAAAACGTTTAAAATCAGAATCATGGAAATCAAAAATGTTACTACAGGTTCATGATGAACTTGTTTTTGATGTACCAAAAGAAGAGGTAGATGCTTTAAAAACTATGGTTAAAAATGAAATGGAAAATGCCTTTGACATTGATGTCCCCTTGGTTGTTGATATCGGAATTGGAAACAATTGGTTAGAGGCACACTAATAAAACTAGGCCTTCTTTTTCCGTCCATAAAAAATTAGAATAAAAATTTTACAAAGCGATTTATAATCGTACATTTGCAGCCCGTTGAAACAATTTTTAACGGATTTAAAATATTTATTGTGAATACACAAAGTTACAAAACAATCTCTGCCAACCCAAATACGGTCAATAAAGAGTGGGTCTTAGTAGACGTAAAAGGCCTTCCACTTGGAAGAGTTTCTGCAATTATTGCGAATTTTTTACGTGGTAAATACAAAACTAATTTTACTCCACACGTTGACTGTGGAGACAACGTTATTGTTGTTAATGCGGCACATGTTACTTTGAGTGGTAACAAATGGGAGCAAAAAGAATACATTCGTCACACGGGTTATCCTGGCGGACAGCGCAAATTAAATGCCACACAGTTACATAATAAAAGAGACACACGTCTGGTTGAAAATGCTGTACGCGGAATGCTACCTAAAAATAAATTAGGCGCTGAATTATTTAGAAATTTACGTGTATTTGGAAATTCAGAGCATGAACAAGACGCACAAAATCCAAAAACCATTAATATAAACGAATTTTTATAATGGATACTATTCATACTATTGGCCGTCGTAAAACCTCTGTTGCTCGCATATTCGTGAGTAAAGGAAAAGGTAAAATCACGGTAAATCAAAAAGATTACGCAACGTACTTTCCAACCCCTACGTTACAGTACAAAATACAACAACCTTTTATGTTAACTAACACAGAAGGGAATTACGATTTAAAAGTTACAGTTAAAGGTGGTGGTTCAAACGGACAAGCAGAAGCCGTTCGTCTTGCCATTTCTAGAGCGCTTTGCCAAATTAACGAAGAACATCGTACAGAATTAAAGCCAGAAGGTTTATTGACTCGTGATCCTAGAATGGTAGAACGCAAGAAATTCGGTCAGAAGAAAGCTAGAAAAAAATTCCAATTCTCAAAACGTTAATTGGTACCCGTTTTGTCTTTGACAAAACAAAGTTCATATATTTATTAAATAACCAGTTGCTTAAACCGCTAATGCGGATGTTAGTTTAGCATCTAAACAAGCTTCAACGCTTGTTGCTATTCAAAAGGAACGTAAACTAAAACAAAATGGCAAAAATAGAAGTAAATGACCTGTTAAAAGCAGGTGTACATTTCGGACACTTAACACGAAAATGGAATCCAAATATGGCTCCCTATATTTATATGGAACGTAATGGAATTCACATCATCAATCTATACAAAACTGCTGCAAAGATTGAAGAGACCAACGAAGCTCTAAAAAAAATTGCTTCATCAGGACGTAAAATACTCTTTGTAGCTACAAAAAAACAAGCAAAAGATATTGTAGCTGAAAAAGCGCAAACGGTAAACATGCCCTACATTACTGAGCGTTGGCCTGGAGGGATGCTTACTAACTTTGTGACGATTCGTAAAGCCGTTAAAAAAATGGCGGCTATCGATCGAATGAAAAAAGATGGAACTTTTGAAACACTTTCTAAAAAAGAACGTTTACAGGTAAGTCGTCTTAGAGCTAAATTAGAAAAAAATTTAGGATCAATTACTGATATGACTCGTCTTCCTGGAGCTCTTTTCATTGTAGATACTACACGTGAACACATTGCAGTTAAGGAAGCCCAAAAATTAAATATTCCCATTTTTGCTATGGTTGATACAAATTCAGATCCACGTGATGTAGATTTTGTAATTCCATCAAATGATGACGCATCCAAATCGATTGATAAAATTTTAGGTCTTGTTACCGGAGCGCTGGCTGAAGGTTTAAAAGAGCGTAAAAACGAAAAAGAAGAAGATGCTAAAAACATGGAAGCTGCTGCTAAAAAAACAGAAGCTGATGCTGCTGCTGTTGAGGTAGCACCGACTGTTGAAAAAGCAACAACCTCAGAAAAGTCTTCTGAAGGAAAAAAAGAAGAAAAAACCAACTCATAAATTAATAAAACTGTGAAAATTACTGCATCTGAAGTAAACAAACTCCGTCAATCTACTGGAGCGGGAATGATGGATTGTAAAAAAGCACTTGTTGAAGCTGAAGGAGACTTTGACAAAGCTGTTGAGGTATTACGTAAAAAAGGACAAAAGGTAGCTGCTAATCGTGCTGACAGGGATTCCTCTGAAGGAGCTGCTTTAGCTAAAGTTAATAGTGATAACACTAAAGGTGTTGTTCTTTCAATTAACTGTGAAACCGATTTTGTTGCCAAAAACGATACTTATTTAACTTTAGCAAATGCACTTGCTGATTTAGCCTTAGAATGTGACTCATTAGAAGACTTTCTTGCTGCTGAATTCCAAGGAATGACAGTTGCTGAGAAATTAACAGAACAAACAGGTGTCATTGGTGAAAAAATCGAAATTGGTGGATTCAAAACACTTCGTGCTCCCTACGTTGGTTCTTATATTCATGCTGGAAACAAAATAGCAACTCTTGTTGGTCTATCTACAGTGATTGATAATGCTGCTGAAGTATCTAAAAATGTTGCTATGCAGGCTGCTGCAATGAATCCTATTGCTTTAAATGAAGATGGTGTTGATGCCTCAATTATTGAGAAAGAAATTGAAATTGCAAAAGATCAATTGCGTCAAGAAGGAAAACCAGAAGCTATGTTAGATAATATTGCCAAAGGAAAAATGAAACGTTTCTTTAAGGATAATACTTTAGTAAACCAAGATTATATCAAAGACAGTAAACTCTCTGTTGCTGGTTATGTAAAATCTGTTGGTGACACTGAAGTTTCTGCTTTTGAACGCGTTGCATTAGGATAAGCCCTAAAAGCTAATTTTAAAAAAGCATCCAATATTGGGTGCTTTTTTTATACCTTAACATTATGCAGAATCAATATAAGTGCAGTTGGTGTAAGGGCTCTGATCTCTATGAAAAATACCATGATACAGAGTGGGGAGTACCCGTATTTGATGATCAAGCTCTTTTCGAATTTCTAACCTTGGAAACATTTCAGGCAGGCTTAAGCTGGATTACTGTCTTACGAAAAAGACCTGAATTCAGAAAAGCTTTTGATCAATTTAATTACCATAAAATATTACATTATAATAGTCAAAAAGAAAAGGAATTAATGAATAATAGTAGTATTATTAGAAACCGATTAAAAATAAGTGCCACTATTCAAAACGCCAATGCCTTTATTGAAATTCAATCAAAAAAAGGGAGTTTTTCCAACTATTTATGGGAGTTTGTAAATGGCTCTCCCAAAATTAATTTATTTAAGAATTCAGCAGATATTCCTTCTTTTAGCCCATTAGCAGTTACCTTAAGTAAGGACCTAAAACTAAAAGGATTTAAGTTTGTAGGTCCAACAGTTATTTATGCATTTATGCAAGCTACAGGAATGGTAAATGATCACGTAGTAGATTGTTTTCGCTATAAAGAGGTGTTGTTAAAACGGTAAATCGTCCTCAACCTGATTTGGATCGCCTTCTGCAGGTTCAAATGCAGTTGCAGGAGGGATTGGGGGCATCTCAGTTGGGGCTGCTCCTTCTGAAGCGTCAATTCGCCATCCTTGCACAGAATTAAAATATTTTGTTTCCCCTTGAGGGTTAACCCACTCTCTGCCTTTTATATTAATACCAATTTTTACAGATTGACCTACCTGATGGGTGTTAAGTAAATCACATTTATCCTGAATAAATTCAATTAAAATATGCTGAGGATACTGTTCTTCAGTTGTAACAACAACTTCTCTTTTACGAAAACCGTTTGACCCGTAGGTTTTTGTTTCGTCAATCCATTTAATTTTTCCGTTTACTTCCATAATTTGTTTTGTATTAAAACAAAAATAACAAAAGTTTTTACGGACTGTATTGCATATACAAGCAATTTATCAAATTCATGTATATTCGTATGGAAACCTTAAGTATGAAGCTGCTTCGCATCTTAAAAAATCAGCTTAAAAATAGCTGGTTCCTTTTTGCCTTTATCATTGTGGCCCTTATTTTATGGAATACTAATCGATTGTTCAAAAATTTAAGTATTGAACAAAGAACCAAAATGGAACTTTGGGCGATGGCGCAAGAAGAATACATTCAAAATCAAAATTTTAGTAACTTAACTTTTGAAGTGCTTCAGCGCTCAGGGATAAACCCAATGATTCAAGTAGATAAGGACGGATATATTATTGAAATAAGAAATATACCTTGGATAGAAGAGAAGCAGGACTCCACCGAGCTTTATAAAGTTTTATCACAATTAAAAAAAGAAAATGATCCCATTATTATACAATATAAAGACAATACCGGGCTAATGGTTGTTGATCAAAAATTGTATTATGGTGATTCAGAGGTATTAAAAAAACTACAATATTATCCCCTTGCATTACTACTGATCATTTTTCTTTTTGGAAC
>JABGXI010000128.1:0-28396 GCA_018675855.1 Flavobacteriaceae bacterium | reverse complement strand
TTCTGGGATAGACGCATAATTGAACAAGATTTAAAATATCTTGATGCCGCTTCCATTTGTCAAAATGAATTAAATTATCTTCTCCCATTAGTAAGGAAAATTGTAAAGTTGGATGCAGGCTAACTAAATACTCTAAAGTGTCAATAGTGTAACTGGGCTTTGGAAGAGAAAATTCTATATCACTTACTTTTAAGTTTATTTGATTTTCTACCGCAAGACGAACCATCTCAAGTCTATGACTGTCTTTGAGAAGTGCATCATTAGCTTTAAAAGGATTTTGAGGGGTAACTACAAACCAAACTTCATTAAGATCAGTATTGTTAGAAAAATAATTTCCTAGTGTGAGATGTCCTTTATGAATGGGATTAAATGTACCAAAATACAAACCTACTTTTTTCACAAGGTAAAGATAGTAATCCCTCAGGAATTAAGGAAGTCTGAAACCACTTGAACAATTTCTTTTTTTGCTGTTTCTAAATCATTATTTATTAAACAATAATCAAACCGTTCTGAAAAGGTTAATTCACTTTTTGCTTTTCCAATGCGTTCGATAATCTTTTCTTGACTATCAGTAGCCCGGTGGCGTAATCTATTTTCTAGCTCTTCTATTGAGGGTGGTTGAACAAAAATTGACAAGGTTTGTTTGGGATATTTTTTTTTAATTGTAAGCCCTCCTTTCACATCAATATCAAACAAAACCTGCTTTCCTTCTCCCCAAAGACGCTTTAATTCTGAAGTGAGTGTTCCATAAAAGGTGTTTTCATATACTTCTTCATACTCAACAAAAGCATTTTCACGAATTTTTTCTTTAAAACCCTCTAGACTTAAAAAGTGATATTCTACACCGTCTTTTTCCTTGCCACGGGGTGCTCTAGATGTTGCAGATATGGAAAACCCCAGAGGAAGGCTTTGTTCTAAAAGATGATTTACCAGGGTAGTTTTACCGGTTCCAGAGGGAGCTGAAAAGACAATAAGTTTTTCAGAATTCAAATTAGAGTACGTTTAAAAGTTGTTCTTTTATTTTTTCGAGCTCATCCTTCATTTGAACCACTATTTTTTGAAGTTCAGAATGATTAGCTTTCGAACCTATAGTATTTATTTCACGACCAATTTCTTGTGCTATAAACCCTAACTTTTTTCCATTTGGAAAGTCATTTTCCAGGACTTTTTTAAAATAATCTAAATGATTTTGAAGTCTCACTTTTTCTTCAGTAATATCGAATTTCTCAAGATAAAAAATCAGCTCTTGTTCAAAACGATTCGAATCTATTTCAATTTTTAATTCCTCTAAGGATGCACGAAGTTTTACTTCAATTTTTTTACTCCTCTCAGGATCAATCTTAATGGCATCTTCTAAGTAGGTTTCAATTAAATTAAGGCGGAGTAAAAAGTCTTTTTCAAGTACTTTTCCTTCGTCTAACCGGTAGGTTTCAATATTCTTAATGGCATCATCTAACAAATTAAAAATAGCTTTTTTTTCATCTTCTTGTAGGGTATTGCGTTCAGATGAAAGTGTGTCTGGTAGTCGCATTGCAATGGCTAAGTGATCTATTTCATTATTTTCTTCAATCTGTTTTAGTTGAGCTATATATTCTTTTACCACAGATGCATTAATTGCTGTAGGCGCATTTTTGCCATTAAACTCGATAAAGATGTTTAGATCAATTTTACCACGGTGAAGCTTTTTAGCAATACGTTTTCGAATTTCTGTATCAATCTCTCTTAAATAAGATGGTGTGCGTAAATTAATATCAGCACTTTTACTGTTTAACGATCGAATTTCAATGCTAAGACTTTTGTCTTCCCATTGGGCTTCTTTTTTCCCAAAACCCGTCATGGACGTTATCATACTGTATATCTTAAAGTTTACGAATTTTAATATTCCTAAAAGACACTTTATTTCCATGGTCTTGAAGACCAATTTTTCCAGCTTTCATTTTCCCAAAGCGTTTAAAATCGCAATCATCATTAAACTTCGACTCAGAAACCATTGTATCCCACTCAGATCCACTAAGAGGAAATTCAACGATTTTAGTACCGTTTAATTTAACGCTTCCTTCATTTTTATTGTGGTCTATGGTTAAAATTATATGATTCCATTCTCCTGCAGGTTTGCATACATCTTTAGTAGGCTGAACTAAATCATATAAAGCTCCAGCTTGGTGGTATTTGGGATTTGCCTTAGCATCTGGATGCCTTTCATTATCTAATACCTGAATTTCAGGACCAGTTGAATAAGGTTTATTATGACTCTCACCTTCTTGAACTGCCCAGAAGATTCCACTATTCCCTCCTTCAGATATATTCCATTCAATTGACAACTGGAAGCTTTTGTATATCTTATCTGATACAATATCATGAATATAATCTCCTTTTGAACGTAATGCAGGGTCAAAAGTAAGAACTCCATCTTTAGCAGTCCAAATAGGCGTAACACCTTTTCTGTTGAAACGATGCCAACCATTTAGAGTTTCTCCATCAAAAAGAGATTCCCATTTATCGCTGTTTGACTCAGTTTCTTTTTCTTTTACAGGGGAACTACTTGATAGAATTCCAATAGTTACTAAGGCAATAAATATTTTTTTCATAGGATATTTTTATAAGTTTAAAATATTTTTTAAATACTGTTCATCAATACTCCCTCCAGCAAAATCATCAAATGTTTTTTGGGTAGCTTCAATAATATGTTTTTGAATAAATGGTGCACCTTCTCGAGCCCCTTGCTCAGGACTTTTTATACAGCACTCCCATTCCATTACAGCCCAGACATCACAGCCATATTCTGTAAGTTTAGTAAAGATAGATTTGAAGTCAATTTGACCGTCTCCCGGGGAGCGATAGCGACCAGCTCGGTCAATCCAATCTCCATAGCCTCCAAATGATCCTTTTTTTCCATTAGGATTGAATTCAGAATCCTTTACGTGAAATGATTTGATGAATTCATGATAATGGTCTATATATTCAATGTAATCTAATTGTTGCAATACAAAATGGCTAGGATCATATAAAATATTTACGCGTTTGTGGTTTCCGGTAGCTTTTAAAAACCGTTCAAAGGTTACCCCATCGTGGAGATCTTCGCCTGGGTGAATTTCGTAACAAACATCAACACCGTTATCATCAAAAACATCAAGGATAGGTTTCCATCTTTTAGCTAATTCTGAAAAGCCCAACTCAACTAATCCTTTTGGACGTTGTGGCCAGGGGTGAAGAGTGTGCCATAGTAAAGCACCAGAAAAGGTAGCATGAGTTTTTAACTCTAATCGTTTACTTGCGATTGCAGCTTTTTTCATAGTTTCTACCGCCCATTCTGTTCTTGCTTTAGGATTATTTTTTACCTCATCTGGAGCAAAGTTATCGAACATCAAATCGTAGGCAGAATGAACTGCAACGAGTTGGCCTTGAAGATGGGTAGATAGTTCAGTAATTTCTAAACCATAAGAATTTATTTTACCTTTTAATTCATCACAGTAGGTTTGGCTTTCGGCAGCTTTATCAAGGTCGATTAGAAAATGTTCCCAAGTTGGAATTTGGATCCCTTTATATCCTAAATCTGCCGCCCACTTACACATACCGTCAAGACTGTTAAACGGAGCTTGTTTATCCACAAATTGTGCAAGAAAAATTCCTGGTCCTTTTACTGTCTTCATTCGTTCTCCATGCTTTGCCATACGTTTCCTTTTTTATTTGATTCAACAACTTTTTCTATAAACAGCATTCCACGGACTCCTTCGTGCATGGAAGGAAACTCTCCTTTAAACGAAGTTTCTCCCCTCAAAGCTTTAGCAACGCCTTTATAAATATTCCCCATAGCATCAAAAATACCTTCGGGGTGACCTCCGGGAAGTTTTGTGCCATCTGCAGCAATATCAGAAACATAAGCGTTTCCTGGTTTTATTAAACGTCTGGGCTCATCATCTTTTAAATGATATAAGAAATTAGGATTTTCTTGTTCCCATTTATAAGCACCTTTTTTACCATAAATAGCAACACTAAGGTTGTTTTCTTCTCCAGTAGCAATTTGACTGGCACGAAGCACCCCTTTAAATGTTTCAGAAAAACGCACCAAAATTGTTCCATCTAAATCCAATGTATTATCATCATAAAGGTTATTCAAGTCAGCGAGTACTGATTTAACTTCTTGTCCAGTAAGGTATTCTACCATTTGGAAAGCATGGGTTCCAATATCCCCTATGCAAGAACTGATACCTGCTTTTTTCGGATCTAATCTCCAAACAGTTTTACGTATTTTAGGATCGTGTATAACGGGGTTAATCCATCCTTGATAATACTGAATGTCAACTTTTTGAATTTCTCCTAGCTCACCTTCTGCAATCATGTGTTTCATATGACGAACCATAGGATATCCTGTATAGGTGTATGTGACCGCAAAAATTATATTGTGTTTTTTTTGTAGGCTTTGAAGTTCTTTTGCCTCGGCATAAGACGTAGTCATAGGTTTTTCACATATGACATTAAATCCATTTTCAATTAACTTTTTAGCCATAGGAAAATGTAAAAAGTTAGGTGTTAAAATAGAGATAACCTCAATACGCTCTTCTTTAGTTTTTTGAATTTCTTCTGCCACAAGGGTATCAAAATCATTATATACCCTATCTCTGTTTACCCCAATTTGCTCGGCAAACTTTATGTTTTCATTGTAATTTGGGTTAAATACTCCCCCGACAATCTCATAACGATCATGCATTTGAGATGCTACTCGATGAAGTACTCCAATAAGTGAATCACCACCCCCGCCAAGAATCCCTAATTTTATTTTACTCATAATGATTTAATTTTAATAGTTTCATTTTTAAAAAATAGAAGAAATAAAACCAATACAATAAAAGAAAAAATAGCCGGTTGAAGCCATATTTCTTTCCATAAATGTCCTCCTTCTGTTACGTATTGATCAGTAAGCCATCCAGCAAAACGAAACCCTATAAGCATTCCTACTCCATAGGTAGCTAAAGTTATAAGTCCTTGCGCAGAGCTTTTAAATTTTTCTCCTGCCTTGAAATCAGTATAAATTTGTCCTGACACAAAAAAGAAATCATAGCAAACCCCATGTAATATGATTCCAAATAATAACATCCATGTTTTTTCTCCTGTATCTCCGAAAGCAAATAATAAATAGCGTAATCCCCAGGCTAAAATCCCAACAATAAGTGCGTTTTTCACTCCATAGCGTTTTAAAAAAAGGGGAAGTAATAAAAGAAAAACAACTTCAGAAATTTGTCCCAAAATCATTTTAGAGGCAGCAGCTTTCATGCCTAATTCATTTAGAAATTGGTTGGCGTGTTGGTAATAAAAGGCAAGTGGAATACAAATTAAAATAGATCCAATAAAGAAAAATAGAAAGCCTCTATCTTTTAACATCGCAAGAGCATCAAGACCTAATATTTCTCTGAGGGTAATCTTTTTTTCTCGATCTGCTTTAGGAGGTGTTTTAGGTAATGTAAAACTAAAAAGACCGATCAATATTGAAGCGATGGAGGCCATGTAAAAAGTATTTTTCAGAATGGCTTTTCCTTCCCAGGAAAAATATCCAATGGAGAGTCCTGCAATAATCCAACCTATACTTCCTAAAACTCGAATAGGGGCAAATTCTTTAGCAGGATTTTTCATTTGATGAAATGCAACAGAGTTGGCCAAAGCCAAAGTAGGCATATACAAAAGCATGTAGATAAAAATATAAGGATAGAATAAATTAAAACTTTCAGCGCTTGCTGCAACAAAGAGTAATATTCCTCCCAAAAAATGTAATATTCCTAAAATTTTTTGAGCTTCAAAATATCGATCTGCAATCAAGCCAATAATAAAGGGAGCAATAATAGCACCAATTGATTGTGTTTCATAGGCCATTGCAAGTTGCCCTCCACTGGCACTAAATTCTTGAGAGAGATAGGTTCCCATGGTAACAAACCAAGCACCCCAAATGAAAAACTCTAAAAAAAACAGTAATGAAAGTTGAAATCTTGTTTTTAAATCCATTTTATAGTTTTGCTCCTATAGTTTCTAGTAATTTTTTGGTTGCAATAATTCCGTCTTTTTCAGAAAGACGAGAACCTTCATATTCTACTCCTACAAAGCCAGTATAGCCTGCTGATTTTACAATGGTCATCAGTTTTGTAAAGTCAAGAGTTTTTTCATTTCCTTCTGAATCAAAATCATTTGATTTTGCACTAACCCCAAAGGCTCTGGTCATCATTTCTTTTACCCCTAAATATGGGTCATAACTATCAGAACAAGCACCGTTAAAAATGGATCCATATCCTTCTTCAGCAAGACAAAAATTTCCAAAATCCGGGAGAGTCCCACAATTTGATTTTTGTGAACCGTTAATTGCTTGCATTAAAAGAGGGACGTTTGAAGTAATTCGACCATGGTTTTCAACAATCACATTTATATTAAGTGGTGCAGCATAATCACTCAATGTAGCCAAGCTTTTAATTGAATTTTCAATCCACTTTTCAGGATCTTTTTCTCCATAAAGATTTAGACGAACCGAACTACATTCCATGTCATGAGCCGCTTTAATCCATAGTTTATGATTTTCAATTGATGTCAATCTAGATTCTTCATTTGAACTGGATAAATCACCTTCCTCATCAATCATTATTAATACATTTTGCATTTTATATTCTGCTGAAAGCATATTATTTTTTGTTACAAAATTTTGAATTGCCTGAGGTTTGTCAGAACTTTTTGTCACATCCGGATAAAGTTGACTAACATATTCTAAACCTTCAAAACCTAATTCATGAGCCATTTTCGCAAAGTCATAAGGCGAAGTTTCACCAGAACGAAAAGTTCTATGAAAAGACCATTGCGCTAAAGAAATTTTAAAAAAAGGAGTTTTAGTTTCAACTTTATTTTCAGGAATATTTTTACAAGCCACAACACTGAATAGAGTAGTTATGATAAGTATTAGAACTCCAACTGATTTAAATTTATTTTGTTTCATTTTTATTATACTTAAATATTAAAAGAGAATAAGATATCTAAATTTATAAAAATATTCAAGACTCAGTAAAAAAATAAATATATTTGATAGAGCTATTATATATAATTAAATAGTTAATAAATTTTTTAATGGAAACAAATTACGATGCAATTGTTGTTGGAACTGGAATAAGTGGAGGTTGGGCAGCGAAAGAATTATGTGAAAAAGGTTTAAAAACACTTGTTTTAGAGCGAGGTCGCATGGTGAAACATGTTGAAGATTATCCCACAATGAACGATGATCCTTGGGATTATAAAACGGGTGATGTTATAACACAGGAAACTCTTAAAACTCAAAAAAAACAAAGCCGAACAGGATATACTACTACCGAATCTAGTAAACATTTCTTTGTGGATGATATTGAGCATCCTTATAATGAGACGAATCGATTTGATTGGATGCGAGGCTACCATGTTGGAGGAAGATCATTGACATGGGGAAGACAAAGTTACCGACTTACCGATTTTGATTTTACTGCAAATTTAAAAGATGGTATTGCTGTGGATTGGCCTATTAGATATAAAGATTTAGCTCCGTGGTACGATTATGTTGAAGAATATATTGGTGTAAGCGGAGAAAATGTTGGGCTATCTCAATTTCCTGATGGGAACTATTTAAAGCCCATGGAGCTGACTTGTGTAGAAGATCATTTAAAATCTGATATTAAAAAGAATTATAAAGATAGAATTCTAACTATTGGAAGAACAGCCATTATCACAGAAGGTTCTAAGCCAGGATTAGGTAGAAGTACATGTCAACATAGAAGTAGATGTAGAAGAGGGTGCCCATTTGGATCTTACTTTAGCAGTAATTCCTCTACTCTTCCTGCTGCTGAAGTTACAGGGAATATGACATTACGGCCAAATTCTTTGGTACATGAAATAATGTATGATGCGGATTCAAAACGTGCAACAGGTGTTCGTGTAATTGATAGCGAAACAAAAGAAGTTCATGAGTTTAATGCAAAAGTGATTTTCTTATGCGCTTCCACTGTTCCATCAACTTCAATATTAATGCAATCGAAATCTGATACTTTTCCCAACGGAATGGGTAATGCTTCGGATCAATTAGGGCGAAATATTATGGATCACCACTTAGGTGTGGGAGCTTCAGCGGCATCAGATGATTTCAAAGACAAATACTATACAGGTAGACGAAATAATGGGATTTATATTCCTAGATTTAGAAATATTGGTGGAGAAACAAATCAAAAAGATTTTACTCGAGGGTACGGCTATCAAGGAGGTGGAGGTCGATCTGATTGGACAAAACAGATTGCAGAAATGGCATATGGTGCTGCTTTTAAAGAAGCTAGTTTAAAACCAGGCGACTGGCAAATTGGATTATCTGGCTTTGGAGAAATACTCCCATATCAAGATAATAAGATGACTCTTGATTACAATAAACTAGATAAATGGGGCCTTCCAACGGTAACCTTTGATGCGACTTTAAAGGAAAACGAGTTAAATATGCGAAAGGATATGCAACAACAAGCTGTTGAAATGCTTGAAAGCGCTGGCTTTAGAGATGTAAAAGGACACGATGGGGATTACGCTATTGGACTTGGAATTCATGAAATGGGGACCGCCAGAATGGGTCACGATCGTAAAACATCTGTATTAAATGAAAACAATCAACTTCACGATGTTCCTAATGTATATGTAACCGATGGATCTGCTATGACTTCAGCAGGAAATGTAAATCCATCACTTACTTATATGGCATTGACGGCAAGAGCTGCAAATCATGCAGTAAAAGAATTAAAAAAAATGAATATTTAATACATTAGAAATGGACAGAAGAAAAGCATTAAAGAATATTGGTAATGGAATTGGAGCGATTGCAGTAACCCCTGCAGTAATTAGTTTATTTCAAAGTTGTCAAACATCAGCAACTTATAATCCTTTGTTTATTCCTAAAGATGATTTTAAAATTATCTCAAATTTAATGGAAATGATTATTCCAAAAACAGATATTCCAGGTGCAATTGAATTAAAGCTTCCAGAATTTGTTGACGCATACATAGATGCTGTTTGGGGTGAAAAAGAAAAAACTGATTTTACAGAAACTTGGGAGGTATTTATTGGTGCAAGCACAAAAGCTGCAGGAAAAGAAAATGAAAATGATCTTTCAGCTGCTGACTGGGACGCACAGCTTGCTAAATATTTAAAACCGGGGAATGATATTCCTGCAGATGAAATTTTGGCATCACAATTTGTAAATCAATTAAGAAGCTTGACCGTTAATGCGTTTAAAACCAATGAATTTATTGGAGAAGAGGTGTTAGCATATGCACCAATCCCTGGAGAACAAAAGGGATGTGTAGATTTAATGGAAGCTACAGGGGGTAAAGCTTGGTCTTTATAAAGTTCTTAAATACTCAGTAATACTCCGCGCTTCTTCGTTAGTCAGGTTTTGATTAAGTATCAGAACGTCCTAACCCTGCGTGTATATATTTTTATAAGCCTATAAGCTACTTTTTATTGACCTTTTCTATTTAATAGTCAGAATTTTATGTGCAAATAAGGCGAAAATCATTATTTATAAACAGCTTGACCTATAGATCAAATTACTTTGAGAAAAAAGTTGACAAAGAGCTGTCTTCATAACCTATTCTCACCCCTTTAGCTTGGATTGTTTCAGAAAAATCTAGAGGTTGAGTATAGTTTGACCAAATCGAATCTTTTGTTTCTTTCCAAACTATACTTGTCCCTTGATCTAAGTGACTTAGATATATTTTATTGTTATTTATCGTACTCTTCAAAGGAGATATTGTTTTTGGTTTTCCTTCTGGAAACCATTTTTTAATAAGTTCTATTTCGGGGAACTCCCCTAAATCCTCAGTTTCAATAATCCATCGATCTAAACGCTTCCTTAAAAAGGCCAAGGTATCTTGTAGCTCAACTTTACTCACCAAATTTTTTAATTCATACGGATCATTTTCAAGGTTATATAATTCTTCATTTGGTTTAGGTGTTTTAAACCACAATGAAGCATTGTCTTCTAGTTCATTTGCGTCCCACAACTTATTTAAGTGTTTCATCATTGGCATCTGCTCTCGATAAGAAACGGGTAGAGCATTACTTATTTCAGGATTAAAGTTCCTTATATACTTAAAAGTACCAAAGCGAACAGATCTTAATCGATCGACTTGCTCATCAAAACGATCTGAGGAAGCAAATATAAATTCTGATTTTTTATCTGATTTATATGAGCCAAATTGAGCTTTACCCTGCATAATACTTGGGGGCTTTATATTAGCCAAAGAAAGAACACTGGGGGCGTAGTCTATAAAGCTTATAAAGTCGTCATTTATAGAACCAGCCTTATTTTGTCCTGAAAATTTTACTACAAGAGGTACTTTAATTCCTGTTTCATAAAGTGCTCTTTTATAACGTGGAAATGGCCCACCGTGATCTCCATAAAAAAAGATGATACTATTCTCATAAAGACCTTCTGCTTTGAGTTGTTCAATTACTTTACCAATTTGACTGTCAAGCCTGATTAAATTACTATAGTTTACCGCTAAATCTTTTCTTACCTCAGGAGTATTTGGAAAAATTGGTGGAACAGGAAGTGTTTCTGGCTTTAATAGAAGCGGCTGATCTCCTTGCCTCCAAATTTGAGATTCGTGAGTGATTCCAAAATTAAAGACTGCAAAAAAAGGTTGATTAGGTTTACGATTTTTCCAATGAGCTTTCGAGCTACTTTCATCCCAAACACCTTCTGTTTTTTTAAAATTATAATCTTCTTTCTGATTATTTGTTGTGTAATAGCCTTTACCACGTAGGTATCTTGGAAACATTTTTACACCTGATTGAACAACAGGGGAGTAACTAGGAATTCCCATACTGGGCTGATTTTCTTTATTATATGCATTATATGTTCGCATGTTATGGGTTCCTAATGATGTAGGATAAAGTCCACTAATTAAAGCACTTCTTGCTGGTGCACAGACAGGGACTGGAGAATAAGCATTAGTATAAACCACACCATCTTTTGCTAAGCTAGAGAGGTAAGGTAATTTAGTCGTTAAATCACCATACATAGGAAAAAACTCTGATGATTGATCCTCTGCAACCAACCAAATAATGTTTGGGCTTATAGTTGCTTTTTCTTCTTGATCGCAAGAGATAAAAAGAAATAAACACAATATTGGATATATTGAAAATTTAAACTTCTTTTTTAAAGTAAAACTTGTATTAAAATTTATAATCATTTTTCTTAAAAGTATTTTTTAATAATATTTTAACTCCCAACTTCTCTGTCTTTAAGGAGATCATTTGGGGCCCTAAGATTTTTTTTATGTTTTTCTAAGATCTTATTTATCTCGACTAATATTTCAGGATTCTTATCTGCAACATTATATTTTTCTGAGGGATCAATGTTTAAATTATAAAGTAAAGGTTTGTCTAAAATAATTTTTCTATCACTCCCTTTAGGATAATTATAAGCTCCTTGAGTTATAAGGTGGGCCTTAAATTCTCCATATCTTATCGCATAAATTTCTCTTGAACGATAGTAAAAAATTGTTTCTCTTTTAGATGGTTCATGTTTTAATAAAGTATTTTTTATACTTATCCCATCCATTATTCTATCATCAACCATACTTGTATTTGACATTTCTAATAGAGTAGGGAATATGTCCATTGTAGATCCTAAATCATTAATTACTCCTGGTTTTATTCCAGCTCCCCAGAATATTCCAGGAATCCTTTGACCTCCCTCCCAAGTAGTTCCTTTCCCCTCTCTTAAAAGCCCTGCAGACCCAGAATGAGTTTCAAACGGCAGCCACGGTCCATTGTCAGAGGTGAAAACTACAATTGTATTCTTATCGAGATTATTTTTCTTTAATTCTTCTATTATTAATCCTATTCCATGATCAATTTCTTCAATCACGTCTCCGTATAACCCTCTTTTACTTTTTCCTAAAAAATTGTCTGAAGCGAATAGGGGGGTATGAGGTAAGTTGTGCGCCAAGTAAATAAAAAAATTATCTTCTTTATTATTTTTTATAAATTCAACTGCTTTATCTGTAAATCTTTTAGTTATAGTAGTTTGATCAGCTGGTCTTTCAATTATCTCATTATTTTCGATTAAAGGCACATTATAATTAGTTGATTTTGGTTTCTGATTTTCATATTTCTGCCAATATTGTGACCCAGGACAACATGTTTCACTATTAATTCTATCCATATCATTTGAATATGGTATACCATAATAATAATCAAATCCATGTTGAAGAGGAAGATATTCTTTTTTGTACCCCAAATGCCATTTTCCTATTGCGGCAGTCTTATAACCATTTTCTTTTAATTTTTCTGAAATAGTAATTTCAGAATCTGGTAATCCATATTTTGAATTTGGAAAAAGAACTCTAGTTTGTTTTCCAATCATTCCATTTCTTATTGGAAGTCTACCAGTTAATAATCCTGCTCTACTGGGAGTACAAACACTTGACGCAGAGTAGAACTGGGTCCATTTTTGACCTTCGTAGGCCATTTTATCTAGATTTGGAGTGTTTATGGTTGGGTGCCCATAACATCCTAAATCTCCATATCCCATGTCATCTACAAAAACAACAATAAAATTTGGTTTTAAATTTTGCTCAATTTCATTAGATGGTTTATAACTAGTGTTAAAAATCAAACCAGTTAATAGTGTTATATATAGTTGTATCATATATTTAAATTTAATATTATAATTTATAATGTTAGATCCATAAACCTTATTTCGTTCTTTTTATTCTTTTTTTGTATTCTGGACGTTTAATAAATTCATCTAGGTAAGGTTTATACCTATCATCTGTCATCCAAAAATGACGTTCTGAAAATGAAAAAAGAATTAAAACTAAACTATCTTCTGAATTAGAATTAATTCCTCAATTACCAAAAAAATAGTTTTAATAACAATCAAATTTTAAAAGAGTATTTAAAATCAAAATATTCTATTAATTTAACATTAATTACTTTAATAACAATTTAAAGACATTACTAAAGTGATGCTTTATATGATCAGTAATAGATACTATTTAGATGAAACTAGAATTATTTAAAAGTCTTAAAATTAACCTACTTTTCGGTTTATTTATATTTTTATTTTTTGCCAAATGCGCTAATAAGGAGGTAAAAAATCTTCCTAAAGTAATAAAGGATGATATGGTAATGATTCCTTCTGGTGATTTTCTAATGGGAAGCAGTGATAAACAAGCACGAGATGATGAATCTCCCATTCATCCTGTTCATGTTGATGCTTTTTGGATGGATCAAACCGAGGTTACCAATTTTCAATTCAAGGAATTTATTGATGCTACTGGATATATAACTACTGCAGAAAAAAAACCTAATTGGGAGGAATTGAAAAAAGAACTTCCTCCAGATACACCTAAGCCAAATGACTCACTACTTAAAGCAGCTTCATTAGTATTTGAAGCAACAGATGGTCCTGTAAACCTCAATGATTATGGTGCATGGTGGCAATGGAAGTCTAAAGCCAGTTGGCGTTATCCAAAAGGAAAGGGAAGTTCGATTGAAAATAAAATGGACCATCCTGTAGTTCATATTTCTTGGTATGATGCACAAGCTTATGCCGCTTGGGCAGGAAAGCGTTTACCTACAGAAGCAGAATGGGAATGGGCCGCAAGTGGAGGAGTGAATAAAAAGTATCCATGGGGCGACGAAGCAGTTACAACTGGAGAACCCAAAGCAAATGCATGGGAGGGGAGTTTCCCTTATAAGAATACACTTAAGGATGAGTTTTTTTACACTGCTCCAGTAGGCTCTTTTAAACCAAACCCTTTCGGTCTATTTGATATGGCTGGTAATGTTTGGGAATGGTGCTCAGATTGGTATGATTATACTTATTACGAATCTTTTGAAAGTCAAAGAGGGAATAATCCTCAAGGTCCTGAAGCACCATATGATCCTTACCAACCCTATTTAAGGCAAAAGGTTATGCGCGGAGGATCTTTTCTTTGCAATGATGCATATTGTTCAGGCTATAGAGTAGCTTCAAGGATGAAGTCCTCTCCTGACACTGGTTTACAACATACAGGATTTAGATTAGTTAAATCAATTGAATCTCCGTCAAAGTAAACTTCTTTTTATAAATATTATGACTACATAATAAGGAATATAGATTGGATATTAAATTGACCAGTTTATGGAATGATTTAGATATCACTAAATACGTAAATAAGATTATATATTTTTAAATACATAATTCACCAGTTATGGACGGTGTAGTATTTCAGCTTGACATTGATTCTATAAGCGCAGACCAAAAAATAAAGATGCTCCAAATGGGAAAGATGTTTTAGACCAACCATTGTTTATTGACATCGTAACCAGAGATGAAAAAAACGGAGGATGGAATTCTGAAGTTAGACTTCTTGGAACTTTTTTAATTAAAGACCAATAACAAGTATTAAACCTTTAATACTTCATAAACTTTTTTATCTAAATAGAGGTTCAGTTAAAAAGAGGCCAAAAAAGTGATTTTACACTAAATTGATATGCAAATGCATTCCTTAAAAAACTATAAAGTCCTTAAATATTCACTAATAGAACGTGCTTCATCGTTAGTTAAGTTTTGATTAAGCATCATTATGTTATTGTATTCTTTAAGCAAAGCAATTGCTATGGGGTCTTTTTTTAACATTTCTGCAGGATTTAACAACATATTCATCACCCACTCTGGACTACGACGCTCATAAATTCCCTTCATTGCTGGGCCAATTAATTTTCTGTTTGCCATGTGACAGGCAGTACATTTCTGATTAAAGGTCGCTTTTCCTTTTTCAGCTAAATCGTTATTTATGGTAGTTTCAAAATCAACTTTTTTTATGGGACCAATACCTTTATTGTCTAAATCTATAGGAGTTTTACTCATATTTCTATCATTAGATTTTTTATCAATCTTTTGAGTACGATTATATTCGAATCCTTTTTTCTTTTCATCTTTTGAGCCACAGCTAAATAAAAATAAGAATAAGAAAACAGTAATGATTTTTTTCATGAATTAAATTTTGTTAAAAATAGAAAAAGAATAGTTTTATAGAAAAATTAAAAGGATGTTTTTAAAAGAATTCGAAATAAGATGGAGTGATTTGGATGCAAATCGCCATTTAGCAAATGTGTCATACATTACATATGCTGGAGAAGCACGTTTGGCCTTTTTGTTATCCTTAGGCTTAAACAATAAAAAACTATCAGAAATGATGATAGGCCCAGTTGTTTTTAACGAGCAGTTTTTCTATTTCAAAGAAGCTTTCCTGGGTCAAAAAATTCGTGTATCTACTGCGTTGGCAGGACTTAGTAAAGAAGGTACTTTTTTTGAATTTGAACATAATTTTTATAATGAAAAAGGGACTAATATTTCACGTTGCGAAATGATAGGCGGTTGGTTGAATTTAAATTCAAGAAGATTAACGTCACTACCTTTAGATCTAATAAATCAATTTGAAGCCTCATTTAAAACTGCTAATTATAAAGTGATAACTTCAAAAGACACTCGTAAATGGAATAAAATTCCAAAAGATTTGATCCAATAAAAAGAAATATGATTTTCAGAACATCTCTTTTTCTCATCTCATTTTTTTTTATGAACCTATCCTTTTGTCAGGATAAGATTATAATTGAAAAGAAATACACAAAGACCATTAAAAGATTAGTTAAAAATAAAAAAGTGAAAGCAGCTTTTGAGTATATTGTAAGCTTAGAGGCTAAAACCTTAGAACGTCACATCACTCTTACTGAGATTGAAGCGCCACCATTTAAAGAAGAGAAGCGGGCGAAAGTTTTTGCGGAATATTATAGAGATTTAGGAATGGATTCCGTTTGGATTGATTCGGAAGGAAATGTTTTAGGACTTCTTATGGGTTCAGAAGGAGAAAAAACAGTTGCTCTGGATGCACATTTAGACACCGTTTTTCCTGAGGGAACAAACGTGAAGGTTAGAATTGAAAATGACACCTTGTTTGCTCCAGGAATTGGAGACGACACTCGAGGCTTAAGTATGCTATTAACGATTCTCGAAACTATAAAAACTAATAACATTAAGCCTAAAGACAATCTCCTTTTTGTGGGATCTGTTGGAGAAGAAGGCTTGGGAGACCTAAGAGGAGTTAAATATCTTTTTAGAGAAAATGGACCTCAAATCAATAGCTGGATTGCTATTGATGGAGGAAATATTGGGAGAGTCAATAACAAAGGCTTAGGTTCTTATCGCTATCGCGTAACTTTCCAAGGTCCTGGAGGACATTCCTGGGCTGCTTTTGGATTAGGAAATCCTCATCATGCGCTTGGAGAGGCCATTGGTAATTTTGTAAGAGCATCAGATATTTTTATCGAAAAAGGCCCAAAGACTAGTTATAATGTTGGAGTTATTTCCGGCGGAACCTCCATCAATTCAATTCCTTTTGAATCTGTAATGGAAATTGATATTCGCTCCATTGAGCCCTCACGTTTAGATGCTATGGAAGTACTTTTAAAGGAAGCTGTTAAAAAAGCATTAGCACATCAAAATAATATTAAAAGACAAGGCTCAGATTTAACAGTTAAAATTGATAAAATAGGGAATAGACCTTCTGGAGAACTTTCAGACTCACTCCCATTAATTCAAAGAACATTAGCTGCAACAACTTATTTTGGTGCAGAACCTTTTTTAACACGTGGTTCCACCAATTCCAACATCCCTATCTCCAAAGGGATTCCTTCAGTTACTATTGGTAGAGGAGGAAATGGAGGAAAAGCACACTCCCTAGGCGAGTGGTGGATAAATGAAGAAGGATATAAAGCCATTCAATTAGCTTTACTAATTGTATTGTCTGAAACAGGAATCAATTAAAATATTTTTTTTTACAATTAACGTATTTCATCAAGCAACTGCTTTAATTTGATTATTACTTTTTTTAGAAACTAAATACACTCCTAAAAACACCAAGATACAAGCCAAAACTTTAACGATATCTAAGGTGTCATTTCCGGTTAAAACTGCATAAACTATAGTTATTAAAGGTTGCAGATAAGTAAAAGCTCCAATCGTAGTTGGGGGTAATGCTTTTAAAGCATATACATTAAATAAGTACGCTAAAAAAGTAGTACCAATAATTACGAAGGCCATTCGCCATATAGCTTCAAAGGGAAGCGTGCTCCAAGAAACTGCACTAGCCTCTGAAAAAGTGATAGGAGTGGTTAAAAACACACCTAATAAAAACATCCATTTCATTAAGGTTACGGTACTATATTTTTTAGTTAATGGCTTCACAGTGACTAAATAGGCACCATAACTAATGGCATTAATAAGCATCATAATGTTTCCTAGTGGCACATTTGGCGCGTTAGAAACTTGTGAAGTATTACCATACAGAATTAGTAATAAGGCACCACAAAAGCCTATGAAAATTCCTAAATACTTAAATCTAGTTAACCGTTCTTTTAAAAAGTAAGCAGAAAGTATAAGAATAATTATTGGAGTTAAAGTTACGATTACACCGCTATTTATAGGAGTAGAAAGCTGTAATCCTTTAAAAAACATAAGCATATTAATACACATTCCTAATAGAGAAGCCCCAAAAATTCTAGGATAATCTTTACGATCAATTTTTTCTTTAGGCAGCCAAAGACTAACAAGCCAAAACAAAATTGTAGCTCCTACTACACGTAGCATAATAAAACCAAAAGGGCCAATATAATGGGGCATAATAACCTTTGCTACCGTGTGATTTATTCCATAAATAGTGGTAGCTCCTAAGGCAGCAAAAAGGGCTAAAATTCTATTGTTCATCTAAGAAATTCTTAGCCTTTTCAACAACTGCAGCACTATTGCCAATAAATAATGTTTTGTCATAAATAAGTACAGGACGTTTCAAAAAAGTGTAGTGCTCAAGTAAGAGTTCTTTTAGGGTTTCTTCACTAAGTATTTTGTTTTTTAAATCACGCTGCTTATAAAGTTGTGCTCTTCTGCTAAATAAGACCTCGTAATTTCCAGAAATAGCATGTAATTCTTCGAGTTGGAAAATATTTAAAGGATTTTTTTTTATATCAATTTTATTAATTGAAGAATCTAGAGAAAGACTCCCCATAATTCGCTTACAGCTATCGCAACTACTCAAATAATAAAAACTACGCATGATCTATTTTAAGATTACAAATAAAAATCATTTTTATTGAAAAACAGCCCTTTTGCTTAAAATCAAATACATTTGCATAGTAAAAATCGTTACAAAAAAAACGTAAAATGAAAAAAGAATTACATTTTAATAGTAATACGATTCATGGAGGGCAAGAGCCTGACAAAGCTTATGGTGCAGTGATGCCCCCAATTTATCAAACCTCAACATATGCACAAACGACACCTGGTGGACATCAAGGATTTGAGTATAGCAGAACTCACAATCCTACACGTCAAGCACTAGAAAAATCTTTGGCAAGTATAGAAGCAGGAAAATTTGGCTTTGCTTTTGGTTCCGGACTAGCAGCTATGGATGCTGTTTTAAAATTATTAAAACCTGGAGATGAGATTATTTCAACAGATGATCTATACGGAGGGTCATATCGTTTATTCACTAAAATATTTGAAAATTTTGGTTTAAAGTTTCATTTTGTTGGAATGGATAACCCTCAAAAAATTGAGAAATTTATTAACAGCAATACCAAACTTTTGTGGGTTGAAACACCCACTAATCCAATGATGAATATAATTGATATAAAGTCAATTACAACTCTCGCCAAAAAACATAGAATTATGGTAGCAGTAGATAATACATTTGCCTCTCCGTATCTTCAACAGCCCTTAACTTTAGGTGCAGATATTGTTATGCATTCTGCTACCAAATATTTAGCAGGGCATTCAGATGTTGTACTTGGATCTCTGGTTGTTAAAGATGAAGAATTAGCTGAAAGAATTGGTTTTATTCAAAACGCAAGTGGAGCTATATGCGGACCTATGGACAGTTTTTTAACCCTCCGTGGAATTAAAACTCTTCACGTAAGAATGCAACGACATTGTGAAAATGCAGCGGCAATAGCTCATTTCTTAAAACAACACTCTAAAATTGAAAAAGTTTATTGGCCAGGTTTTGATGAGCATCCAAACCATGGTGTGGCAAAAGCTCAAATGAATGATTATGGTGGTATGCTATCCTTTGTAACTAAAGGAGGAGATTACAATGCCGCTATAAAAATTATAGAAAGTCTAAAACTCTTTACACTTGCAGAGTCATTAGGTGGTGTTGAGAGTTTAGCAGGCCATCCTGCAAGTATGACGCATGCTTCAATTCCCAAGGAATTAAGAGAAAAAAGCGGTGTGGTTGATTCTTTGATTCGACTTAGCGTTGGAATTGAAGACGCAAGAGATTTAATAGAAGATTTAAAACAAGCTATAGGATAGTAAATGAAAATCCCTGAAGATAAAAACATATACTTTGCCTCTGACCAGCATTTTGGTGCTCCTAATATTAAAGACAGTAGGGAGCGAGAGAGAATTTTTATGTCCTGGTTAAATCATATTCAAAAAGATGCAGCAGCACTATTTTTATTAGGTGACTTATTTGACTTTTGGTTTGAATATAAAACAGTAGTTCCAAAGGGTTTTGTTAGAATTTTGGGAAAGCTAGCTGAATTTGTAGATAATGGAATACCAGTTCACTATTTTGTAGGTAATCATGATTTATGGATGAAGAATTATTTTGAGAAAGAATTAGGAGTTCCTGTGCACCACAAGCCTAAAGACTTTATGCTGGGAAACACTTCTTTTTACATTGGACATGGTGATGGCTTGGGTCCAAACGACAATGGGTATAAGCGGATGAAAAAAATTTTCACTAATCCTTTAGCCAAAAGACTTTTTCAAGCCCTTCACCCTGATATAGCGTTACGATTGGGCCAATATTTTTCAGTAAAAAATAAAATTCTTTCAGGAGATGAAGATATTTCTTTTTTGGGAGAAGAAAAGGAATGGTTGGCAATTTATTCAAAACGAAAATTAGCTCAAAAACACCGTGATTATTTCATTTTTGGTCACCGTCATTTTCCTATGGAAATTAAATTAAATAATACCTCAACTTATGTTAACACTGGTGATTGGATCACACATTTTACTTATGGTGAATTTGACGGAAAGAAATTTGAATTAAAAAAATGGGAAAACCATTAATATGATTGAAGAAAAATCACTCGAATTTGAGAAAACAGTATTGGTGGGAATTATAAATTTTAGACAGGACGAAGTCCAGTCGAAAGAATATTTAGATGAACTTACTTTTTTGGCTTTTACAGCTGGAGGAGATGTAACGAAACGCTTTACTCAAAAAATTGATCTTCCAAATCCCAAAACGTTTATTGGATCAGGGAAACTTCAAGAAGTGTTAGAGTATGTAACCGATAATGATATTTCAACCGTTGTCTTTGATGACGAACTCACACCTGCACAACAAGGAAATATTGAAAAAATATTAAAGGTAAAGGTTTTAGATCGCACAGGTTTAATACTTGATATTTTTGCGCAACGCGCACAAACAAGTTATGCAAGAAATCAGGTAGAACTGGCACAATATGAATATTTACTTCCAAGGTTAAAAGGACTTTGGACGCATTTAGAGCGACAACGAGGAGGAATTGGAATGCGGGGTCCAGGTGAAACTGAAATCGAAACTGACCGAAGAATTGTACGTGATAAAATTTCACTTTTAAAGAAAAAGTTGATTACCATCGACAGGCAAATGGCTACTCAAAGAGGAAATCGGGGGGCTTTGGTTCGAGTTGCTTTGGTAGGTTACACGAATGTTGGAAAATCAACCCTCATGAATGTAGTTGCAAAAAGTAAAGTATTTGCTGAAAATAAACTTTTCGCCACCTTAGACACAACTGTTAGAAAAGTTGTAATTGGAAACCTTCCCTTTTTATTGAGCGATACGGTTGGATTCATACGAAAGCTCCCCACTCAACTTGTAGAATCTTTTAAGAGTACATTAGATGAAGTTCAAGAAGCAGATATGTTATTGCACGTGGTAGACATTTCTCATCCAAATTTTGAGCAACATATAGATTCTGTAAATCAGACTTTAAAAGAAATTAAAAGTTTGGATAAACCTACTCTCATGGTTTTTAATAAGATTGATGCTTATGAAAATGAACCTTGGGATGAAACAGAGCTTATAGAAAAACGTAGTGAGTGCCACTATACCCTTGAAGAATGGCAACAGACATGGATGCATAGAATGAACGGGAATGCTCTTTTCATTTCGGCATTAAACAAAGATAATCTAGAAGGTTTTCGTGAACGGGTGTATAAAGAAGTTAGAGAAATACACATTACACGTTTTCCTTATAATGATTTTCTATATCCCGAAGTATTGGAAAAATAGATATTCAATAAGAATACACCTAAAATTTTTATTATTTTCTATTTGAAATATATGCATTTGCTTGGCGGGAAGGCAGTAATACCAGATCAGCAATATTAACTTTAGATGGCGCAAGCGCAATATAAAGAATAGCATCTGCAACATCTTTAGCTTTAAGCGCTTCAATTCCAGCGTAGACTTTATCAGCACGTTTTTGATCCCCTTTAAAGCGAACTTCAGAAAATTCTGTATGCACTAATCCAGGGTGTATAGCACTTACTTTTATTCCATCGGGGTTCAAATCTATTCGCAAACCTTGAGTAAAAGCATCTACTGCATATTTACTACTGCAGTAAACATTTCCATTAGGGTAGACTTCTTTTCCTGCAATGGAACCAAGATTTATAATATGACCTTTTTTTGCCTTTAACATGTTGGGAAGAATAGCTTTTGTGACATACATCAGTCCTTTAACATTTCCATCAATCATAGCATCCCAATCATCTAAATTCGCAGTTTGAACAGGATCTAAACCATGTGCATTTCCAGCATTATTAATTAAGACATCTACATTTTTCCATTCTTTAGGAAGATGGCTAAGAGATTCAAATACAGCTTTTCTGTCACGAACATCAAAGGTAAGAAGAAGGGTTTTTGTTGTTAGCTTCTGTGATAATTTTTCTAATTTTTTCTTCCTTCTTCCGCATAAGATTAAGTTTGCACCCTGATCAGCAAAAGCTTCTGCTGTTGCCCAACCAATTCCACTGCTGGCACCTGTAATTAGCACAATTTTATTTTTCATATAATCTTAAGGTAATGGTTCTCCCATGCTTGCTTCCAACATTAAAAACCAATCTGTAATTTCTAAATTTATTAAAAGTGCTTCTTGGGAAGCTTTTAAACGTTTTACTGAAGTAGTTCCTACTACAGGAAATATTTTTGAAGGATGATAAAGCAACCATGCCAATAGTAACTGATCTTCTGAGCAAGTATATTTCTCACAAAGAGGTCTAATACATTTTGAAATTCGATCTATTTTAACACTATTTTTTTTGTAATAACTCCCCAATGGGCTCCATGACATTGCGCCAATGCTTTGAGCTTTCATATAATCTAGTGTTCCATTAAATAGCGGCTGTTCATGAGTTAAAGAACATTCAATCTGATTCCATGTTAAGGTTAATTCTTGTTGTAATAACTCTATTTGTGAGGGTGTAAAATTAGAAACGCCTAATTCAATTATTTTTCCTTCCTGTTGCAAATCTTGAATTACTCTAGCAATGGTTTCGGCATGCATTAGTGGACTTGGACGGTGAAGAAGAAGTACGTCAAGGTATTCTGTATTTAGCCGGCGTAATGAATTTTCAACACTCATGCGAATATGTGTTTGTGAGTAGTTGTAGTGTTTAACTGGAAGTGGCCTTTCTTCACAAGGTAATTGGATACCACATTTGGATATAAAACGTAAAGTTTCCCGATCGATCTTACTATTTTTAAATGCAGTCCCAAAAGTAGTTTCAGTGGTATAACCTCCGTAAATATCGGCATGATCAAAAGTGTTAATTCCGATTTCTAAAGTTTTTTCTAAAAGTGATTCCATTTTATAAGAGTCAAAATCATTACCCCAAACGCCCCAATTCATTGTGCCAGAGATTATTCTTGAATTGTCTTTCACTGATTTTTTTTTATGATTATCCGATTTCTAAATACACGAATTCGTTATTTAATCGAGTTTTTTTGTTAAAATACATATTTTGATTTGATAAAATTTAATCAGGATTCTTCGGATACAGATTAAATGCTTTAAATTCACCACTAAAATAGGAACATTCGGGTATTTCTTTAATTTTAATGTTCCTCAATTTTTAACCTATTATTAACAATAAATAGAAAATATATTTTTCAAATTTGCTGTCCGAAAAACATAGAATATTTAGATGAAAAATAGTACAAATGAAGTGATTGATATAAATGCAATCAATGAGAAAATTCAAAAGGAAAGTGCTTTTGTCGACTTGCTTACGTTTGAAATGAACAAAGTAATAGTGGGACAAAAACAGATGATCGAGCGCCTTTTAATAGGTCTGTTAGGTCGTGGCCACATTCTTCTTGAGGGAGTGCCTGGACTTGCGAAGACTTTGGCAATTAATACTTTGAGTCAAGCTGTTAAGGGAAGTTTTAGCCGTATTCAATTTACACCAGACTTGCTTCCTGCGGATGTTGTAGGAACCATGATTTACAATATTAAAGAGAATGATTTTTTAATAAAAAAAGGACCCATTTTCGCCAATTTTGTATTAGCAGATGAGATTAATAGAGCACCGGCCAAAGTTCAATCAGCTCTTTTAGAGGCGATGCAAGAAAAGCAGGTTACAATCGGTGATACTACTTTTAAACTTCAAGCGCCTTTTCTAGTAATGGCTACTCAAAATCCAGTAGAGCAGGAGGGGACCTATCCCCTGCCAGAAGCACAAGTAGATCGCTTTATGCTAAAAACTGTAATAGACTATCCTAAATTAGAAGAAGAACAGCTTATTGTTAGAAACAATCTTTCTAGTAGTTCAGCTAAGGTCAAGCCCGTAGTAACTTCCAAGCAAATAATATCTGCTCAAGAAACGGTTTGTGAGGTTTATATGGATGAAAAAATTGAGAATTATATTCTTAATTTGATTTTTGCAACAAGATACCCTGAGAATTACAATTTAGATAAAATCAAGCCTTTAATTAGTTTTGGCGCCTCTCCAAGAGGAAGTATTAATTTGGCTACTGCAGCCAAATGCCATGCCTTTTTAAGGCACAGAGGATATGTAATCCCAGAAGATGTTCGTGCAGTAATATATGATGTGTTACGCCACAGAATTGGCTTGACATATGAAGCAGAAGCAGAGAATGTTACTACAGAAGATTTGATTACTCAAATCATTAATGAGGTAGAAGTTCCTTAAAATACTAATTTATTACTATTTAGACTCCAGCATAGGACGCAATGGATACAAAAGCGCTACTGAAAAAAGTTCGTAAAATAGAGATCAAGACACGTCGTTTAAGTGATCATCTATTTGGAGGAGAATACCATTCTACCTTTAAAGGTCGTGGTATGACTTTTAGTGAAGTACGTCAATATCAATATGGAGATGATATCCGCGCAATCGATTGGAATGTCACAGCAAGGTATAATGAACCTTTTGTAAAAATCTTTGAAGAAGAAAGGGAATTAACACTCATGTTGGTTGTTGATGTGAGTGGTTCAGAGACTTTTGGAACTAAAACCCAGCTAAAAAGAGAAATCCTTACTGAAATTGCTGCAACCCTATCCTTTTCAGCCCTTCAGAACAATGATAAAGTAGGGTTATTGTTATTTTCTGATCAAGTAGAATTATTTATCCCACCTAAAAAAGGACGTTCACACATTCTAAGAATCATTAGAGAGTTGTTAGAATTTGAGCCAAAAAGTAAAAGGACAAATATCGCTACCACTTTAGAATTTCTTTTAAGTGTTCTTAAAAAGAAAGCCATAGTATTTATGCTTTCTGATTTTATGGATGAAGGCTATGAGAAAACATTACGAATTGCCTCAAAAAAGCATGATTTAACAGGAATTCGAGTTTATGACCCCTTAGAAGCCGTTCTTCCAAAATTAGGAATTGTTTCTATGCGCGATGCAGAGACAGGTTCCGTTCAATGGATAAACACTCATTCAAAAAGTGTTAGAAATGAGTATGAAAAACATTATAAAACTCTTGCTAGTAATTATGAGGAACTTTTTAAAAAAAATGGAGCAGGAAGTTTGAGTTGTGCCGTTGACCAGAGTTATGTAAAAAAATTATTGGGTTATTTTAAAGCCAGAATTTAAAATGAAAAAAACAGGTTATATTTTGTTAGCATTCATTTTGATGAATTCACTTTGGTCTCAGAGCCAAGGAGAGCTATCGGTATCTATAGATTCAACAAAGTTTAAAATTGGAGAGCAAATAAACTATACTCTTCAAGTAAAAGCAGATAGTACGGCACAAGTTATTTTTCCGGATCAACCTATTTTTACTCCTTTTGAGCTTCTTGAAGAAAGTCTAGTAGACACCATTAAAACGCAATCTCATTATTTGTACACAAAAAAATATGCACTCATTCAATTCGATTCTGGGAATTATTTTTTACCTCAACAGCAAGTAATAATTAATGGATTTTCTAAAATTGCAGCACTTATTCCCGTGAGGGTGGAGACTGTTGTTGTTGATACGCTTCAACAAAAATTATATGACATTAAGCCCTTAATAACTGTTGATAAGAACTATGAAGTATTTATAGTAAAGCTTCTATGGGGCGCGGTGTTTTCATTAGCTTTAGCAGGAATTTTATATGCTTATTTCTTCCAAAAAAGGAGAAAAGAACTTCGAAAACAAGAGCTTCCTCCATTTGATAGAGCCATTGAAGAACTTAAAGCCTTGGAAGGAGAAAAACTTTCAGAACAAGATGAATATAAAAAATATTATTCTCGCTTAACGGATGTGGTTCGTCGTTACCTTGAAGAAGAGGCAAAAATAGATGCATTAGAAAGTACATCGGAGGAATTATTGGCAAAGCTAGAAATGCGAAAAGATGCTGGAACGTTAGATTTGGATCATGTTACATTGAAGAGTTTAAAAGAGGTTTTAAAAAATGCAGATTTAGTTAAATTTGCAAAATCAATGCCAGAATATAGAATTGCAAATGAAGATCGAATTGCAGTTGAACATGTTTTAATTGAAACAAAGGAAGCTCTTCCAGAGCCTACTGAGGAAGAATTAAAACAAAAAGAGGCCTATCAAGAACTATTAGCTCAAAAGCGCAGAAAAGAACAATGGATATGGGGACTTTCTGGTGTAGGACTTTTAACCGTTTTAGGTTTATCCATTTCGATGTTAGTTTATGGCTATTATCCAGTCCGAGACACACTCTTTAAGTACCCTACGAAAGCTTTATTTAGTGGTCAATGGGTAAACAGTCAATATGGGACCCCCCCCTTAAAAATTGAAACACCTAAAGTTTTGGCACGTATCTCTCTTGAGTCAAAAACGCTTCAGCAGTTTAACTTAGGGAACCTAGACAGTCCTTTTTATATTGACCTGTTGTTTGATTTTCCAAAACCAGATCCTCAAAAAAATCAAAACTCACAAAACAAATCGTCGATTCCAAAAGATGCAGATGCAGAAAGAGGACAAGCTTTGATAACATCTATTATTTCTAATTTTGAAGCAAAAGGGGCAGTCAATATTTTAATGAAAAATGATGAACTAACACTTCCTTCTGGAATACCTGTTGCTAAAATTTATGGAACATTAGACTATCCTCGACAGGGGGAAAACGAAAGAGTACGTTGTAATTTTACTTCTCTATTAATAAACTTTGAAGAAGGAACAATTATAATTACCATGATGTATGAAAAACAAGATCGTTATGCGACTGAAATTGAGGAAAGAATAATTAATAGTATAGAATTGATAAAAGAACTTTAAGTAAATGTTTGAAGGTATTTATTTTGCAAATCCAAACTATCTCTGGTTACTGTTATTATTGCCAGCAGTTATTTTATGGCATTTATTTACATGGAGAAAAGCACAACCTGAACTTAAAATGTCTAGTCTTTCTAGTTTTTCAAAACAAAAATCTTTTTTGAGTATGATTTACCCAATTCTTTTTGCTTTTAAAATTTCAGCAATAACTTTAATTATTTTCGCAATTGCACGTCCTCAAACAGTAGATGTTTCTACTCGAACAAAAACAAATAATGGGATAGATATTGTTATGGCTATTGATGTTTCTTCAAGTATGTTGGCACAAGATTTGAAACCAGACCGTTTGAGTGCTTTAAAAAGAGTCGCAGCAACCTTTGTTGATGATAGGACTTCAGATCGAATTGGTTTGGTAGTTTATGCTGGAGAAAGTTATACTAAAACACCCATAACTAGTGATAAAAGTATTATTAAAGGTGCCTTGAGGGAAATTTCTTATCAAGGTCTCATAGAAGATGGAACTGCTATTGGAATGGGATTGGCTACTTCCGTTAATCGATTAAAAGATAGCAGGGCAAAAAGCAAAGTAATTATTTTATTAACAGACGGTGTAAATAATTCTGGCTTTATTGACCCTAAAATTGCTACTGAGCTTGCAGTTGAATTTGGCATTAAAACCTATACAATCGGTTTGGGTAGTAATGGAACTGCGCTCGCTCCTGTTGGTATTTTACCAAATGGAGAATTTCAATATGCCCTGACTAAAGTAGAAATTGATGAAGCCTTACTTAAAGAAATTGCCTCATCAACCGGAGGAATTTACTTTAGAGCTACTGATAATAAAAAGTTAGAAGAAATCTACGCGGAAATTAATAAGCTTGAAAAATCTGAAGTTGAAGAATTCAAATATTATAATTATGACGAAAAATATCGTTTATTGATAATTCTTGCCTTAGTTTTAATTACACTTGAATGGATTGGACGAAATTCACTATTTAAAAGTTTTATATAAATGTATCAGATAGACGATTATCAATATGTCTTCCTTCTATTAATGCTTCCTGTGTTTTGGATATTCTATGCATTTGTTTTACGTTGGAAAAGAAAAACTCAAGCTCTATTTTTTAACCCGGTACTTTTAGATTTTTTAAGTTCAAATCGTTCAAAATTTAAACCAGGTTTAAAGTTAGCGATATTTAGTCTTGCGATTTTTTTGTTGGTTCTAGGCTTAATGAATCCAAAAATAGGTACTCAACTTGAAACAGTAAAACGAGAGGGAGTAGATATTGTTTTTGCAATAGATGTTTCCAAAAGTATGCTCGCTGAAGATGTGGCTCCTAATCGTTTAGAAAAATCTAAACGCTTAGTTTCAGCTATTTTAAATCAATTGACAAGTGATCGAATAGGAATAATAGCTTATGCAGCACAGGCAATTCCTCAGCTTCCCATCACAACAGATTATAGTGCTGGCAAGATGTTCCTTCAAGCACTCAATACAGAAATGCTTTCCTCTCAAGGAACTGCTCTTGACAGTGCAATTGATTTGTCTGGAACGTT
>JABGXI010000127.1:0-6672 GCA_018675855.1 Flavobacteriaceae bacterium | reverse complement strand
TATTCGAGCAGTTGTAGACAAATTGACTAATTAAATAAAATGGTAATACCTCCCACAGCAGTGAAAAATAAAATCAGCTTACGGTAGTTGTCATCTTTGATTTTTTTAACAATAAAAACCCCTGAAAACAATCCAATAATGACAAATGGCACTAGCTCAATACTTTTTAGAATAGAAACTTCGTTTATTGTTTCCCAACTCCAAATATGAAAAGGTAATTTAAATGTATTTATCAAAAAAAAAAGCCATGCAGCTGTTCCAATAAAAGTATTTTTAGGAAGACGCATCGCTAAAAAATAAATATTAGAAAATGCCCCTGCTAAATTTCCTATCATGGTTGTAAAGCCTGCAAGAATACCCATAGAACTAGCAAAAGTCCAATGCGAAGGTATAGTTTTATCTTTTTTATTTTCCCAATAATACATTAAGGCAACGCTAAAAAGAATTATTGAAGCCATTCCATATTTAAAAATATCCTCTGAGATAAATTTTCCGCCAAGAACTCCCATAAGAACTCCTGCTATCATCCAGGGTAGTAGTTTGGCTATATATTTCCATTTCACATGCCTTTTGTAATAGATAATTGCAAAAACATCTCCCACTAATAAAAGAGGCATTAGTACACCTGTTGAATTTCGTGCATCATACACTAATGCAAAACCAGTAACTATTAATGCTGCAATACCCTTGAGGCCAGATTTTGAAATACCAAGTAAAAAAGCACAAAAAGCAGCAAGTGCAAAATTAAAAAGAGAAAGTGAACCCAAAAGGCATCATTTTTTAATGAATTTCGAAGATACTACTTATTTTATCTAGTGATAAAACCTTTACTAAATCACTCAATTTATCCATATTTGCAAAAAATAATCATTAATTGAATTCAACTTTTTATAAGGCCATAAAATATATGTTACTTAGTACACTATCATTTGCTTTTATGAATGCTATTGTAAAGTATTTAGTAAATTTTTCAACCTTTCAACTCGTTTTTTTTAGGTCAATAGGTTCATTGCTAATAACGTATAGTTTTCTGAAATCTCAAGGGATTCCGCAGTGGGGAAATCAAAAGAAATTATTGATCCTTAGATCTTTAGTGGGTGTAACTTCAATGATTTTATTTTTTTGGGGATTACACTATATATCTATTGGAAGTGCAGTAACTCTTCGCTATGTATCTCCTATTTTTGCTGCTTTATTGGCTGTAGTATATCTTAAAGAAGTAATCAAACCCATACAATGGATTTTCTTTTTTATGGCGTTTGCAGGAGTTTTTCTAATAAAAAGTTATGATAGCTCTGGATCAAGTTTTGGAGTTTTTCTTGTCTTATTAGCTGCTTTTTTTTCTGCCATCGTTTACATTTTAATTGCAAAAATTGGAAGTGGAGACCATCCCGTAGTTGTTGTTCATTATTTTATGTTACTCGCAACAGTTGTTGGAGGAATTGGAAGTTTTTTTTCATGGAAGACCCCTTCTGGTGAGAATCTATTTCTTTTAATTAGCCTAGGTTTTTTTGGTTTTTTTGGACAATTATTTATGACTAAAGCTTTTCGAAATGGAGAGGCACACATGGTGGCACCTTTTAAGTATGTAGAGGTATTATTTACTTTATTGTTTGGTTTCTTTGTGTTATCAGAACAGTATGAGTTTTTTCAACTAGTGGGGACTTTCTTAGTTATTTTTGGCTTGGTTTTTAATATCATATATAAAAGTTATCTTAAAAAAGAGCAAAAAAAACCACTCTAAAGTGATTTTTTTTTAAAGGGTTCATTATTACTTAGACCATTCTTCAATGGATTTAGTATTTAAACGAATATAGTCATTATTACCCGCCTCTTTCGCTAACTTCAAAGAGGTTTTCGCAGCTACAATGGCAGCTTCTGTTTCTTTTAATTCTGCAAGGATAAGTGATTGTTGACGATACATCCAGTATTTCCCTTCATCAAGATCAATTGCTTTCGCAATCCATTTCTTAGCTTGTCTTAAATCCTTTCCAGTTTCTCTATAATAAATGGCAGCACTATAGTAATCTCTAGATTTGGGGGATCCTTTCATGATTTCCTTTATTGAAGCCATTGTTTTTTTATCTGTAGGTACTTTAAAAGGAATTTTAACCTCGGTGTTTTCCCATTTAATATTTAAAGTAGCTCCAGTATTATTAAGATCATCAATTGAAATAGTAAAAGATTCCCAGGTAGTTTCAGTTGTATGAGGAACAACTTCCGCAACCGCTGCAATTAAGTTCGTATTCCAGTTTTTTGGGAGCCCTGAATTTTCAGTATTACTGTAGAAAAAAACCTCCCATAAGGTTTTGCCTGGACGAATAAATAAAGCATAATTTCCTTTAGCTATTTTGGTGCCATCTAAAATTACATCATCAGAAAAGTTGATCATGGTATTTTTGTTTGCACCAGCTCTCCATAGTTCACCGTAAGGGACTAGATCACCCATTATAGTTCTGCCCCTAAGTGCAGGTCTAGAATATTCAATAGTCACTTCAGTTAACCCAACAGTTTGTTGAATTTTACTATATGGGCTAGGTTGTGGCGTTAAGATTTGAGCAAATCCAAAAGAGCTTATCAAAAGCACTAAATATTTCAATTTTTTCATGATGTTTTTTTAGTTTGTCAAATATAATTTATTAACGGATGTTTTTTATTTATTATTCTAAATTAAATCAACTGAATATTTGTTGTTTAACCATGTGTTATAATATTTAAACATTTAGTAGATTTGTTTTTATAAAAAAATTAATGAAAATATATCGTTTAAAAACGGTTCAAAACCTTCCAATTTCTCAAAAAAAAGCATGGGATTTTCTTTCTGACCCAAAAAATTTAAAAAGGATTACTCCTGACTATATGAGCTTTAATATTTTAGAAGGAGCCGCAGATAAAATGTATGCAGGACAAATCATTCAATACATTGTTACGCCACTATTAAATATACCAACAAAATGGGTCACTGAAATAACTCATGTTGATGAGGGGAATTATTTTGTAGACGAGCAACGTTTTGGCCCATATGCACTATGGCACCATAAACATTTTATTAAACCCATAAAAAATGGAGTAGAAATGACTGATATTATTGATTATAAAATTCCGTTAGGAATTTTAGGTCAATTATTCCATCCAATTATAGTAGCACCCAAATTAAAAGAAATTTTTGAATACAGAGAAAAAGCACTTATTAACCTTTTTGGAGAATATACAAATGATGAAAAATAAAAATATATTAGTGATCGGTGGAAGTTCAGGCATTGGCCTAGCTTTAGTTACATTATTATCACCAGATAATAATGTTTATGTTGCAAGTCGGTCTAGCGATGGAATTGCTGGTCTAGAGGTTAATTACATTCCTTTTGATGCTACCAAAGATACAATTGACACCTCACTTTTACCTGAAACTTTAGACGGTTTTGTATACTGTCCAGGGTCGATTAACTTAAGGCCCTTTAAGGGGCTGAAAATTGAAGCCTTTACAGATGATTTTGAGATTAATGTTATGGGAGCTATCAAGTCCTTGAAATCAGTCTTAGGATTGTTGCAAGCAAGTGCTAAAGCTTCAGTTGTTTTTTACAGTACTGTAGCCGTCCAGACGGGAATGCCCTTTCACAGTTCTATTTCTGCTTCAAAAGGTGCTATAGAAGGATTAACTAGGTCTTTAGCAGCAGAGTTTGCTCCTAAGATTAGGGTAAATGCGATTGCACCTTCAATCGTTGACACTCCCTTAGCCTCAAAGTTTTTAAATAACGATATTAAAATGGAAAAAGCTAATGAGCGTCATCCACTAGGAAGAATTGGTACTGCCAAGGAGTTAGCAGATGTAACAGCTTTTTTATTAGGTGATAAGAGTAGTTGGATGACTGGAAGAATATTACAAATTGATGGCGGAATTGGTAATTTAAAAACATAAACATATTAATGGAAAAAATCACGTTATTTTGGTTCAGAAGAGATCTTAGGATTGAAGATAATTGTGGATTATTTCATGCTTTGAACGGTAAAAACAAAGTATTGCCGATCTTTATTTTTGATAAAAAAATTCTTAAAAAACTTCCAAAGCAAGACGCACGCCTTGAAATGATATTAATGTCCTTGAACAATATTGATCTTGCTATGAAGACCAAACGATGTTCTGTTGGAAGATTTCATGGTACTCCAAAGACTATTTTCCCAGAGTTAATAAACAAATGGAGGGTTGAAAAAGTTATTTGTAATGAAGACTATGAACCTTATGCTACTAATCGAGATGCTGAAATTCATCGACTACTGGAAAAAGCAGGGGTAGCTTTTGAAATGTATAAGGATCAGGTAATTTTTGCAAAAGATGAAATCGTTAAAAAAGATGGTAGCCCTTATAAAGTTTATACACCATTTTCAAGAAAATGGCTTGAACGTTTTGAAGAGAATGCATTAAAAACATATCCTTCAGAAACTTTATTAGGAAATTTAACTTTTAACGAATCGTTGCCTAAAATCAATCTTGCTGACTTAGGATTTGATAAAAGTATTATTGTAGAGCCAAAATATTCCTTTGACAATAAAGTTATTGATGAATATGAAGAGACAAGAAATTTTCCTTCATTAGACTCAACTTCTAGATTAGGATCTTATTTGCGTTTTGGAATAGTTAGTGTTCGTGCTTTGGTTCAAAAAGCAGCTTCGCGTTCTAACAATATTTTTTTAAAAGAATTGATTTGGCGTGAATTTTTCATGCAAATATTATGGCATTTTCCCCATACGTCTTATAAAAGCTTTAAGCCTCAATACGATAAAATTGAATGGTTAAACAATCCAGCAGATTTTGAAAAGTGGTGTAAAGGTGATACTGGTTATCCTCTTGTTGATGCAGGGATGCGTCAGTTAAATCAAACTGGTTTTATGCACAATAGAGTGCGAATGCTTGTAGGTAGTTTTCTGTGTAAACACTTATTAATTGACTGGCGTTGGGGGGAAGCATATTTTGCTGAAAAACTACTAGACTATGAAATGTCTAGCAACGTTGGGAATTGGCAGTGGGTTGCAGGCTGTGGAGTAGATGCCGCTCCTTATTTTAGGATTTTCAACCCATCAGAGCAAGTTAAAAAATTTGATAAGGAGTTACGATATATTCAAAAATGGGTGCCTAATTTTCAGGAAATTGATTATCCTGCTCCCATGATAGATCATAAGAAGGCTCGTGAGCGCTGTCTAATGGTTTATAAGACTGCCTTAAATACTTTATGAAAAGACTATTAAAACAGCATCTACCTCAAAAAATTTGCCTTAGCTGTAAACGTTCGTTTCATTGGAGAAAAAAATGGGAACGAGACTGGGAATCTGTAAAATATTGTAGTAAAAAATGTAAAGGAGTATGAAAACTGCTATTGTTTGGTTAAGAAATGATTTACGTTTTCAGGATCAGGAGTCTTTTTATAAGGCATGTAATGATTTTGATAGGGTAGTGGCTTATTATACATTTGAGCCTAAAGAGTTTTTAAATACACGATGGGGTTTTCAAAAAACAGGAGTCCATAGAATTAATTTTATCCTTGAAACATTAGCTGCTTTAAAAATAGAACTACTTCAAAAAAACATAACACTAATTGTAGAAAATAAAACTGCAAGTGAGAGAATCCCTTATTGGGTTAATACAATTAACGCTTCCACTGTTTTTTATCAAAAAGAGTGGACTTCAGAAGAAAAATTTGTAACAGATTCTCTAATTGCCTCACTGCCAAAAAAAGTTATTTTAGATTCTCATTATGATCAATTTTTATTTCATCCTGAAGATCTTCCAATGACAATAGATTCAATCCCAGAGGTTTTTACTGTTTTCAGGAAACAATGCGAGAAATTTACTCAAGTAAGATCCTGTATTTCAAGTCCTAAACTATTGTCCAAAGATTCATTACTTGCCAAAACCTATCCACTTCTTTCACTTAAATCTCTAGGATTTAATTCTTTTGAAACACCGGTAAATACAGCATTTCCTTTTTCTGGAGGTACAAATTCAGCAATAGAACGACTAGATGATTATTTTTGGAAATCCAAACGACTTTCATTTTATAAAAAAACAAGAAATGGAATGCTTGGTTCTAACTATAGCTCAAAATTTTCTCCCTGGCTTGCAAATGGATCACTTTCTGCTAAAACTATTTATTGGAGTATCAAAAAATATGAAAAAGAAGTTCATAAAAATGAATCAACTTATTGGTTAATTTTTGAGTTAATTTGGCGTGATTATTTTAAATACATCTCTTTGAAGCACGGCACTAAGATATTTAAGTTGGGTGGGATTTTATCACAAAAATATACTTGGGAAACTAACCACGAGATATATGATAAATGGATAGAAGGAAAAACTTCGGAGCCTTTTGTTAATGCCAATATGATTGAACTTAAAAAAACAGGTTTTATGAGTAATCGAGGTAGACAGAATGTAGCAAGTTATTTCACAAAAAATATGTTAATGGATTGGCGAATGGGAGCTGCATATTTTGAAAAACAATTAATAGATTATGATGTTCATAGTAATTGGGGAAATTGGATGTATGTTGCTGGAGTAGGAAATGACCCTAGAGATCGAAAGTTTAACATTCAGTTTCAGGCAAGTAGATATGATGCTAAAGGCACATATCAAAAAAAATGGCTTCAAAATACCTTATTTAAATGATTTTAAGACTTATT
>JABGXI010000017.1:0-3992 GCA_018675855.1 Flavobacteriaceae bacterium | reverse complement strand
TGATTTTGGAGTATGAAAATTAGTAATCATACAGTTTGCAATAGAAAAATCATAGGGAGGGAAAATAAATTTGTGAGTCCATCCATCATATTCATTTAATAATCCCGCAGAAGACACTGAACTTTCTAAACCCCTCATTACGGTAGTTCCAACCGCACATATTTTTCTGCGTTCTGTAATCGCTTTATTTACTTTTGCTGCAGCTATAGAGTCAATAATCAATTCTTCAGAATCCATTTTATGCTTTGATAAATCTTCAACCTCAACAGGACTAAAAGTTCCTAATCCAATATGTAATGTTAGCTCTGCAATATTAACACCTTTTATCTCTAATCGTTTTAAAAGGTGCTTTGAAAAATGAAGCCCTGCTGTTGGTGCAGCTACCGCACCTTCATGTTTAGCATAAATAGTTTGATACCGCTCACGATCTTCATCTTCTATAGGTCTTTTAATATATTTAGGAAGTGGGGTTTGTCCAAGTTCCTTAAGCTTTGTTCTAAATTCAACATAGTCTCCATCATATAGAAAACGAAGGGTTCTACCTCTAGATGTGGTATTATCGATAACTTCAGCTACTAAACTTTCATCTTCACCAAAATATAATTTGTTCCCAATTCGGATTTTACGAGCTGGATCAACCAAGACATCCCAAAGGCGTTGTTCCTGATTTAACTCACGCAATAAAAAAACTTCTATTCGAGCGCCTGTTTTTTCTTTGTTTCCAAAAAGGCGGGCAGGGAAAACTTTTGTGTTATTTAAAGCCATTACATCACCTTCATCAAAATAGTTAATAACATCTTTAAAAGCATGATGCTCTATTGTTTCCTCCTTACGATTTAGTACCATTAATCTAGATTCATCCCGGTCTTGGGCCGGTCGTTGAGCTAGTAATTCACCAGGAAGTTCAAATTGAAAATTAGAGAGTTTCACAGATTTAAATTTTTATAATTAATACAAATTAATTTATAAACATGAAGATTAAATTATCAATTCATGTTTTGAGGAAAATTAAATTAGACTAAAACCTACTTAAATTAATTTAATTCCTTCGGTCTGCAAATATAACATCTCAACATAGGCGATGTCAAGTAAAAACGTATTTATCTCTGTTTAATTTCAAAATTAAGCTTTCTTAAATCATTCCAGAAGTCAGGATAAGATTTTGAAACCACCGAGGAATCTTCTATTTTCAAAGGAATTTTTAATGCTAAAGGAGCAAAAGCCATCGCCATTCTATGATCATTATAGGTTGAAATGGAGCGATTATTTATAAAATTTGTGTCAGGTGAGAGATGTAAGCTATCATTGGTAATTTTAATTTTTGCCCCTAGCTTAGTAAGCTCTTCATGAAGTGCTTTTAGTCGGTCAGTTTCTTTAATTTTAAGTGTGTGCAAACCAACTATGTCACATCCAACACCAAGTCCATAACAACTCACGGCGATAGTTTGAGCAATATCAGGTGCTTTTGAAAGATCCAATTGTATTGAATCAGGAAGCGGCTTACTCTCTTTTGTTAGGTGTAAGATGTCTTCTTCAAAACGAGCAGAAACACCTAACTGTTCATATATGTCTACAAGAACGACATCCCCTTGTAAACTAGATTTCTTAAAACTTTTTAAACTTATTTTAGCCTTTTTGGCAAGCGCTACAATACTAAAAAAATATGAAGCAGAACTCCAATCCGACTCAACTACTTGATTTATTCTTTTAATTTTATTAACTGAACTAACACAAATCAGCTGATCTTTAAAACTGGTGGTAATTCCTAAATTATTTAATAATGCTAAGGTCATCTTTATGTAGGGTATCGAAGTTATTTTTCCAACCAAATTTAATTTGAGTCCTTTCTCAAAAACAGTTCCCAATAGAAGTAAGGCAGATATATACTGACTACTTATATCAGCAGCTAATGATATGGTCCCCCCTAAAAGTTTTTTACCTTTGATTCTAATGGGAGGAAACCCTTCCAATTTTTCATAGACTATTGAAGCACCAATCGAGCGAAGGGCTTCTACCAATATTTTAATAGGTCTTTCTTGCATTCTAGTTGAACCGGTAAGCACAACTTCACGACCTTCTAGATGAGAGAAATATGCTATTAAAAAACGCATTGCTGTTCCTGCATGATGAACATCTACCACTTCTGAGGTAGACTCAAGTGCCTCTTGCATTAACTTGCTATCATCAGAATTAGACATATTTTCTAATTCAAAGCCTTTAAATAAAGCTTGCAACAATAGTAATCGGTTTGTCTCACTTTTGGAACCAGTTATGCGCAAAGAGCCTTCACAACGTCCCGAAAGATGATCTATTTTAATATTCATTAAGTGTTATGGTTTTAATTTAGGATTGCTGTGATGGCGCTCATGATCTCTTGAAGTTTTTTTAACTAACTTTTTTTCAAAAGAAGCTTGTAAATCAACACCTGTTTGATTTGCCAAGCAAACAGCCACAAATATAACATCAGCTAATTCTTCGCCCAAATCTTTATTTTTATCACTTTCTTTTTCAGATTGCTCACCATAGCGTCTTGCTATAATTCGGGCAACTTCCCCAACTTCTTCAGACAACTGAGCCATATTAGTCAATTCATCAAAATAACGAACACCATGCTCATTAATCCAATTATCCACTGATTGCTGTACTATTTTTAAATCCATATTCAAAAATAACTATTAATGTTGATTATAGCCTTATTGATTAATCCTAGCGTTTGTTAAAATAATGCTTTTAACTCAGCAAGAGAATAAACAATTGGACATTTCGTATGCACCTCTTCATTATGAGAATTAAAGTGAATTGCTTGCATACCCTGATTTAAAGCACCTAAAATATCGGCCTCAAAACTGTCTCCAATCATTATAGAGGCTTCTGCAGTTGTATTAACAGTTTTTAATGATTGAATAAATATTTCTGGATGAGGCTTTTTGAAACCAACTTTTTCTGCTGTAAAAACAAATTCAAAAAAAGATTCAATCCCAGAATTCTCAATTTTAAACTGCTGAATTTTATCAAAGCCATTAGTAATAATATGTAATCTGAATCTATTTTTTAATGCTTCTAAAAGCTCTAATGTCCCTTCAAACAAATGAGGGAAAGTAGATAAATATGTAATATATTTCTCTGAAATGTTATCTATAAGACCGATGGAAGCAGAATAATTCAGTTTTTCAAAAGTCTTATTTAGTCTATTAAAACGTAGGTCCTCCTGAGTTATTTTATTTTCTCGATATAATTTCCATTGAGCATGATTAATAGGGTTGTAAAATTTCAAGAAAACATCTAATGAAAAAGGAAAGTTTAATTCTAAAAATATTTTATTAAAGGTAAGTCCTGAGTTCTTTTCAAAATCCCAAAGTGTATGGTCTAGATCAAAAAAAACATCTGTTACCGAATGAGTATTTATCATTTAATATAATTTTCAAATTCCTTAATCCAACTTATATTTTTATCAATCGGACTGAAAAATCCATTTGATATTACAATTGTAAGAGAGCTGGAAGATAAGGGTAAGTTCTCATGAATATCCTTCAATAATTTAAAAGCTTTTTCAGGAGACATTTTTTTCAATCCCTTTTCAGTAGTTATTATTGGATTGATTTTCAAGGGTAATTGAAATTCACTAGACAAGCTATAAAAATAAAATGGAGTAGCTGTACCTGCTCTAAAACCAAATGTTTTTTGATACCCCATACTATAATCTGAATTAAACTCTTGAACTACTAAACTTTCATACACATTATTCAAATTTTGGATTTCGCTACTCATTCTTACATCCAAAATTGGTTTATGCGTCAGTGATTCAAAATTATTTTTTTCAAGTCCTAAAAACTCACTAGCTTTTGATTGAGATTTAACCGAAACTAAAAGTCCAAGAGAAAACAAATCACTCATTATTTTAATTATTCTTTGATAGCTTAAATTAAAAATTGAAACCGTGGATTGAAAGGATGAACTTTCCGAAAATAAAAAAAATATTTTTGGTGAAACTG
>JABGXI010000126.1:0-4845 GCA_018675855.1 Flavobacteriaceae bacterium | reverse complement strand
TTAAGTAATCTAATATTAGAATTAAGAGCTGCTATTTTGAAAATTTTACGGTCAGCACTGTGTCCACTTGAAATCATAATAATTGCTAAAACGAAAACAAACAAAATCATCCTCCAATTTCTAAAGGCATCTTCTTTAATAAGGAATTCTATATTTAATATGGAACGGAGTCTATTCATAACTTCTCTGCAATTCTTAATTTCGCACTTCTTGACCTTCCATTTACTTTAATCTCTTCTTTTTTTGGTACTATTAACTTTCCAATTTTAATTAATGGCTTTATTGGATTTCCATAAAAATCTTTTTCTAACTTCCCTTCAAAACTTCCTGTTTGAAAAAATCTTTTTACTAATCGATCTTCAAGAGAATGATATGAAATGCACACCAATCGTCCTCCTTTAGCCAAAGCTGTCGTGGCTTGTAATAAAAAAGATTTTAATACTTCAAGTTCATCATTTACTTCAATTCTTAATGCCTGAAAAATTTGTGCAAAAATTTTATTTTTTATTCGAATAGGCACTAAAGGACTTAATAGATCAATTAAATCCATGGAAGTTTCAATTGTCTTTTTATTTCTTCTGTCAATAATTTTAGCGGCTATAGCTTTTGAATTTTTTAATTCACCATATACATAAAACAAGACTTTTAATTCTTCTTCAGAATAATTGTTTATGATTTCAAATGCATCTAAAGGTTGTGATTGATTCATTCGCATATCTAAACGAGCATTTAGTCGAGTTGAAAAACCTCGTTCACGAGTATTAAATTGATGAGAAGAAACCCCAAAATCTGCTAAAATACCCTCAACAGGAATTGCTTTATGATATTTCAAATATTGTGAGAGATTACTGAAATTAGAATGAATAAAATCAAAACGAGAATCTACCAGTACATTTTTAAAAGCATCAGTATCTTGGTCAAAACCAAGAAGTCTTCCGTCTACATCCAAACAATTGAGTATTGCTTTAGAGTGACCTCCACCGCCAAAAGTTACGTCAACATAGGTTCCGTTTGGAATAATATTTAGCCCCTCAATAGATGCCTCGAGGAGTACAGGGTTATGATATTGAGTCACCATCTTTATCTCCCATAACTTCTTCAGCCAAGGCTCCAAAATCAAGAGCTGCCTCATCTATCGCTTTTTCATAGAGCGACTTATCCCATATTTCAAGGATATTAACCGTGGAAGAAACTACCACATTTTTTAATATTTTAGAATGAAGAATAAGATCTTTTGGTATCAAAAGACGTCCAGACACATCCATCTCAATAGTCTTTACACCAGCTGTAAATCGCCTGATAAAGTCATTGTTTTTTTTGTTGAATTTATTAAGACTATTTACCTTTTCCATTAATCCCAACCATTCTTTAATAGGGTACAATTCAAGACAGGGATTAAATACAGCTCGTTTTAAAACAAAACCACCAGAAGAAACTGCTGCCAGTTGTTTTTTAATTGCAATGGGCAGCATGATGCGCCCTTTGGCATCTGCTTTACATTCGTACGTTCCAATTAAGTGCTGCAAGTGTGATATTATTATATATATTCAAATATAAAATATAATTACCACTAATTACCACTAATTACCACATTGTTAATAAGTTTTCATGACTTGTAAAAGCAATCATTAAAATTAGTGCATAAATAAAAGTTTATCCCTAATGTTGAAATGTCTATATTTACTAACTTAATTTTACTCATTTTAACTATGGATAATAAGATTATTGAAGAAAAAGAATTTAGCTTTATAGAGTCTGGAGTGGGACAACCGATTATCATTCTTCATGGCTTAATGGGTGGATTAAGTAATTTTAAGGGAGTTTTAGAATATTTTCCTCCTAAAGGATATAAAGTAATTATTCCTGAATTGCCTGTCTACAGTATGGCTATTAAAAATACTTCTGTAAAAGCATTATCTGAATTTCTTTATAGGTTCATTAAATACAAAGGACTGAAAGATGTTATTCTTTTAGGTAACTCTTTGGGAGGTCATGTTGGCTTATTGTTTGCCAGAGATTATCCTGAATTAGTGAAAGCATTAGCTCTCACCGGAAGTTCCGGACTTTACGAAAATAATATGGGAGACGGATATCCAAAGAGAGGTAATTATGACTATATTAAGGAGAAAAGTGAAGCAGTTTTTTATGATCCAAAAGTTGCAACAAAAGAAATTGTAGATGAAGTTTTTGAAGCAGTTAATGATCGGAACAAACTTATACGCACCCTAGCATTAGCCAAAAGTGCCATTCGTCACAATATGGCAAGTGAATTACCCAGTATGCAAACCCCTACTGCAATAATATGGGGGGCTCAGGACAGTGTCACACCTCCAAATGTAGCAACAGAATTTGATAAACTACTCCCAAATTCAACCTTGTACTGGATTGATCATTGTGGACACGCTCCAATGATGGAACATCCTATTCAATTCAATAAAGTATTAGAGAAATGGTTAGTTAATGCAAATCTCTGAAAAAGATAATGCAGGTTCATTCCGCAACTTTTATAATAAGTAATACAGATGTTTCAAAATGTCCTAACACTGCTGTTCCAGAATACGCATTTATTGGGAGATCTAATGTTGGTAAATCTTCATTAATAAATGCTATTTGTAACAAAAAAAATCTAGCAAAAACATCTTCTAGACCCGGAAAGACTCAACTCATTAATCACTTTCTGATCAACAAAAGTTGGTATTTGGTTGATTTGCCAGGTTTTGGATATGCTAGAGTATCGAAAACACATAAAAAAAAATTTCAGAAATTTATAACTAATTATTTTAAACAAAGAAAACAATTAGTTAGTGCCTTTTTACTTATTGACATTCGTCATGAACCACAGTCCATTGATTTAAATTTTATGCAATGGCTTGGGGAGAATTATATTCCGTTTTCTATTATTTTTACCAAAGCGGACAAACTAAAGCCCGCTGCTAGAGAGCGAAATATTAATAATTATACCAATAAAATACTAGAAACTAAGTGGGAAGAATTACCTCCCATATTTATTACCTCGTCTTTACACAAAACAGGGAGTGAAAAAATTCTAAAATATATAAATTCGCTAAATAAAGATTTAACTGAAATCAATCCTCTTTAGTCTTTTTTCAATTCTAACTTTTCAGCGAAATAATCACAAAAATCTTTCATTGTAGCGGTCATTTTTTCGTCTTTTGTCGCCTCGTAAAAAGTATCACTTAAAGAAACTAATGTTTGATGAAAAAAAAGCTGCATTTGATCCAGAGGCATGTCTTTTACCCAAAGGTCCATCTTAAGTGTCTCTTGTGCTTCTGAATTCCATAAAGACAAAAGCACAGCCTTAGTCTCTTGGCGTGATATTCCACCGTCTTCAGCAGTCCAATTCATATTTTCTGGAATATTATTTTCATCTAAACTAACTGCAATTTTAATTTCAGTATTCTTTGTAATAGCCATTATCGCTTTGGTTTATATTTTGAGAGATTAAATAATTTTTGTGAAGAAATTTTCAATAAATCATCAAGGGGTGTCTCTGGAAATTGAGTCATGTAACTATTTACAATTTGCCATCCCAACCAAGAACCAATTCTACCGGGTGTTTCATTATCAAGCTGTAAATAAAATTTGGAGAAAGGTGCGGGCTCAATAAATCTTTGCACCCATTCTAATTGTGTTTGATATAAAACCTGTTTTTCAATAAAATATTGCCAAACATACTTTTCATTCTCTAAAGCCCAATTGAATTCTTCTTTTGTGTATACTATTCTATTTTCTATAGGCACATGAGGAAGCAGAAGGTCTTGTAAATACAACTTTTTACCCTCATAAATCATACGAGCTAAAAAAGTACGATTCTCTACAGGAGGAATAATAAAAGTTCCAAATTTATCTGCAATTTGAACTGTAATATATTTTGGGTCTAATTCTTTCCTTATATAATTGGGTATACCATCATACAAATAGTTTTCTGATCCTAAAAAAGTATCTAAGGAAATTAATAATAAACTATCAGAATAAACTGTTTTAACCTGATAATCAACATTGTTAGTGAGGGTAATTACTCGTGGAATTTTGGCAAGAGGAAAAAGGTATTTAATATGTTTAAAAAGATGATTTACATTTCTTTCAAAAAGTTCAATATTCTTAAAAGTTTTATTTACCTCACTCTGTAAAAGCAACTGAAGACTATCTTTTTGACGACTAATCCAAACACTGTCCGAAAACTGTTTTGGAAATAAAAAAGGATATTTTTTTTTGAGCTCTGGAATAACCTCAGAGGGCTGATCATAGAATTCTAAATCAAAACGATCAAAAGAGATGGAAACAGATATTGACTCTACATCAGATTCCTTAGTGAATTCGTCTTTGCATGCAGTAAAAAATAAGAAGATTACTAAAATAAGATATGTTCTTTGAGAAATTTCAAAAAAGCAAACAAGTCTGTACTTAAGATTTTTATTCATACCAACAAATACTTTATTTTTATGCAAATTTAATTCCTATAAATGATTTAATGATGAAATCTCCTGAAAAAGTAGCTCAACATATTATCAAGTGGCTTTCAACCTATTCTGAAAATGCAGGTATAAATGGATTTGTAATAGGAATATCTGGCGGAATAGACTCAGCTGTAACTTCTACTCTTTGTGCAAAAACAAAAAAAAAGGTTCTTTGCATAGAAATGCCGATTAAACAGGAGTCTGGACAAGCTTCAAGAGCTCGAAATCATATCAATTGGTTAGAAACAAATTTTGAAAACGTCTCCTCTATTACCCTCTGTTTGGATTCAGTTTTTGATTCCTTCAAACAATTGATTCCTGAAACTAATAATAAAAATCAATTTTTAAGTTTAGCAAACACTAGGGC
>JABGXI010000125.1:0-7064 GCA_018675855.1 Flavobacteriaceae bacterium | reverse complement strand
CCAACGCGGAATAGTAGCTAAGACCCCAGCAGAAGCAGTTGAAGCTGGAAAGAAATTAACTGAAACTACGGGTTCCCCTTGGCATGTAGTAAAAGCTCAAATTCATGCTGGAGGTAGAGGAAAGGGTGGAGGTGTTAAATTAGCAAAAAATCTTGCTGAATTAGAGACCATCGCAGATGATATTATAGGTATGCAATTGATAACTCCTCAAACCCCGCCAGAGGGAAAAAAAGTCAGTCAAGTATTGGTTACTGAAGATGTATACTATCCAGGTGCTTCTGAGCCCAGTGAGTTTTATATGTCAGTTTTATTAAACCGTGCAAGTGGAAGAAATATGATCATGTACTCTACCGAAGGAGGAATGGATATTGAAGCTGTTGCCGAATCTACTCCTCATTTAATTTTTACGGAAGAAATTGATCCTGCTCTAGGGTTGCTTCCTTTTCAAGCGCGTAAGGTTGCCTTTAATTTAGGTCTTTCTGGGGCTGCCTTTAAGGACATGACTAAATTTGTAACTGCACTTTATAGAGCCTATGAAGGTTCTGATGCTTCTTTGTTTGAGATTAATCCTGTGTTGAAAACTTCTGACGATCGAATCATCGCGGTAGATGCAAAAGTCACCCTAGATGATAATAGTTTGTTTCGCCATAAAGACTTTGAGGCAATGCGCGATTTAAGTGAAGAAAACCCAATAGAAGTTGAGGCGCGCGAAGTGGGCTTAAATTATGTAGATCTTGAAGGGAATGTTGGTTGCATGGTAAATGGTGCTGGCCTGGCTATGGCAACAATGGATTTAATTAAACAAGCAGGAGGTGACCCTGCAAACTTCCTTGATGTTGGAGGTACTGCTGATGCCGCAAGAGTTGAAATTGCTTTTCGGTTGATATTGAAAGATCCCGCAGTCAAAGCAATTCTAATTAATATTTTTGGAGGTATTGTTCGCTGTGATAGAGTTGCACAAGGGATCGTAGATGCCTACAAAAACTTGGGAGATGCCATTAATGTTCCAATCATTGTACGTTTACAAGGAACTAATGCTGACATCGCTAAAAAGCTTATAGATTCTTCAGGTTTAAACGTCCTCTCTGCCACCGCTTTCCAAGAAGCAGCAGATAAAGTTCAGGAAGCTATTAGTTAAATGACATAGTGGCAGTTAAATTTAATAATCAACTGCCACTATGTCAAAATTATTAAATGGTCTTAATTTTGCTTTAGGAGTAACAGATAAAATTGTTAACCTAAATAAATAAATTATGAATTTAATCAGAAAACAAAACCCATTTTTCCCATCGCTAGTAGATGAACTTTTTAATCAAGACAGGAGACTTAGAACTTCGTCAATTTCATCAACCACCCCTGCGGTAAATATTATTGAACAGGACACCCAATTCTTAATTGAGTTGGCTGCTCCAGGAAACAAAAAAAAAGACTTTGAAATTGAAATAGAGGATGGGATACTTTCCATCTCTTCTTCTTCTAATAAAGAAGATAATACTTCAGAAAAAGAAACATTTACACGTCACGAATTCAGTTATAATAGTTTTAGAAGATCTTTTACGATTCCGGAAAGTGTAGACGTTTCTTCTATTGAAGCTACTTATAGTGAAGGCGTATTGCTTATTAAGTTACTTAAACTTGAAGAAGCGCTTCCACTACCAAAAAAGCTAATTAAAATTAGTTAATAGGAATTGTTATTTATTTTTGTTTGAAATCGGCCTCTTTTGAGGTCGATTCTTTTTTTATATTCCTATAGTTTTATATAAACCTTCTTTTTAAAAAGATAATAAGTAGGTATCCATATTATAATCACATAACCTAACGCATAAATTAATGAGCCTAATTTAAGTGGAAGACCAATTGATTCCCAAAGACTCATAAATTCTTCATTTAAAGCAAATCCAAACCATTTAGAGCTATAGAAAATAACTGTAAGCAGACTGGACATGGTGTATGCAAATATTGAATTTACACCAAAGACTTGTGCAAATTTAAACGTATAAAGGCTTTGTTTTACATCAAAATAATAACTAAAAGCAGCAAGTGAAATCATTCCTATTCCACCCATAAATAGGGTAAAAGAAGAGCTCCATAGATTTTTGTTAAGCGGGAAAAACCATTGCATAACATCTCCTGCGATTAGTAATAAAAATCCAATAAAAAATAGTTGATTTAAACGATTTTCTAGGATGTCTTTTTTCAATAAAATATATCCAGCACACATACCAATGAGACCACTTCCAATTGCAGGAAGTGTACTTAAAAGACCTTCTGGATCCCAAGTATATTTCCAAAGTCTTCCCGGCAATAGAATTCTATCCAAATAATGCGCCCAATTCTTCTCTGGAACTGAAAGATCAGGAAATCCGATTCCAGGAACAGGTATATATGCCATTATAATCCAATATCCCAAAATGATCGAAGCACCAATATAAAGTTGAACTTTACGTGAAGTATATAGATATAGTAAACTACAAGCTAAAAACACAAATGCAATTCTAGGCAAAACACCTACCCATCGAATTCCCTCAAAATTAAAACTAGGCCATAACCATAAAAATATTCCTACTAGGTATATTTTAATTGATCTAAGGACTATTTTTTTAGTTAATTCTAAACGACTTTTTCCTTTTTCAGTCTGTTTATTTAATGATAGAACAATTGAAACTCCAACGATAAAAAGAAAGGTAGGAAAGACATAATCCGTCGGGGTAATTCCATTCCATTCAACGTGAAGTAATGGAGCATATACATGACTCCAAGAACCAGGGTCATTTACAATAATCATTAAAATGATGGTTAATCCTCGTAATATGTCAAGTGACAGTAAGCGCTTTGTACTCGTTTCCATTTTTTTCTAGTTTATTATGATGCTTTTTCCACCTCTTCCAGAAGCGTCAAAACCTCGTACTTGAATTATTTTATTTTTAGATACTTTTAGCGGTTTTTTATAAAGAGGACTTTCTTTAGAGGGTTTAATTCCATCTAAGGTATAACGAATTTCTAAGCCAGGAAATTGTTGGCGGAGGTATAAGGTGTTCTGATCGATAATGCCTCCTGGTTTTGGAAGATCGTGTGCCACTCCTCCAAACAGTTTATTAATCATTGGGAGTTGTCTTTGCCCGAGGCTATTAGCGAATTGATTCCATGCTTTATCTAAGGCGGGTTTTTGATCTTTTGCCGATAAGAGTTCCAACCAAGGTTCTTTTGCAGCCCATGCTCTTTGTGAAAACACAATTAAATTTGGCATTAATAGGCCATCAAAAATTTCCTCAGAAGTGACAGCTTCTGTCCATAATTGAGACTGAATTCCTAAAAAATTTTTCTCAGTTTCGGGTTTAAGAAATTCTTTAGTTGCCACTGTTGCCTCATCAATTCCCAAAGCTTCTAATTTCACTTTATTGGCAAAAATATTTAAAGGCTCCGTTCCCCAACTGTCCTTATAAGTAACATAACCCGACCAACTCATACCGCTATTTTCCATATCATGATCATCAACCATATCAAAATAAAATGCAGATGAGTTACTCATAATTGCCTTAAATCCTTTATTAGCTAATCGGTAGATCATATCCTCTCGACCCCCTCCCCAGCTGTTATTCCAAACATAAGGTATGAAGTCTAAATCCAAAAGTTCCTCTTTAATATTAAGTTCAGATTGTTCATTTTCACTGTGAACTAAAAGTGCATCTTCCCAGCCCACCATCCTTGCCCCAGCAACAGTAATCATTGTATTTAACAATCTTAAATTATAATTATACAAATCATTTACTGTTGGAATGGCTTTATTATTTTCGATATAATCTTTACATTTAGGAGACTTCTGCCAAGGACCATAGGGTAATTCATCAGCACCAATATTAAATACTTTCATGGGGGTGTCCGCTTTTTCATAAAGGGTTTTAATTTCAAGAATTATTTTTTCATAAAAACGATAAGCACTGGCATCACATATACAAACCACATTATCACTATACAATTGGGCAGAGCGGTATTGACTTTGGTCCTCTGGATCATGAAGCATATACTTAGTTGCAGCTTCCATATTTCCAACTGCTTTAAAATTGTCATAGCGAGCTTTCATAGCTTTGATTGCAGCACGCGCATGAGAAGGAAAACTAATCTGAGGGATCACCTCTATATTTCGCTCTTTGGCGTATTGAACGATTTCAACGAAATCCTGACCAGTTAAAAATCCATTTCCCGAACTGTCTTTATCTCCTGATCCCGAACCATACATTGGGATCAAACGATCGTTTTCATCTTTTGTATAACCACGATTTCCTCCAACCTGAGTTAATTCAGGAAGTCCAGGAATTTCAATTCTCCAGCCATCATCATCAGTAAGTTTTAAATCAAAACGATTTAACTTATAAAGTGCCATATAATCTAAAATTTGTAAAAGCTTTTCTTTGGGATAAAAGTTACGAGCCACATCTGACATAAAACCTCTATTTTTAAATCGTGGAGTATCCTCAATAGTAAGTATAGGCCATCCTTTCTTTTCATTTTGTGCAATTAAGAGAATTTGATGTAAGGATTCAAATGCATAAAAAATTCCTGCTGACTTACTGGCTTCAATTTTAATGTTATCCTCTAAAATAATTAGTTTATATGCTTCTTCGCTTAGAGAATTATTCTTAATTACGGACAAATTATAGGCTGATTTTTTGTTAGAATTTATCTTTATGGTAAGTCCTTCCTGAAGTCTTTTTTTTATAAAATTGCTATCTATTTCAAAATCATTCAAATCAAAGTTTAAAGCAGTTGGATTACGATATTCTCCATTGAAAGTTTGTTTTTCTGGTGTTGGGATTACCCAATCCAGTTGATCTTTAGAGAGTAATTCTAATGTTTCGTATGTTGCATAGCGATCTGCAGCAGAGGGGAGGTTGAGCCCCTCAATCCCTTTTGCGTTTTTCCATATAATTTTACTTTCCAGATCAGTATTGGTTTTTGTTTTATCGCTGTGTACAAAAAATCCCATAGGTCCCATTGCTAAACGAGGGATAATTCCTTTCTGTTTTACTGAAAAGATTAATTTATCGTTTGGCTTTAAGCTGTATTTTTCACCAAACGCTAAAATTAAATATTGTTGTCCATCTACATAGGTATATTCAATTCCCTCAGGTAATGTTTCAATAATTATTTCTCCAAAAATACTGTTCCAATGTAAAGACCAAGTACCCCCCTCCCAAGTTGTATTGGAGGTATTTGTGATAGAAAAAGTAACTTCCATTTGGTTATTGGGCACATCAAAGGTGTCGATTGTGAAAATGATTGGAGTAGCTTCTGAATTCGGAGATTGGCATTGAGTCAATAAGTAACAAGCTACTAATGCCCATAAATATTTTTTCATCCTCTTAGATTTTGAGCTAATGTAGTAGAAATATTTATTAAATTTTAGAGTAATTATGAAGTCATAATATTTTATAAAGAAATTAGTCATCTACTTTGAACTTTTTAATCACTTGATTTGGTTCAATGATTGTATAACCTTCCCAAAAGGTGGGATCATATTGGATCAGATTAACAGGTAAAATTGAGGGTTTTTCTTTAAAAGCATCAAAAATTTCTTGAGTAATACGTTCGCTTTCAAAAACAACCATTTGATATTTTTGAAATTGATTAGTTCGGAAATTTAATTCCATTTTCAATTCATTCTGTTTGTTACGTCCTTTGACAACTTTATTTTTTTCTAGAATGCTAAATGCACGGTTTACTCCTGTTTCAAATTGATCAATAGCTTCTAAATATTGTAATGCATATTTACCTGAGGCTGTTTTTTTAAACTGAATCGCTATTTCTTTAAAATAATGTTTAAAAGAAAAACCTAATAGACTAATGTCACGAATATCTTTAATGTTTTTATACTCTGCCCTTAGGAGTGTCATTTTATCTGCATCTATATAAAGTTTCCCTGCATAGTCTACATTTCCAGAAGGTTTAAATTTAAGTATATAAACAGGTATATTATTTAAATAGGTGAAGTCCACCCTTTCAAAATCATATCGATTAGACTTTTTCAAAACAGAAATAGATAGCATTTCTTTTTCAAACAATACACTTATGATATTGGTTATAATTCTTTTTCTCCGCTTCGAAAAAGACTCTTTTTCCTTCACTAGTTTTTCATCTGGAGTCAGAGTATCCTTTTCTGAAGAATTTAATTCGACATCCTCTAGTTTTGTGCTTATAAGCCCCATCCTTAATTTAAAATAGGAATCCTTTTTTATATTTTGTTTTAATATGGTATCAAATGCTGTTTCAATATTATTAAAAATAGCAGTGGTCTTTTTGTCTTCTAGTTCAAGAGCTCTATCGATCTCTAATTTCTGATTATCCTTTGAAAAATCTCCATATAAACTCCCTGAAACTTCAGTGTGCCATTCGTTTTTTCTAGGAATTTTTAGAAGCGTACTATCCCAAAAGGCTTGATTAAACTCTTTAATAGACGATTTTTTAACTTTCACTCTCAGCTTTTTAAATTCTTGACTTCCCGATTCTCTAAAAAATATTTTCTTATGCGTTAGGTCCAATTCATATTTTTCAGCAATGTTCTTTTTCACCTCTTTTATTATATCCTCTGCACTCAAGTTTTTATTGGATAAAATGATAGAACCCAAAGCAATGGTTTTGGAGGGAAGAAAAATGATACTATCCTTAAATTTACTTACCGGATAAACTACTGTCTTATAACCCATACAAGAAATAGAAAGGGAATCTTTACTAGATATTTGATCATTTAATTGAATACGAAAAACACCTTCCTCATTAGATAGAATACCTTTACCAGAGGACAGATAAATATTTGCAAAAGGAATAACTTCTTTTGTGAGACTATCTTTTATCATTGCTGAAATTTCTTGACTTCTTAAAACAGTTATTCCTGCTAATAATATGAAAAAATTCAAGAATAGGTTTGCAGATTTTTGCACAGTTTAAATTTATGGTTATTTCAATAAGATAAATTTCTTATTATGATTTTCACTTTTTTAATTAATACAATAGAAGACATTATAATTGATCCTGAAGGAGCTTAATCTCATCCCTGCATTTCGCTGCTT
>JABGXI010000124.1:0-8813 GCA_018675855.1 Flavobacteriaceae bacterium | reverse complement strand
TTGGGCTACATGGTGTGGCCCATGCATAAAAGAAATGCCAGGAATAGAAAGGGCTCAAAAGATTTTAAAAAATTATGACTATATATTTCTGTTAGTTTCTGATGAAAAAGTTTCAAAAATATCTGAGTTTAAAAATGACAATAAATATGAGTTTAATTTTTTAAAATCTGTTAGATCAAATGAAACACTTGGAATCTATTCTTTACCAACAACATATATTTTTGATGAAAACGGAATAAAAATTGAAACTATTGTAGGGACGATTATTTGGGATTCTGAAAAAATAATAAATAAATTAAAATTACTATAATATGAAGAAATTTATCTTCTTTCTCTCTTTCCTAGTTTCAATATCTTGTTCTAAAAAAGAAATCTACATACAAGAAATTCCTTTCTCTTATGAGAATAGTAATGCACAACCTAATCTAGTTTCTTCTGATGGTTCTTTGTCTTTATCTTGGATTTCCTCTAAAGAAGAAAATGAAGCCTCCTTAAACTATAGTCAGTATATAGAAGGACGATGGATTAAACCTCAAGTAATCGCTTCTGGTTCCAACTGGTTTATTAATTGGGCAGATTTTCCAGCTCATGCAATTAATCAAGATTTAATAATTACAAGCCATCTAAAGAAATCAGCTTCTGCTAAATATACTTATGATATTGTTTTAAATTTACAAAAATTATGTGGAGAGAAAATAAAAGAAGATTTTTTGTTAAATACTGATGGCATTAAAGCAGAACATGGTTTTGTGAGTATAATAGCTAATAATAAAAAAGGGTTTTTTATCACTTGGTTAGATGGAAGAAATACAATAGAAAAAAAAATAGATGGAGATCATAAACCAATGACAATTCGTTTTGCAGAAATTACTGATAAAGGAGATGTTATAAAAGAAAGCGAACTTGACGCTTCAACATGTGATTGCTGCCAGACATCAATTGCAATTACTGATGATGGACCTATAGTTGTTTACAGAGATAGAGGTGAGAAAGAGGTAAGGGATATTTATAGTGTTAAAAACATAAATGGAACTTGGGAAGAACCGAATGAGGTTCATGATGATGGATGGATAATAAATGGATGTCCAGTAAATGGTCCTAAAGTTGCTGTCAACTCAAAAGACCTTGCTGTTGCTTGGTTTACGGTTTCTAATGGTAATCCTTTAGTAAATGTTTCATTTTCAAAAAATAACGGCAATTCTTTTGGTGCTCCACTAAAAGTAAATGATCATGTCGCTTTAGGAAGGGTAGATGTTTCATTTTTAAATGATGAAGAAGTAATAGTTAGTTACATGGAAGTGGATGATATTGGAACGTATTTGAGAATTAAAAAGGTTTCATTTGATGGAAAGATTTCTGAGCCAATTACAATATCTAAAATTGATGGAGGAAGGAATACAGGTGTTCCTCAATTAGAAATAATAGATTCAGATATTTTTATTGTTTGGACTATTTTTTTAGACGGAATGAACCAGTTAAAATCTATAAAATTAGATTCAAAAAACATCTAAAACATACCTAATGCCTAACTATTAATTTCTTTTAAAATCCAAAAAGATCATTGATATTTTGAATCTATAAAAGTTGTCATTTAAGCTATAGTTTTGATGTGCAAGTGTATTCTGAAATTTTCATACCTTCACTTTTAATAGCTGCAAATCCTTTTTTGACATTTATTAAATTATGAATCCCCCTACTTTTTAAAATAGAAGCAGCAATTACACTTCTATACCCTCCTGCACAGTGAAGATAAAAAGGCTCATTTTTAGGAAATTCATCCATGTAATCATTTATAAAACTTAAAGGGGTAGAGTGAGCTTCATCCAGGTGTTCTAATGCATATTCACCGGGCTTACGAACATCAAAAATATTAAGAACTTTCTGTTCTTTCAATGATTTTAAGTCCGTTACTTCAATTCCATCAATAGTATCTATTGCATTCCCTGCTTTAGTCCAAGCTTCAATACCTTTATTAAGATATCCAAGTGTTTGATCAAACCCAACACGTGAAAGACGAGTGACTGTTTCTTTTTCTCTTCCTTTCGGTGTAACTAGTAAAATAGGTTGTTTGACATTCCCAATCATGGCTCCTACCCAAGGAGCAAAACCTCCATCGATTCCAATAAAAATAGACTGCGGAATGTGTCCTTTTGTAAAATCATCTTGATGCCTAACATCTAAAATAAGTGCATTAGTTTCGTTAGCAATTACTTCAAAATCTTTTGGAGTTAAAGGCTTTGTTCCATTTTCAAGAATTTCACCAATATCAGTATATCCTTCTTTATTCATCTTTACATTTAAAGGAAAATATTGTGGTGGAGGAAGTAAACCATTAGTTACTTCTTTTACAAATTCTTCTTTTGTCATATCTGCACGCAGTGCGTAGTTTGTCTTTTTTTGATCTCCAATAGTACCAATAGTTTCTTTACTTAAATTTTTTCCACAAGCAGAACCAGCTCCATGAGCAGGGTACACAAAAACATCATCAGCTAGAGGCATAATTTTTTTTCGAAGACTATCGAAGAGAATTCCAGCTAAATCTTCTTGTGTCATATCAGCTGCTTTTTGAGCCAAATCAGGACGCCCAACATCACCTAAAAATAGTGTATCACCACTAAAAATGGCAATATCTTTGTTTTTTGCATCACGTAGTAAATATGTAGTACTTTCCAAAGTATGCCCAGGCGTGTGTAAAACGGTAAGTGTAATTTTCCCAATTTTAAATACTTGTTGGTCTTTGGCAATTAAAGAATCATAACTTGTTTTAGCTAAAGGGCCATATACAATAGTGGCACCAGTTTCTTTTGCAAGAGTTACATGACCACTCACAAAATCTGCATGGAAATGAGTTTCGAAAATGTATTTAATCTTAGCGTTATTTTTCTTAGCCTTTTCAATATAAGGAGTTGTCTCCCTGAGAGGATCTATAATAGCAACTTCACCGTTACTCTCAATGAAATAGGCACCTTGAGAAAGACATCCCGTATATATCTGTTCAATGATCATTAGTCTAATTTGAGTATAAAATTAAGAAACTATTTTTGTTAGATATCATCTATTTTAAAAAGTAATTAAGGATTATTTTGTTGTGTTAATTTTTTCTGTAAAATTGTTTTTTTACAAACTCCATCAAAGCTATCAGTTGCGTCTCCTGAGGTTATGAAAAGATTTCTTTTTTTTAAAACATGGATGATTTCACTTTTTAAAATAACATCTCGAGCTGGACCAATTGCTCCAACTAGCATTACGCGAATTCCTTGTTTTTTCATGGTTAAAATTATTTTGGTGAGGTGTTCAGTTGCTGTGCTATCAATATAATTTATTGCACGCATATTAATTACAAATCCTTTTACTACATCTGGATTTTTTGAAATAGCATCAGTGATTAGCTGTTTAAAATATTGAATATTTCCAAAGAAAAGCTGGCCGTCAAACCTTAAGATAATTAAATCATCTCTTAGTACTACCTCTCTAGGAAAGCGGAGGCTATTTTTGAAATAGTTTGTATTTCCAATGCGGCCTAAAAATGCATGATGTGGCTTTGAACTTCGATAAACTAGAAGTAATAAAGAAAGTAAAATTCCCAAAAGAATTCCTTCTGTAATTCCAAAAAAGAGGGTCAATATGAAAGTAACTATCAGAACTAAAAATTCATCTTTTGCAATAAAATATAATCTTTTCGCATATTTGAAATCAATTAAATTAATAACTGCAACCATAATTATTGCAGCTAGTATAGCTTTTGGTAAGTAATAAAACCAATGGGTAAAAAAACTCAAAACGATAGCAACTAAAGCAGCAGTAATTAATGCAGCAAGTCCAGTTTTAGCACCTGCTTGATGGTTCACAGCTGTTCTGGAAAACCCCCCAGTAGTGGGATAGGATTGAAATAATGCCCCTACCATATTTGAAGCACCAAGAGCAATAAGTTCTTGGTTAGGATTTAATGTGTATTTTTTTTCTTTTTCTTCTATTGCTTTAGCCACTGAAATAGCTTCCATGAAGGCAACCAACGCTATGGTTATTGCGGTTGGGAATAAAATTTTTATTTTTTCTAAATCAATAACAGGTAACTGAAAGAAGGGAAGTCCCTCTGGAATTAAACCTACTACATCAACTCCTTTTTCCAATTGTTGTGTACTGTAAACCCATGTGATACCAAGTACAACAACAACTAAAGAAGCAGGAATTTTTCTACTTATTTTTTTAATTCCAAGCAATAATAAAATACCAGTAATTCCAATAACTAAAGTTGGAAGATGAATAGGTGTATCAGTATTAACAACAGATTTTATAATTATTTGAAGCTTATTGCTTTGTGAAATAGGTATTCCAACAAAATGTTTAAGCTGACTTAATCCTATGATTATTGCAGCTGCAGATGTAAAACCACTTATAACGGGTTTGGACAAGAATGCAACAATAAAACCCAATTTTAGAAGCCCCATTAGAAACTGGATGACTCCTATCATTAGAGCTAATAAAATTGCCATTTGAATGTACGCCTCAGGAGATACCATTGAAAGAGTACCTAAACCTACAGCGACTAGAAGCGAGTCCATAGCTACGGGCCCCACGGCAAGTTGTCTTGAAGTCCCTAAAAAAGCATAAATTATTTGTGGAACCAATGCCGCATAAAGCCCATAAATTGAGGGTAAGCCTGCAATCATTGCATAGGCCATTCCCTGAGGTATTAATAATACTGCTACCGTTATTCCAGCGATTAAATCGTTTTTAAAATACGATTTTTTATAAGCAGGCAACCAATTTAATATGGGTATAAATTGTTTCAGAGTTTTTTTGTTTTGAACAAAAATACTATAGTTTAAGATAATAGATATGAATTTTGTAACATGGCCTTAATTTTATATAACGAAGTTGATTGTTATTTCGTTCCAATAAAAGAGTGCCCTTTTTTCTTTTAGATGGTTTACTAAACCTTCATTTTTTATATAAAAGCAAGTATACTCAGATTTAAATTTAACACAAGAGAGCTCATAAATTTGATAGTTACAAAAAAACTTACCTACTTTTGTTGCCAAATAATTATAATATGGCTAAGAATTTAGTAATTGTAGAATCACCGGCAAAAGCCAAAACTATAGAGAAATTCTTAGGAAAAGATTTTAAAGTAGCTTCTAGTTTTGGTCACATTGCAGACCTTCCCTCTAAAGAGTTGGGTGTTAGAGTTGAGAGTGACTTCAAGCCTAAATATGTAGTGAGTAGTGACAAGAAAAAATTGGTAAGCGAATTAAAGAGTTTGGCAAAAAAGTCGGATACTGTTTGGCTTGCAAGTGACGAAGATCGTGAGGGGGAGGCTATCGCATGGCATTTAGCTAACACTTTAGATTTAAACGAATCAAATTCCAAAAGAATTGTTTTTTCTGAGATTACAAAAAATGCCATTCTTAAGGCAATTGATTCTCCTAGAATAATTGATTATAATTTAGTAAACGCACAACAAGCAAGAAGAGTTTTAGATCGCCTTGTAGGATATGAATTATCTCCTGTTTTATGGAGAAAAGTTAAAGGAGGGCTTTCTGCAGGTAGGGTTCAGTCTGTTGCAGTTAGGCTTATTGTGGAACGAGAGCGAGAAATTAGAAATTTTTCTCCTGCTCAAAACTTTAAAACTCAAGCCTTTTTTTTAACAGCTTCTAAAAAAGTTATTCCAGCTCAATTATCCAGGTTATTTGATAATGCAGATAATGCAGATAAATTTTTAACTAAAAATATAAATACTGCTTTTAAAGTAGTAGATGTTAGTAAAAAACCCGCAAAAAAGAGTCCTGCAGCTCCATTTACTACTTCCACATTACAACAAGAAGCTTCACGTAAATTATACTTTTCCGTTAGTAAAACAATGACATTAGCACAGCGACTTTACGAAGCAGGATATATTACTTACATGAGAACCGATAGTGTAAACCTTTCTAAAGATGCACAAAAAAATATAGCTACTCAAATCAATTCTTCTTACGGGAAAGAATACCTCCAGCCTAGAATTTTTAAAACAAAAAATAAAGGAGCACAAGAGGCGCATGAAGCCATACGGCCTTCTGATTTTTCAAAAACCCAATTAAATATTGATCATGATCAAGCTCGTTTATATGAACTAATTTGGCGAAGAACAGTAGCTTCTCAAATGAGCGATTCTCAATTAGAGCGAACACAAGTTTCGATTGAGGCAAATACTCATCAAGATAGATTTACAGGAAAAGGAGAGGTTATTACTTTTGATGGATTTTTAAAATTATACATGGAAGGAGTTGATGATGATGATGACGAAATCAATGGGATGCTTCCTAAGGTTTCTGTGGGAGAAACTCTCGAGTTAAAAAGAATGATTTCAACACAGCGCTTTACTCGTCCTCCCTATCGATATTCTGAAGCTTCTTTAGTTAAAAAAATGGAAGAATTAGGTATTGGAAGACCCTCTACTTATGCCCCAACTATTTCAACAATTCAAAACAGAAAATATATTGATAAAGGAGCTTCTGAGGGACTTTCACGTTCTTATGAACAATTTACTTTAGAAGAAAATACAATTAAAAAAACAGCATTAACCGAAATGGTCGGAGCCGATAAAGGAAAATTAGTTCCCACCGACATAGGGATGATTGTAAATGACTTTCTGGTTGAGAATTTTAAAGATATTTTAGATTTCAATTTTACGGCTCAAGTTGAACAAAATTTTGATGATATTGCAAATGGTTCAAAGGATTGGACTGAAATGATAAAAGGTTTTTACTCACAATTTCATAATACTGTTGAGTTTGTAAAAGAAAATGCACAACGAGAATCTGGTGAGCGCGTTCTGGGAGTTGATCCTGAATCTGGCCGTTCGGTAAAAGTAAGATTAGGGAAATTTGGTCCCATGGCTCAAATAGGAGATCCTGATGAAGAGGAAAAACCCATTTATGCAAGTCTAGGACCTAACCAACAATTAGAAAATATTTCCTTTGATGAAGTGATGAGTCTTTTTGAGATGCCAAAAACATTAGGTGCATTTGAAGATCAAGAAATTGTTGTAAATAACGGTCGTTTTGGTCCTTATATTAAACATAATGAAATTTTCATTTCTCTCCCAAAGGGTATGCTTCCCACTGAAGTTGATTTAGAAACATCCATTACATTAATTAAGGAAAAGCAATTAGCAGATGCCCCTATTTATCTTTTTAAAAAAATGCCTGTCACAAAAGGAGTAGGTCGTTTTGGACCCTTTTTAAAATGGAGTGGCATGTTTATTAACGTTAATAAAAAGTATGATTTTGACAATCTTTCAAATGATGATATTGTTGCTTTAATTGAAGAGAAAATTCAAAAAGAAATTGATAAGGTTATTCATGACTGGAGTGATTCGGGTATTCGGGTTGAGAAGGCACGTTGGGGAAGACACCATATTATTCGAGGGAAACAAAAAGTTGAAATTGGAAAAGAAATTGATGCAGTTAAACTAACCCTTAAACAAGCGGAAAAATATTTAGGTAAACCCAAAGTAAAAACAAAGCCTAAAGCGAAGAAAAAAGTTGTTAAAAAAGGATGAGCTTAGAATTACTAGTTCCTGTTAAAAAAGAAACGTTAGTAGGCTTGACTCTCATGCCAAAGCAGATTTTGGGCAAAAATATAAGCATCCACACAAAAAATAATGGACTGCCTGAGCTTAAGGGCTTAACCATTGCTCTAATCGGATTAGATGAGTATAGAAATAGTTTTTTTCATAATTCAAGTTATGATGTAAATCAATTTAGAAAAGTTTTCTACGAATTATATCCTGGTAATTGGAATTTGAGTATTGCTGACTTAGGTGATCTGCCAAGTGGCAAAAAGGTTGAAGACACATATTTTGCTATAAAAGAGATTAGCATCCATTTAAAACAAATGAATATTATTCCTGTTTTTATTGGTGGGAGCCATGATCTAATGTTTCCATTATATGAAGTTTTTCAAAATTTTAAGCAACTTGTAAATATTGTTTCAGTTGATAGATCTTTTGATTTTTCTCAAGAAGATGATTTGATTTCTGGACGATCTTATATGAGTAAAATCATTATGGAAAAGCCTAATGTTTTAAATAACTATACCAATATTGGTTTTCAAAGTTATTATTGTGCCGAAGAGGAAAAAGACCTAATGGGAAAACTTTATTTTGACACTTTACGCTTGGGACAAGTATTAAATGAGCCGGCTCTTGCTGAACCTATTTTTCGAGATGCAGATATTATAGGTTTTGACATGAAATGTTTGTCATGGCAGGCTATTGCTGATCCTTTAAAAGGACAACCTAATGGGATTGATTCTAGAACAATTTGCTCACTTACAAGGTATGCAGGCATTAGTGATCATATCAGTTTTGTAGGGTTTTTTGAAATCCCCTCCACACCCATGACTGACCAACTTTTAGCACAAATGATATGGTATTTAATTGAAGGAGTTCAGTTGAGATTTGAAGAATATCCAGTAAACACAAAAGATTTTTTAAAATATTCTGTAACACTTTCTGATCAGATAATGGTCTTTTACAAAAGTGATAAAAGCAATCGATGGTGGATGGAATTAACAAATAATTCGCATTTGAATAATAAAATAATAAGTACAACGTTATTAGCTTGCACAGAAAAAGATTATCTAGATGCCATGCAGGATAAAATTCCTGAGAGATGGTACAACGCAATCAAGAGAACATAGTTAGTTTACCTTGAAAAAATAATTTTTAGTGTTTATACTGAAAAAATAATTAGTTTTATGAATGAAAACTGCATTGACTAAGTTTTAATTAAAATATTAATGAAAAGAATTTTAATTCTGTTAAGCAT
>JABGXI010000123.1:0-3115 GCA_018675855.1 Flavobacteriaceae bacterium | reverse complement strand
GAAGATCCTACAGTGGTTGTTTTTACAGAAACAACTTCAAATATAACTCATCCAAAAGCTATCAATTCTATTGACACACTAATGGCTCCTTTAGAGTTAAGAGAAACCCAAATTAATAAAACACTTCAGCCTGAAATTCTTTTAACTTTTGGAGGAATGGTTGTTTCAAAGAAAATCAAATTCTTTTTACGAAATAATCCCCCCAAACATCATTGGCATGTTGATCAAAAAAAAGCATATAACACATATTATAAATTAGATCAACATTTAGAAGTCCCTCCGTCTAAATTTTTAGAACATTTGTATAAAGATATTTCGATAACAAATGAAACAGACTATCAAGAATCTGTATTAAAAATATTTAAAAATTTCAAGCGCAAAGGAGACATGTATTTAGATACTCTTGCTTTTTCAGATTTGAATGCTTTTGATCTTATATCAAAAACACTTCCCGAAGGAATACATCTTCAAATTGCAAATAGTTCTTCCATTCGTTATGTACAGTTATTGGACTGGCCTAACCGGACTACTTTTTTTTGTAATCGAGGAACAAGTGGAATTGATGGAAGCACTTCAACTGCTATTGGAGCGGCTCTAATTTCTGAAGCTCCTACGATTTTAATTACAGGAGATTTAAGTTTTTTATATGACATTAATGGATTATGGAATGATAATATTCCCTCTAATTTTAAAATCATATTAATCAATAATAGTGGTGGAGGAATTTTTAGAATCTTACCGGGAGAAAAAGACACCCCCAAACACGATAAATATTTTGAAACTATTCATTCACGTGATGCTAAATATTTAGCAAAAATATTTGGTTTTTCTTATCAAAAAGCTTCTTCAAAATGGCAATTTAAAAGAAGATTAGCTAAGTTTTATAAAGTAAATAAAACACCACAACTATTGGAAATTAATACTCCACGAACACTTAATGATAAGGTTTTACTTGATTATTTTGAAGCAATGGCTACAAATACTATAATTTTAAAAAAAAATAAATAAATGAGAACTTGGAAATCATTAGCAACTTATAGCGATATTCTTTTTGAATTCTGTGAAGGTGTTGCAAAAATCACAATAAATAGGCCTGATGTATATAATGCATTTCGTCCAGAAACCAACATCCAAATGCTTAAGGCTATGGAGGTTTGTAGAGAAGACAACGACATCGATGTAGTTGTTTTTACAGGTATTGGTGATAAAGCATTTTGTAGTGGTGGTGATCAAAATGTAAAAGGAGTAGGAGGCTATGTTGGAGAAGATGGTGTTCCACGATTGAATATATTAGATCTTCATAAACGTATTCGAGAACTGCCTAAGCCTGTTATAGCTATGGTTAACGGATATGCTATTGGTGGAGGTCACGTTTTGCATGTAGTATGCGATTTAACGATAGCGAGTGAAAATGCGCTTTTTGGACAAACAGGACCTAAGGTTGGTAGTTTTGATGGTGGTTTTGGTTCTTCTTATTTAGCGCGTCATGTCGGTCAAAAGAAAGCTCGTGAGATTTGGTTTTTATGTCAACAATATTCCGCTCAAGAAGCCTTTGATATGGGAATGGTGAATAAAGTAGTTTCTTTAGACCAACTAGAGGATACTGTAATGGAATGGTGTGGTATTATGCAACAAAGGAGTCCATTGGCATTGCGCATGATCAAGCGATCATTAAATGCTGAGTTGGACGGACAACATGGTTTGATGCAATTAGCTGGAGATGCTACCTTGATGTATTATTTAATGGAGGAAGCCCAAGAAGGTAAGAAGGCCTTTTTAGAGAAACGAGAACCAAACTTTAAGAAGTATCCCAAATTCCCATAATTTTAGGTATGCATCAAATTAAAATTTGGCTGAGTGCAGCTCGCTTAAGAACGCTTCCATTATCTGTTTCAGGAATTCTGGTGGGAAATGCATTTTGTTTAAATCAGCCTAATTTTTCTTGGAGTTTATTTATTTTAATGTTGTTAATTGCAATTTCTTTTCAGATTATTTCCAATTTCGCAAATGACTATGGCGATGGAATTAAAGGCACGGATAATGAAAACCGAATTGGACCCAAACGTGTCCTTCAGCAGGGCCTTTTGAGTAGAGAAGTATTAAAAAATGGGATTATAGTGATGTCAATAGTTGCTTTATTTTTAGCATTCATTCTCATTTTTTTAGCCTTTGGAAGTCAATCTTTATTTTACGGAGCTGTTTTTTTAGGCTTAGCAGTTTTGAGTGTTTGGGCGGCAATTTCATATACAACAGGAGATAGAGCTTATGGCTATAGAGGTCTGGGAGACTTTTTTGTCTTATTATTTTTTGGAGGGGTAAGTGTTTTAGGGTCTTATTTCGTTCAATTAAAAACGTTTTCATTTCCGGTTATACTTTTAGCATTGGCAATTGGACTTTTTTGTGTCGGCGTTTTGAATTTAAATAATATGAGAGACCAAATAAATGACGAAGCAATGGGTAAAAAAACGATGGTTGTTTTTTTAGGGGCTAAAGGCGCTAAACTATATCATCTGATTTTGATGAGTATCGCTATGCTTGTTATTGGCTGGGTATTTCTTTTCGAATCCTATACTTTTTTTTGGATTCCTTTTCTCGCTTTAATCCCCTTGTTTTTGCATTTAATAACGGTAATTAAAAATTCCGATCCAAAACAGTTAGATCCTGAATTAAAGAAAGTAGCGCTGTCTACTTTTCTGTTGTCTGTTCTAATTTTTATTACCCTTTACATAGGATGATTAAAGCTAGATTTATTAAGCACACTCTTGTTTTCAAACGCCCTAGTGCTACATCCAGAGGTGTTTTAACTACTAAGGATAGTTGGTTTCTAATTCTTACAGAAAAGGATAAAAGTGGTATAGGTGAATGTAGTATCTTGAAAGGATTGAGTCATGATGATCAGCCTGATTTTGAGGCGACATTAGAGCTCTTTTGTAATCAAATCAACACAGGGCAAGCTTTATTGGACTTAACTCCCTGGCCTGCCATCAAAATGGGCTACGAAACCGCTCTTTTATCTATAAAAAGTTTTACACCCTACACTTTATTTCCATCACTTTACACTGAAGCTAAGGATAGTATATCGATTAATGGCCTTGTTTGGATGGGTTCTTTTGAT
>JABGXI010000122.1:0-9742 GCA_018675855.1 Flavobacteriaceae bacterium | reverse complement strand
TATTTCCATATAGAAAGATGAAACAATTGTTTCATCTTTCTTTTGTTTAAAAAACAAGCAATAGGCTGTGGAGTAATTTTAGGTAACCATACGGCATTTAATTCTCTAATGGAGCTGTAAAAGTTAAGCTAACTTTAGGCTATAGTATCTCTAATTTTATAAATTTGTTTCTATGTTAAAATCAAAAATCTTTATTTTGTTTTGGGTTGGGATTTTGTTTCTTGGTGCCTTTTCCTGCTCAGATTCAAAGAAAAAATTTACCCTGCTATCTCCAAGAAAAACAGGAATAAAATTTAAAAATATTCTAAAAGAAACTAAGGATTTCAATGTTTTGACCTACGGATATCTTTACAATGGAGGTGGTATCGCTATAGGCGATGTCAATAACGATGGTTTAGAGGATATCTACTTTACAGGAAATATGGTAGCTAGTAGGCTTTACATCAATCAAGGAAATTTAAATTTTAAAGAAGTCGCAGAAGAAGCAGGGGTAGATGCTTCCGGACTTTGGAATACGGGTACAACTATGGTAGATATCAATGGAGATGGTTGGTTAGATATTTTTGTTTGTCGTTCTGCCGCAGCAAATCCAATTTTAAGGAAGAATTTATTTTTTATCAATAACGGAGATATGACCTTTACTGAAAGTGCAGGCCTATTAGGAATAAATGATACAGGATATACTACACAAGTTTTATTTTTTGATTATGACAGAGATAATGACTTGGATTTATATGTACTAAACCATTCCGTACAAGAATATGCAGGATTTAGTAAAGTACTTTCCACCCTTAAAAATAAATCAAACAAGAACTACGGTGATCGATTATACGAAAATGTTGGTGGCATATTTTTAGATAAAACAGAAAAAGCAAAAATTAAAACAAATGTTTTAGGCTTTGGACTTGGGATTGCTTCGAGCGATTTTAATAATGATAATTGGCCCGACCTTTATATTTCAAACGATTACAACGAACAGGATTACTTATACATTAATAATCAAGATGGGACGTTCTCAGACAAACTAGATGAGTATATTACCCACACCTCGATGTTTTCAATGGGATCAGACGTCGCCGATATAAACAATGACGGTTTTACCGATATTTTTACACTAGATATGTTACCTGAAAAAAACGCTAGACAAAAAATGGTCTTTGGCCCAGACAATTATGATAAATACCAAAGATTGGTAAAATCAGGTTTTTACAATCAAACCATGCGTAATATGCTTCACTTGAATCAAGAAGGAGCTTTCTTTACTGAAACTGGTCAGTTAGCTGGAGTATCCAATACGGATTGGAGTTGGTCTTCATTATTTGCAGATTTTGACAACGACGGTTTTAAGGATCTTTTTATCACCAATGGCTATAAACGCGATTATACCAATATGGATTTTATTAACTATGCTGTTCAGCAAAAAATAAATGAAACTCAAAATAAAAAAGAAATCGCAGTAGTCGATCTTATCGAAAAAATGCCTCCCATTCAGGAGATAAATTATATGTTTAAAAATCTTGATGGAATACATTTTAAAAAAATGAATGAATCTTGGGGACTTGATCAAAAAACAATTTCTAATGGGGCTGTGTATTCCGATTTGGACAATGATGGAGATTTAGATATTATTGTTAATAATATTGATAGTCCAGCCTCTATTTACAGAAATAATTCAAATTTTGATTCAGGAAATTCTGTACAGATTACCTTAAAGGACCCTCAATCCCAAAATAAAGAGTCAATAGGTGCTCGAGTAACTTTGTATTCTGACAGCCTTTTGGTTCAGCAAGTAAATCAACCTGTGAGGGGCTACCAGTCTTCAATAAGTAGAAGATTATTTTATGGTATTGGAAATAGGGAAAAGATAGACTCTATTGAAATAATCTGGCCTGACGGTCAAAAACAAATATCTTACGATCCAATTTACAGCCCTTTCCTATCAATTACAAAAAAAATTACTTCAGAGAAAAATACATCCCATAAAATACCTGGGTCTCTTTTCAATTTTACAAAACTTAAGGCATCTCAAGAAATTGTTCACAAAGAAAATGAATATGTTGATTTTAAAGAGCAACGCTTGCTACCATATTTTCTTTCTACCCAAGGCCCAAGAATAGCAGTTGGAGATTCAAATGGTGACGATATAGAAGACATCTATCTTGGCGGTTCAAAGGGAACAGCTGGTTCCCTATGGATCCAAAACGCTTCAGGATCTTTTACAAAGTCAGCGCAAAAGCTTTTCGAGCAGGATAAAATTAAAGAAGATGTAGATGCCCTATTTTTTGATTGTGATAATGATGGAGATCAAGATTTATATGTAGTTAGTGGTGGTACAGAAAACAAATTGGAAGAAAACTATCAGGATAGACTTTACATAAATGTGAATGGTAAATTCAATCTATCGGATGGACTACCAAGATATTTTAAAAGTGGATCTTGTGTAACGGCTTCCGATATTGATAACGATGGAGATTTAGATCTATTTGTTGGTACCCGTCAAACTCCAGGGAGGTATCCTGAAGTGTCGCCCAGTCAACTTCTTATTAATAACGGCTCTGGGGGATTTCGGATAGCCAATGAGAGGATTCCAAATAATAATAACCTAGGTAACGTAACTGATGCACTTTGGGAAGATATTAACGGAGATAACCAAAAAGATTTAGTTGTAGTGGGAGAATGGATGCCTATTACGGTACTATTCCAAAAGAATGGAACATTTATTGACTCCCAAAATGAAACTCTTAAAAATACTACAGGTCTCTGGAATAGAATTGTTCGTGGAGATTTTAATCAGGATGGAAGAATTGATTTTGCGTTGGGAAACTATGGAATGAATTCTCAGCTTAAACCACCACTATCTCTATATTACGATGATTTTGATAACAACGGAAGTATCGATCCTATTTTGTGTGTCTTAGAATCAGGAAAAGAGTACCCCTTTTTATCTAAAGATGATATTCAAAGTCAATTGGTAAGTTTAAAATCCAAATATGTATCATATTCTTCGTTCGCAGACCAAACTATTCAAAATGTATTTGATCAAAAGACTTTACAAAAGGCTAATAAATTGAATGCTAAATTACTGAAATCAAGCGTATTACTAAATATGAATAATGATACCTTTGAAATAAAACCTCTCCCTGATCTTGCTCAAATCTCTCCTGTGTTTGGTATAATTGCTTCTGATTTTGATCAGGATGGTAATCTGGATATTATTACGGGAGGAAATTTATTTGGAACGCGGGTGAAATTGGGTCGCTTAGATGCATCCAAAGGAGAGTTTTTTAAAGGTAATGGAAATGGTTTATTCCAATCAATTCCATATTCTAAAAGTGGTTTAAAGAGTGAAGGTGAAATCCGAGATATTGTTGTCATAAACATCGGAGGAAAACCTCATTTAATTTTTGCAAAAAACAACGCACCCATTGAGGTTTACGAACTTAAATAAATCCTATTCTGGGTTTTAGGCGAACATATAAGTGGACCTGATAAAGATTTTATTAAAAAGTATGTAAAGAGTCCGATGACTATAAGGATTGATTGGACATACATAATAGGTATGGTCTTGTTACAACTAAAAATCGAGTAATGTTTTAAGAAATAATTTCTCTTAATAACAACATTATTCCATCGGCTAATGTAATTATGTTAAAAAATCTAGGGATACTAGGGCATCTTTTGGAGAAAAAGGAAAACATACTCGTGCCGCAGTTGGAATGAGAATTCTCTTCCTTTTAATATAGCTGAAGAAATAGAAATGATTGTTGAAGAAAAATAAATAGTTTTAGCGGTGTATCCAATTTATTGACTTTTTAGTGTTATTCCTTGGATTAGATACTCGTAAATATTTATTTTTAGAATTAAGTAATTTAAATCCTTTTTTAAAGTGAATTCTAAAGTTCCTTTTTATGTAGTATTAGTTTTTCTGCTTTTGGTTGGATGTCAAAAACAGAAAACAATTGATTTTAATTCTGACATCAAACCCATCATCAACAAAAAATATATTTCCTGCAATGACAGAGTGAAAAAAAATAGAGGCTTTAGTATATTGTATTAATATGAAAACAAATAAACTCCATCAGATTACAAAAGCTACAATAGATATATACAAAAGCCAGGGTTATGTAAAAATCAAAGACGTTTTTAATCCTAAAGAATTAGCAATTACTGAAGAAAAGCTAGATTTAATTATTTCAAAAGAAAAATTAACCCTCCTTTCTTTAGAAAAAAGAGATACCTATGGAAAAGCGTTTATTCAATTAGGTAACCTTTGGGAGCAAGATCAAGTTATTAAATCCTTGGTTTATTCAAAGCACTTAGCACATATTGCAACCCAGCTTATGGAAGTTAATAGTGTACGACTGTATCACGATCAAGTACTGTATAAAGAAGCTGGCGGAGGAATTACACCTTGGCATTGCGATCAACAATATTGGCCCTTAACATCTGACAAAACAATTACCGCATGGATTCCTCTTCAAGCTACACCCTTGGAAATGGGACCACTAGAATTTAGTCCTGGTAGCCAGCAACTACTTAAAGGAAGAAACTTAGAAATTGGAGATGAAAGTGAAAAAGAACTTGATAATATTTTACGCCTAACTGACTTTAAAAAACATCGTACATCTTTTGATCTAGGTGAAGTGAGTTTTCATTCGGGGTGGGTTTTTCATCGAGCGGGAGCCAATACAACAAATAAAACTAGAAAAGTTATGACGGTAATTTATATGGATGGTGAAATGAAACTCAAATTCCCTGATAATGAAAATCAAACTCGAGATATGGAAAAATGGTGTCCTGGAACAAGTATTGGTGAAATCATTGACAGCCCATTAAATCCTATCCTTTTTCCATAAATTTTATAATAGCTTCAAGCCAAGTTTTTATAATTAAAACCAAACTAATTTTATTAAAAAAATTATATTACTTTAATTTTCATGTACATTTAGTTTTGAACATATGAAAGAAATATTTTTAAAAAAAGGGTTTGCAAAATCTCCATCGTTTATCGATGAAGTGGAAGTAAAATTGATCAAACAGATTTACAATCAAATTTTAAAAGATCTTGATAGCTCTTCTCACTTACGAAGTGACTTGAGTGGTGAGGGAAGAGTTGGAGAAGAAAAAATCACTCAGATCATGTGTCCCAGTTTGATTTTTAAAAGCTTAAATAAAAGTAAAACTTACAAAAAGGCATTATTTCAAGCAAACCTACTCTTAGGAGAAGACATGTCATTGGATTTTGACATGTTAATAAACAAGCGTCCTCAAACAAACACTCCTACGCCACTTCATCAGGATGCAGCCTATTGGATCAAAATGCCAGATAAACGTGCAGTGAGTTGTTGGATTGCGATTGACCCAGCAGTGGAAGAAAATGGGTGTATGTGGTTCATCCCAAGAGAAAAGTTTGAAGTTGAACCCCATCATGCTGCAATCCCTGGAGCAGCTTTGAGTTGTGAGTTAACAACTAAGAATGCGGTTTGCGTTCCGTTGGATCCAGGAGGAGCAACATTTCACGATGGATTTACCCCACATTTCAGCAAAGGAAATACTACTAAATTTCATAGAAGAGCATTGATTCTTAATTTCCGTCCCAAAGCCATGATCGACTATGAACGCTCTGAGGGAATTGATCATCAGGGGAAAAGAAAAGTTAGAAATAACTAAAATAGTATTGCGTTACTTTATTAAATTTTAAAATATCATATCCCAACAATCACGGTCTTTATCATTCCCCTTAATTAAATAAACTCGACAGAATTTTTAGTTCAAAAAAAGTGATAATTTATTGATAGATTGGCGATCCCAATCAATCGATAGATTATTATAATAAAATTGAATTAAATCTTGGGTTGTAGAAGAAGATCCATGTTTTGACTTCAAAAGTTGAGCAATAAACTTTTCTGCTTCTCCTTCTCCATGAATTTGTTGAATTGCGTAAATTCCTAAAAGATGATTTTCAGAAGGGTTAGAAAGTTGTGCTAAAGAATAGTTCAAAACTTTATTCAATTCCATTTCAGAGGCTTTTTTATTCCCCTTTTTTTGGTGTAGGTAAGCCAAAAGAAAACGCTCCCAACGTTCTTCAGGATCAAAAGGCTTTCCGACACCCAAATTTTCTGGCCAAAGCAATGCTTTATTTAATTGTTCGGTTGCCTTATCAAAATCCACCCCCTTGCTAATTTTTTGTTGCGCACTTCCAACATATGCTTGGGTATAGATATAGCGCCCTTCTGAAGCATGTTCATAAGGCAATATTTGAAGATCTTGAAGCAAGTCAATCGCTTTATCGAACTCTTGCCGGACATTAAGAATTTTTACCAGCAACACCCCTGCAAAGTAATTTTTAGAATTTTGTTTATAGCTTTTTCTAATAATTGACAATGCGCTTAAAGTATCATTTGAATTGAACAAGTCTTCAGCCAGAGCAAAAGCAAATCTCCAATTTTTTGGATCCATTTTGTAAGCGAATTGTAAGTCTTTTTGATAGCCTTGAATATTCTTGGTTTTAAACAAAATTCCACGGATAAAAAAGAATAGTGGTTCATCTGGAGTAGATTCCAGAGTTTTAAAAATAGATACTCCTTTATCCCATTGGGAGCGCCCTATATAATTTAATGCCAAAAGGTATTGAGCTTTCCAAGAATTGCTGTTATTGGATACCCAATTCAATAAATCTAAACTTTCTTTTCTAAATGGAAAAACAAAGGCGATAGATTCATTTTTTAATATGGATAATCCTTTAAGATCCTTTTTCAAATAAGAAGACCATAGAGCATTTAAGACCTTCTTAGGCCCTAGATCAAGCAACTTTACTGCCTCCTCATTCCGATTACGGTTATGGTAAAATAATGCTAATTCCAACACAGTCTGATCCGGAAATTCAGATCGGTGGGATTGGAGAACTTCATCCAAAGTTTTCACATTCATTAAATACTTTTCAAAGTAAACAAAATGATTTAAAGGGTCGATAGTCTCGATTTGTTTCAAAGTCTTGTTTGCTTTTTCTCTTTCACCAATTATTCTATAGAGTAATGCTTTTTGTGAAAGTGCATTGATGTTTTCCGAATTAAATTTAAGGGCAATGTCATTGTAGTATATTGCTTCATCATAATGTTGATCGATTAACTGAATTTGAGCTAAAAGAGCGTTAGCCTGAGAACGATAGGCTGAAGATCTTGCAGCCCACCCTAAGTGTTCTTTAGCATTTACCATGTCTTTTAGAGACATGTAGCTGAGTCCAGCAATATAATTTAGTCCCATATGATAGGCGTCCATTTGCAACCCTTTGTTCGCGATCACTAAAGACTTTTTATATTGCCCTTTTCTATGATAAAGCAACGACAGTTCCCTTCTGGCTTCTAAGTTAAAAGGATCTTTTACTAAAACTTTCAAAAGCAGTTGTTCAGCGAGAGGGTAATCTCTGAAGCGTTGTGCATCTTTAGCAGCATAGAATTCTTTTCCAGTAGAAGCATCCGTTTGTTCTTCAGGAGGGTCAAAACTTCTTCTTATTAGTTGAGGATCTGAACTATAGTAAAGTTTTAACCCAGGTATATCAATGGTGTATGCTTTTGAGGGCTTTGTAAATGAAAGACTATAAACCCCGTTGGGTTCTGTTTGAATTCTTCTTTGTTCGGTTTTCTTTGAAGCCTTGAGAACTACAGTTGAGGTAGTGGCTTTAAAAGCATTTATTTTTATTTTCAATATAGTGTCTGTTTCCACAACATTCATGGCACCCCATTGAGAAGCTTCTTTGATTCCACCTATCTGTTTGACGGGAAACCATACTTCGGTCCATTGGTCTGTTAGATGAGGATCAAAAGTTGCTTGGCTAATGGGATTTTCTTCACCAGGAAAATATTGTACATAGAGTCTTCCTGCTTGATATTCAATGTACTGACCGTCTGTGTCGGTAAGTAAGTCTTCCCATATTCCTCCAGCTCTCGAAAGATTCCATAACCATAATTTTTTTCCTGGGGTTTCATCGTATCTGCTCCAATGCCCAAACCCAGTGTTACTTTGCTGATAATACCCCCCAAAAAAGTCATTATATTCCCCTACTACGTGGTAAGATTTACTGGGACCAAAGTTATTTTGTTTGTATCGAGATAAATCTCTGTTTAAAGAATCGATAGGCCACGCCTTAGCAGCACCTCCATGTGTAAGGTATTGATTTCCAGGGGTGTAAAAAATTAAGTCTTCTCGAGCAGCAGCAGCAGCAGTCATCCAGTTATAATAAGCTTGCTCAATATCCGTAGGATTATACCAAATGGCCTGAGTGGTAAATGCACTTTGGTCCTTAGGTAGGATGATTTTAACACGCCATTGAGTTCTTGAAGGTAAATCAATACCTCCTACAGTACACATAAGGTCTCCATTTGGAAGTTCCTCAGTTTTATAATCCACTGGTGTTCCAGTTCCTGGATGATGCCCAATGACACCAAAGTTAAACTCAATGCCACCTGAGGTCCAAGGGCCGCGCATGGCAATATTTCTAAATTTTGCGACTTTGTTTCTATAAATAAACTCATTTTCATTGCTTTTGTCCGTTGCTCCCCATACTTTTCCTCCTACCTCTGGAAATACTTGAACCTTAATCCAAGGGTTTTCTAGAGTGATTTGCTTTAAGGGTTGTTTCGATTTTTCAATCGCATAACCCTGAAATTTGTGATAAGGATAAATTTTAGGGTTATATAAAAATGCGGGAAGCGGATTTGGATCTGAAAATGTGTAAGTTGGAAATGACTCTACATTTTCTGTTAAGATGGTCTTTTGTCCATAAATAATTAAGGGTAATAATGAAATACACAAATAAAAAGTAGTTTTGTGAATCAGTATTGTAATTGAATCCATTTAATATATCAAGTTTTAATAAAGTTTTAATTTAGGAATATGATAATGATTTATGATTAAATAATTATGAAAATATAAAATAAATACTGAATACGAATTGTAAAGAGATTTCAAATCCTTTTAAATCAATAAATTACAGTTTTATTGATTATGAAGGTAATACTATCCAAAGATCAAAAGTGGCTGAAATTATAGGAATTAACTTCGGCGATGATTATAGAGTAAACTTTTACCTACTATTATCAATTACTTTAATCCTAATTATAGTGCTAGCGATTTTAATTTATAAAAATTTCACTTATAAATTAAACAAAAAAGAGAATCAAACAAACTTTAGCTCCAATGATAATACATTATCAAGCCATATATTAATTAGGTCTGGCCGTACTGATCATAATATTGAAATTAATAGCATTTCCTTAATTGAAGCAAAAAAGGATTATGTGAAAATATCTACAACTGATAATTCTTATTTGGTCAGAAATAATCTAAAAGTATTTCTTGAACAACTTCCCGAGAATATCCTTATTCGTATAAACAAATCCCAAGCCATAAACATCAATCAAATTGATAGAATTAAGAAAAATATTATTTACACAAAAAATGATATTTCCTTCAAAATTGGTAAAAGTTATACAAAAACGGTAAATCAGCTTCTTAAATAATTATAATAATGTATACAGATAATGCAGTTTTGTATATGTTTTTTGATTAATATTTATAATTTTAAGTACTCGATATTAAGAAATTGTTGATTTTATTTAAAAATAAAAATTATATTTATGAATTAAAAAAATTAAACTAACTAAAACAAAGTAAATTAACTAAAACAAAAACTAATGAAAAAATTGAAACAACTTTTATTATTTTCCTTTATTATTATAGGATC
>JABGXI010000016.1:0-11471 GCA_018675855.1 Flavobacteriaceae bacterium | reverse complement strand
TTTCTTTAAATCACTAAAATCCATAACCATCCCGAATTTAACATGTTTATTATCTGAAACAGGAATTCCTATAAGGGTAACAGTAAGTTTATAGCTATGGCCATGCACATTTTTGCAAAGGCCGTCGTAGCCATACAAAGCATGTCCCGTTTCAAACTTAAACTCCTTAGAGACTCTAATTTTGTTATTCATATGGATTACAATGTTTTAAGAATATTTTGTGTCGTTGATTCTAGGACTAATTCAGCTGTAATTATTGCATTCTTAGTGAGTAGTGTCTCCCAATGGTCAGTCTCTTTCCAGTGGAGCTTTCGTAATGTTTTCATCGCCTTTTGAGAATAATTGGCCAAACGCCCCACATGAAATTTAACTGTTTGGTTAAGATCTTCACTACTATTGGAGCAAATGGAAGTATACAGTCCTTTTTCAAAGGCCCACTCAGCACTTTTCCATGTGTGTGCGTCTAATGAAAGTTGTGAAAAGGCAGTTATCCCAATTTTTCTTGAAACAACAGGTTCTATAACGAAAGGCCCTATGCCAATTGATAACTCAGAAAGTTTTATTTCTGCTTTAGAATTGGCAACAACATAATCACACGCAGCCACTAATCCAACTCCACCACCTACCACTTTTCCTTGCACACGTGCTACAACAAATTTACTTAATGAGCGAATTGTATTAATCAAATCGGCAATTCCCATAAAAAATTTTGTTGCCTCTTTTAATGTTTTTAAGGTTTTCATTTCTGCAAGGGAAGCACCCCCACAAAAAGCACGTATTCCATAACTTTGAATTATGATTACCTTAACTGTAGGATCTTTTTCTAAGGCAATTAAATGAGTTTTAAATTCGTTCAATATAGGGGTAGAAAGGGAATTTCCTGCAGAATTTCCAAACTCCAATACACCATATGTGTCCTCTTTATATTGTTTTACGTAAGCTTTCATAATGTTGTAAAAGTAGACAATCTATAGGGGTTCTAAAAATATTTTATGCCAATGAAAGATAAAAACAGTGTTTTTTTAGTTTAATTAATCATTGTAATTTTAGACTTAGTATTTTTGAGTAAAATTCATCATGCAAAACATCCTAGTACCTGTTGGAGTTTCTAAGTATGCTAAGACTACCTTATCTTACGCCATTGATTTAGCATCTCACTTTAATTGCAATATCTTTGTAATTGATGCATATCCGGCACATTCTTCTCTAACAATCTTATCGAATGTTAATTCTCGCTTAGAGATTAAAAACGTTCAAAGAATAAAAAAAATGGTAGCTAGTATTACTACTAAAAAAGATCAAGTTAAGATTGTAAGTAGTGAGCGTGATTTAGTCGGAACAATAAGAAAATTAGATCAAGAGTTAGGACTAGATTTAATTGTTACTGGGCCTTTAAATAATGAAATTAACGAAGCTGTTTTTCTTGGAAAAATTGCCGGAAGTATGATCAAAAGAACCGAAATACCTGTAATTATAGCACCATTAGACAAAACGTTTACACCATCAAAAAAGATGCTTTTAGCCTTTAGGACAGGTGAAGTAAAAACCTCAAGTACATTAAACGCATTAATATATTTTCAGGATTCTTTTTTGGCTTCACTTAAATTATTATTGGTTAAGGTTCCTGGTTTTGCAAATCGAAACCACCAACTTAATGATGAGCTAATGCAAAGATCAGATCAAATGCTTTTTTCTGAAAACGCTACTGTTTACCAGGGAGTCTTAGAGCATTTTCAGGCAAATCAACCCGATATGTTAATTGTTTTTAAGCGAGAAAGAGGTTTTTTTGAGAAATTATGGGAAACCGATATTGTTTTCAAAAAAGACTTTTATTGTACTATTCCATTGTTAATTCTAAAAAACAAAGATTGATTCTTGATAAATGTATTGACTAAAAAACATTTTCTTATCCTCTTTTTTGGATTTCTTTATGGCAGTTTAGCTGCACAGAGTTATCTAGGGTTTAATGTAGATAATGATTTGTATTTTGGAAGTGATAGATATTATAGCAGCGGGATATTTTTAGAATATGGTTTTCATAGAAAAGTGAAATCAGATTCTACGAATAAAAAACATTTTATATCCAAGCATTGGACTTTAGGTCAAGAAATAAACACACCTTCTTTACATAAGACAATTGACAAAAAAGATATGGATTACCCATACAGCGGTTGGTTGTTTTTAAGATTTTCGAAAGAGCGTTATAAAAACTCTGATTTTGGTTTTGGATGGGGTGTTACTTTTGGAGTTTCTGGAGCAGAAGCTTCTTTAGCAAAAAAAATGCAAAACACATATCATATACTTGTTTTAAATCTAGAGGAACTCTCATGGTCTTTTTCTATTCCCCAGGCTTTTCATATTAATGCACAAACCTCATTTTCTTCGGGAATTATTATAAGACAAAACATAAAATTTGTTCAACAATCTCATTTAGAATTTGGCACATTCAGAATAGGGGCAAAAACAAAATTTGGACTTCAATTAGGAAATTTACAGGGGTTACCTTTTTTTGGCCATAGACTAGAAAAAATTATGCGAGGCTCCGCAGTATTTTTAGGTACTGTATTAGAATATAAATATCACGATTATTCTTTAACAGGAAGTCTATTCAAGGATAACAGCCCTTTTGATTTTGAAATGAAACGTTTCACAAATAATCTTCAAGCAGGAATTATGATCCATCAAAATCCTTGGAGGCTCAAACTTCTCTTTAATTCGATGTCTAAAAACATCTCTGAGCAAGAATATAAACGCCATCCTTTTTTGAATATTACATTAAGTAGAGTATTTAAGTAAAAAACATCAGATATTTCTTATTACCCCTTGTGGTGCTGGATTTTTACAGATCGCAAAAAAGTATAAGTAAGACTAACTTGTAGTCCTCTAGAATTATTACTTTGAGGCTGACTAGCAGGGCTGTATTTTTTGGCCCAACGATAATTTATAGTTGTATTAAAGCGGTCCCAAAAATTATAGTGTACTTGGGCACTAAATCCAAGTGGATTAGAAAAAACCCCTTTTGGATACTCAGTAATTACTTTAGCATCATCAAATTTTAGAATTCTTTGTCCTTTTTCATAATGATTGTAAAGTACACCTAATCCAAAACTTATATTTTTAAAAGGGTTTAACCTTAGAATCAATGGTATTGTCAAATACTTGAGGCGATCCTTTTCAATGGAATCTTCTGATATGTAGCGATAAGTTATTGGCACTAAATTTAGCCCCGAAAGAAGGCCTACAGTTTTCGAAAAACGATATTCTACATTTATCATTCCTCCAATGGTAATCGTTGGAGAAGCGGTGTTTAGATCAGAATTAATTCGGTTAACTTCAGGGCCAATTGAAAAGCTCCATTTCGAATACATTTGATTTAATTCAGGACCTTTACTGTATTGCTGAATAAGAATACCTCCTCCTTGAGAAAACATATTTACCCCCGATAAAAGGGCAATTAAAATATAAAGGCGGAAAGGGGAGAAAAACATCTCTAACTTTTTACTTTACAAGCTCTAACATTAATTATAAAAAAATTGAATTCAAATCTAGATAAAGCAAGTACTTTATTTAGATTTTTTAATATCAATTAAAATAACAATTAAGGTTATGATAGTGGTAATAATTACGGTTACTGCAACAAGAGTCATTTTATTGTCTTTTATTTTGTATTAAAGGTAATAAATATCAGTGATTCAAAACAATTTCCTCTCTAAAACCCACGAAACAATAAGTTTATTATTTTTGTTTAGATTTAATTATGAGCGATCTTAAATATCTTTTTGCGTATTCCATTCCTTTAGCCACACTTTTGTCGGTTTTTTCTTCAGGCATACTAACGTACAGTGCACCAATTTATGCTTTTATTGTAATCCCTTTATTGGAGCTTTTATTAAATGATTTTGACACCTCTTATTCTAATGCTAAAAAAGAAAAAAGAGTAAATAATATTTTTTTTGACCTTCTTTTATACCTAAATATTCCTTTTGTTTTTGGGATTTTATGCTATGGTTTCTATATCCTGAATAGTGGGGTATTATTGAACTATGAAACGATTGGGATTATATTGTCATTAGGAATTTTATTGGCAACAAATGCTATTAATGTAGCACATGAACTGGGGCATAGAACTTCACAAAGCGAACGAACACTTTCTAAGTTATTACTCTTACCATGTTTATACATGCATTTTTATTTAGAGCATAATTTTGGTCATCATAAAAATGTAGCAACTCCCGAAGATCCAGCAACTTCAAGGCTAAATCAATCCGTTTATCATTTTTGGGTAACTTCAGTATTTAATCAGTATTTAAATGCTTGGCGAATTCAAAGAAGATTGCTAAAAAAAGGAAATAAGGGTTTTTTATCTTTTAAAAATGATATGATGTGGTACACACTTTTTCAAACTGCGTATTTAATAATGTGGATAATTATTTTTGGAACAACAGGTCTCTTCTTTGCTATTATAGTAGGGACCCTTTCTTTCGTTTTTTTAGAAACAATTAACTACATAGAACACTATGGGTTAGTGAGAAAAAAATTACCATCAGGAAGATACGAAAGAGTACAAACGCATCATTCTTGGAATTCCAATCACATTATTGGACGTATTGTTTTATACGAATTAACACGTCATAGCGATCATCATTTTAAGGCATCCAAAAAATATCAAATTTTGGAAAACAAAAAAGAAAGTCCACAACTCCCCTTTGGTTATCCAACTTCTATTTTATTGTCATTAGTTCCACCTCTTTGGTTCTTTATAATGAATTCTCGAATTCCTGAGGATAAACCAATCCAATCTTTTTAAAGTAATTCTTTTTTCATTTGTTCAACGGCATAATTAGCAGCTCTTGCTGTAATTGCCATAAATGTTAAAGAAGGGTTTTGAGTACTTGTTGATGTCATGCAAGCACCATCCGTAACAAAAACGTTTTTACATTGATGTAATTGATTCCATTTGTTAAGTAATGATGTTTTAGGATCTTTTCCCATTCTAACTCCTCCCATTTCATGTATGTCATTTCCAGGTCTTCTTTTGCTGTCGTTTGTTTTTATATTTACAAATCCAGCTTTTTTAAACATCTCTGTAAATTGTTCAAAGAAGTCTTGAATCATTTTTTCATCATTTTCATCATACTCTACATTTATATTTAAAAGTGGAATTCCCCAAGAATCTACTTTTTCTTTATCTAAGGTTACTTGATTACTTTCTTTTGGAATAGTTTCTCCCATCATATGAGAATTAACATTCCAAACACCTGTTTCTTTGGTTTCGAGGAGTTGTTTTTTTAACGGCGGACCAAAACCTTCACGATCAGTTACTCTATACGGTGAAGCACCAAAACCAGCAGCATACCCACGTAAAAAGTCTGTCTCTTGTCTGTATACATTTCTAAAACGTGGAACATAATGTGAGGTCGGTTTTGCTCCTTCAATTGTATTTTTTGGAAACCCCACACATTGTGCATTGATTGTTGCTCTATAATTATGAAAGGCAATGTATTTCCCCATCAACCCATTATCATTTCCTAAGCCGTTTGGGAAACGTTTAGATTTAGAATTTAATAAAATAAGATTGGTGTTTAGTGTGGCTGCAGTTATAAATATGACCTTAGCAAAGTAATCATTTGTTTTTTTTGTTTTTGAGTCAATAACCCGAACACCAATTGCTTTTTGTTGTACTTCGTCATACAATACAGATTGAACAACAGAATTTGGCTTAAGAGTCATGTTTCCGGTTTTTAAAGCCCATGGAATCAGAGTAGAATTAACATTAAAATAACCTCCCAAAGGGCAGCCTCTTTGGCATATTCTTCTGCTCATGCACAGACCTCTTCCTTGTTCGATGAATTGAGGCTTGCTTTCAGTTAGATGTGCACAACGACCATAAATAACATGTCGATCCTCATAGTGTTTTTTCATTTCTTTACTGAAATAATCTTCTACCACGTTAGATTCCCATGGCTTTAAAAAATCACCGTCTGGTAGGGTGTCCAAACCATCTTTATTTCCACTTATACCTACAAATTTTTCAACATAAGTGTACCACTCCTCTAAGTCTTTATATCTAATGGGCCAATCTACTGCAAAACCGTCTCGTTTAGGGCCTTCAAAATCATATTTACTCCAGCGTTGAACTTGGCGTGCCCACATTATTGATTTTCCACCTACTTGATAACCCCTTAGCCAGTCAAAAGGTTTTTTTTGGATATAGGGATGCTCGTCATCTTTAACAAAAAAGTGTTTGGCATCCTCTTTGAAAGCATAGCATCTAGTGGCTATTGGATTTTCTTTCTTTTCTTTTGCAGTAAGCCTACCCCGGTGCTTAAATTCCCATGGCTGTGTGTTGGTTGTGGGATAGTCTTTTAAATGCTCCACATTGGGGCCGCGTTCCAATAAAAGGGTTTTAAATCCTTGTTCACTAAACTCTTTGGCAGCCCAACCCCCTGACATTCCAGCTCCAATTACGATGGTATCAAAAGTATTTGATTTCATAATATAATTTGTTTAAACGGTCACGTTACCTAAATAACGTCCTGGCATAAATTCAAATGCTAAATAATTTTTCATATAACTTTCAGATGTTTCAAAATGCAAAAGAGAGTAATTTTTTAACATTTCTAAGAATATTTTAATGGCACCTTTCTTTTCAAATTGTAGATTTAAAAAAACAAATTGTTCTTCTGGAGTTAACCGATCAATTTTCATTTCTTTAGAAGTAGATAAGGCTAGCTGAAAAGAGTCAAGACCTTCTAAAAAGTGAAGAATTATTGCCGTGTTTTCACAATCATTAATTTGAGTTAACACAAAAAGCTGCCGACTTTCAGGCGTAGGAAAGTTTTCTGGATCTTCAGGAAGGATACAATTACAAATCCACCCGATCAAATCTTGTTGCTCTTTTTTAACATTTGCCAAGCGTTTGAATACAAGCTCAGGGGTTAAGGAACATGAATAGGGAATAAGGCTTAATCCTCCGGTCAAGAGCCCCATATTTCTTAATGCATTTCTTCTATTCATTAAACCGTCTATTTAAATGAAAAATAAATCTAATACTAAAAATAGTGAATTACGCTAAATGTTTTTGCATTAATTTTATAAAAAAAGCCTTTATTTATGGAGTACTTTTATCATAAATTAAAAACATCATGGAATTAGATTTTGGTGAAAAAGTTGAGCTTATTATTGGACGGGAAACGGATCTTGGCTTTAATGTTGTAATCAATGGATCTTTAGAGGGGTTACTCTACAAAAACGAAGTTTTTGAGCCGTTAGAAAGAAACACAAAAAAAATCGGATATATTAAAAAAATAAGAGAGGATGGGAAGTATGACATTTCTCTTCAGCCACAGGGTTTTTTGAATGTTATTGATACAAATTGTGAAACTATTTTAAAGAAACTTGATCATTCTGGAGAATTACATCTTTCTGATAAGAGCAGTCCAAATGAAATTATGCAACAGCTTTACTTAAGTAAAAAGGCTTTTAAAAAAGCCCTAGGTGTGCTTTACAAAAAAAAGAAAATTCTTATTCAAAAAGATAAAATCACTTTAGTAAAGTAACCATTTAATAAGTATTTAATGGAAATAGGAATTGACAGTTTTGCAGCAGTAGACATTTCAAAAGGAAAACCTTCTTCTGAGGATCGCGTTCAAGTAATAAAGGATCTAATAGACAGAATAGTTTATGCTGATGAAGTAGGTATCGATTTATTTGGGATTGGGGAACACCACAGAGAAGAGTTCTTAGATGCTGCACCACACATTATTTTGGCTGCAGCGGCAGCACTAACAAAGCAGATAAAATTGAGTAGTGCTGTTGCTGTTCTTAGCGCTGCAGATCCAGTGCGAGTTTTTCAAAATTATGCTACTCTGGATCTAATTAGCTCAGGGCGAGTAGAAATGGTTGTTGGTCGGGGCTCTTTTTCAGAGTCATTCCCATTGTTTGGATTTCAATTTGAAGATTATGATGCACTTTTTAAAGAAAAATTAGAGTTACTACTACGAATTCGTGATTCTGAAGTAATTACTTGGTCTGGAAAATATCGTGCTCCTTTAAATCAACAGCTTATAACCCCTAGGGCTTTTCAAAAAAAAATGCCTATTTGGCTTGGTGCTGGAGGAACACCCTCTTCTTTTGTCCGCGCAGGGAGTATGGGATTGCCACTTATGATTGCCATTATAGGTGGTGAAACTCATCGTTTTAGACCTTTAGTAGATTTATATCGAAAGGCGGGAGCTGAAGCAGGTTTTACTCCCAATGAATTAAGTTTAGGTATTCATTCCTTAGGTTATGTCGCAGAAACAAAAGATGAGGCAGTATCAAATTATTTTCCAGGCTATGCAAAAAACTTTACCCGTATTGGCAGAGAACGTGGATGGCCACCGGTAACAAAACAAGGGTTTGACGCACAAAATAACCCAAGTGGAGCTTTGTTAGTAGGGAGTCCCGAAGAGGTTGCCGAAAAGATTCTACATCACAGTGCCTCTTTGGGAGGAATTTCTCGTTTTACCTTTCAATTGGATAATGCTAATTTAACGCATGATCAACTAAAAAAAACCATGGGATTGATTGCTCAAAAAGTAAAACCTATCGTCAATCAAGACTAATATTTTCTGTAAGAAGAATTTTTTTATAATTATTTATCAGTTTACATTCTTGTTTGATAGGTATATAATTCATGATACCTCCCCTTTGTCTTTAAAAGTTCCTCATGTTTTCCTCGCTCTACAATGTCACCTTCTTCTATGACCAATATTTGATCAGCTTTTTGGATTGTGCTCAGACGATGAGCGATAACAAATGTAGTTCTGTTGCGCATTAACACTGCTAAACTTTTCTGAATAAAAGCTTCACTTTGAGTGTCTAAATTAGATGTGGCCTCATCTAAAATAACAATTTTAGGTTTTGCTAGTAAGGCTCTTGCAATTGAAATCCGCTGGCGTTGCCCACCGGATAATTTAACCCCTCGCTCACCAATAACTGTTTCTAAGCCATTTTCAAAGCGATCTGTAAATTCATTAACATAAGCTCCTTCAACTGCCTCTAAAAGATCTTCTTCTGAAGCTTTGGGACGTGGGAAAAGTATGTTTTCTCGAATGGTTCCCTCATATAAAAAATCATCTTGAAGTACAACGCCTAATTGACTTCTAAAGCTTTTTAAATCTACTTTTGACAGATCAATTTCATCTATAAGCACTTGTCCAGAATTAGGATTTAAAAAGGCAGTGACTAAGCTTGCAATAGTTGATTTTCCTGACCCTGAAGATCCAACAAGTGCGGTTACACTTCCTTGTGGCGCTTCAAAAGAAATATTTCGAAGCACTTCTGTGGTATCATCATAACTAAACGTAATATTGTTAAAAGTGATATTCCCCTTAATTTTATCAAGTGTTATGGTTCTTGTTTTTAAGTTATTTTCTTCATCAATACCCATTAACTCTTGGGTTCTATCCAACCCTGCAAAGGCTTCTGTTAATTGACTCCCAATGTTACTCATTTGAACAATTGGGGCAATCATAAAACCTAAAAAAAGTGTAAAGGACACAAATTCACCATAAGTCATAGAATTATTCATAATAAAATACCCTCCCATTCCCATAATACCAGCAGAAGCTAAACCCAATAAAAACGTTGAAGAACTTGTCATAAATGCAGTAGCTGTTAAACTTTTTTTGACATTTTGGTATAAATCTTCTACCCCTTTTTCAAATACTTTTTGTTCTTGAGTTTCAGCATTAAAACCTTTAATTACTCTAATTCCATTCAGGGTTTCAGTAAGACGTCCTGTGACTTCTGCATTTATTTTTCCGCGAGCTCTAAAAATTGGGCGAATGTATCCAAAGGCCTTTAATGCAATTACAGCAAATATTAGCACAGGTACAAGAACAAATAAGGTCATTTGAGCATTTATCCGAATTAAAATAATAAGTGATATAATGGCAGTTACACTTCCCCCTATTAATTGCACTAATCCAGTTCCCACTAGATTTCTTACACCTTCAACATCTGTCATTACTCTAGAAACTAAAGCACCTGATTTATTATTATCAAAAAAGCTAATAGGGAGGGTAAGTAATTTTTGTTGCACTTTGGCCCGTAAAATTGAAATTAAATGTTGTGCCTCAACACTTAAAAGTCTTGTTAGTGAGAATGCACTAACTGATTGAAATAATAAAGCAATGCAAACCACTACCAACAAAATTGTGAGAGAATGAGTGTCTTTTGAAGGAATAACTTCATCGATTAATGATTTACTAGCGTATGGAAGAACTAAGCCAGACAAACTGCGAACTAAGATTAAAAAAAGGCCTAAAAAGAGAATTTTTCTTCTTGGCCAAATAAATTCTTTAAAGGCCCATTTAAAGGAAACGTTGTTTTTTTTCATGCGATAAAAGTAGAGAATTCTTTTAGTTCTTTTCAGCTAGATTTTAGAACCTTTATTTTCTAAAAAAACATGAAGAAAACTTCATTAAATCAGGTTTAAATTATATTGACAATTTATCTATCTTGAAAGTCTCTTTGAAAACTATTTATGATAAAAGAAAAGTTGTTTTTTCATTGTGAAAACTATATTCAAAAAAGAAAGAATTTGTTGGAACAAAGAAAAAATGAGCTACAATTAGCGTTGACTTATGAAACTAAAAGTAGTGCTGGCGATAAGCATGAAACAGGGAGGGCAATGATCCAGATTGAACGTGAAAAACTAGGAAACCAACTATTGTTATTGGAGAAGGAGTTTCAAAAGTTACGATCACTTAAAAACCATTATAACACAGGCATAGTAAGTCTGGGTTCTGTTGTTCGAACAGACAAAGAAAATTTTTATATTGCATTAGCCGCAGGACCTTGTGATATTGAAATCCACACGTATTATTGTATTTCTCCTACAAGTCCCATTGGTAAATTATTACTTGGAAAAAAAGCAAAAGAACATATAAATTTTAATAGTAAGATAAGTACGATTACTGAAATTTTATGACAGTAATTTTAAATTGAAAATTGAGCCAAAAACCTCATTGAATTTTATAAAAAAGGCGATTAGTTTTTGGGTATCTTTATGTAATGGAAGAAAAAAAAGCTAAAAATAAAAAAACCAATTTAGGAGGTTCATATAAATTCAAAATTGCTAAAAAATATAATAAGCCAAGAACAAAAGGGGACAAAATTGCTAACAGAAGAAAGAAAAAATAGCTCAAAACTAAATCATATATTTTGATTATTCCATAGAATGTCATCTTATCACAAGAAATATCATATTTGATTTTATCAATCGTAGACACATTGGTTTGGAAGTATTTTATTGATTATTTCTGCTGAAAACTTAAGCGATACAAGAAAATTTAGGATTAAGGACCAAGATTCTAAAGAAATTATTGCAACAAATAATGGTAGCTCAGAAATTCTCCAATATATTTTATAAAATTTCAAATTAAATTTTTAAAAATTATGGCAGTTTTATGAACATAAATCGT
>JABGXI010000121.1:0-20817 GCA_018675855.1 Flavobacteriaceae bacterium | reverse complement strand
TTACTGATTATTAAGGGTTTTTTTGTGCCCATACTTTTCATTCATTTTTATCGGAATACCATTGCATTGCCATCGCATGATGACCATATGCTCAACATATGCTATTTGATGTGAAAAAAGATGAACAAATCTGTTGAGGTTGTATCACAATTTGTTGAAGTAATTTCTAAACTTAAAATAAAGTGCTAATAGGCATAAAATTGTTCCTGCTGGTAACAAAAAAAGCACAAATAAAAGTGAGATAAATTTACCCTTGCTAGCTTGTTCAACTCTTGTAGGTATATCAATTAAATTTTTTTTAAAATTGTCTAAGAACTTTTTCATTTATTCTAATCTTAGGCTAACTGTGTACCCCAAAGTTTTTTCTGTGGGGTTTTATGTCTTCACTGTCTATCTATTTTTTATTCCAGTTCGTAATTGACTTTTATTTTTCAAGGTACTTGTATAGAGCTCTTTTCTTGTGGGACTTTATAAGTGTTAATTCTTGCTTAACTTTAAGAGGAAGTTGATTCCAGCGTTTGTGGTCAATTAGGATATAAAATTCTTGAGGTTCTAATATAAGCTTGTCAAGAATAAGGTTACTTACTTTTTTGATATTCCCTTTTGTGTAAAATTGACTTGAATAACTTTTAAAGTCTAAAGTATAGATGATATTATTTTTAGTTTCGCTCACTAAATATTTATCAGTATTATTTTCAAGTAATGGATTTGCAAAACCACTTAAGTATACAAGCAGAAGTATGACTGGAATAGATATACCAATTTTAAGGAAAATATTCCTAGCTTTAATTTCAAACCAATAATGATTAATCCATAAAGCCATTGGAATAGTCACGGGAAGAATATATGGATGTATAAGACTATTAGATGTAGTAAAAAACAAAGGTGTCCAAACAATCCAAGTGAGTAAAAATAATGCCCAAGAATCTGTTTTTAAATTTTTAAAATTTTTCCATAAAGTTTGAATAAAAATCAGAGACCAAGGCAAGCAAAAGACTAACAAAAACCCCCAGACAATTCCGAAGGGTTGTTGTTTGGCAAACCCATATTTATCTCCCACCCATTCTGAATTAAAATAACGGTTAAAGTGTTCACCTACAATAAAGTAATCTATAAATCCGGGCGAGGCTGCTTCCGCCAGAAAATACCAGGGTAACGCAATTAAAATAAATAAAAAACTCCCGAACACCCAGGGTGCTTTTTTTAAGGAGCTTATTAAATTATTTTGAATTAGACACCAAATCAAAATAGGGGGTAGGGTAAGGACAACAACAATAGGTCCTTTAGCAAGAAGTCCCAATCCAAGACCTAAAAAAAAAAAATATCCCCAAGCGGAAGGGGCTTCTTTTTGAATGCTTTTCCAAAAAGATAACATTACAATCATTATGCTAAGAGTGAGGAAAACATCTGTAGAGACTACACCAGAGTGTAAATAAAATTCAGGAAGACTTAAAAGTATGATACCAGGTAAATAAAAGGAGGTTGTATTTTTTTGAACAAATTTGCCAATCCACCATCCAATAAAACCACAAACTAGTAAATAAGGAAGACGAACAAAAAACTCTCTGTCATCAAAAAGAATTATACTTAAGGCACTTGCCCAGCTTGATAATGGCGGTTTTGCCCAAAATGGAACTCCATAATCAATTTGAAGTACAACCCAGTTTTGGGTCTCGGCCATTATCCTTGCAATTTCAGCATACCGTGCTTCTGTTTTATCCATTAAAGGAATAACAGCATTTAGAAACCCTCTAATAAGTAATAATATCCAAAATATAATCCGTAAAGTTTTGTTGCTTTCTAATTTGGGAAATCGTATCATTTATAATGTCTGTATATTTTTAATAAATCAAACCAGACTTTGATTCCATAAAATAGTGACACCTTACTATTTTCTGAATCAATCCACGCCGAAAGCGGCACCTCTAAAATCTTAGTTTGTATTTTAGTCCTACCAAAATGGTTGATTAGTCGATAGAAAATTTCCACATCAAATAACCAGCGTGTTAAAAATACCTCATTAAATATCAATGTTGTCCATTCTCTAGAAAATATTTTACAACCACATTGTGAGTCATAAATGGGGAGTCTTAACATTTTTGAAATAAAAGTAGCAATGACACGTCCAATTATAAAGCGATGCGCTTTACGTTGTATTTTATTGTCTAGCTTTTTAATGCGCGATCCAAAAACAAAAGAAATTTCTTTTGTTATTTTTTTTGAGAGGAGAATACATTCTTCTATAGAAGTTGATAAATCTGCATCTAAAAAAGCAAAGCGGTTAAATTTATTATTTCTGAGCGCATTGTTCATACCTAGTCTTACGGCAGCTGCTTTCCCTTCGTTTTTCTCTTGATTTATAACACTGACGTGCTCAGGAAATTTAATCCGCAAGTCTTCCAAAACAGAATCAGTATTATCAGAAGATCCATCATTCACAAAATAAATTGATACTGCTTTTTTTTTTTTTAAAAATGAAACAAAACGATTCACTGGAAATCGTGATGCTTCATTATAACACGGAATAATTAGAGCGATATGAAACATTTAAATCAATTTAAATAAATAATAAAACAATAAAGAAATTAAAAAAATCAATGAGATTCTTTTAAGTCTGAAATACTCTTTAGTTAAGTTTTTATGATAAAAATAAATATAGACATTATTACGATGAAAAGGTTAATTTTAGTGTTTTGAATACTCTTTAAAATGATTTCCATACAAAAAGCAGTTAATTATGTTATTTTTTTTGAAAAAAAGCGTAAGTGATTAAAAAAAATTCATAAATTTGCGCTCCTAAAAATAACATTGAAACAACAATAATTATGGCTAAAGAAAAATTTGACAGGTCGAAACCCCACTTAAATATTGGAACTATTGGTCACGTAGACCATGGTAAAACAACCCTAACTGCGGCAATTACAAAAGTACTTGCTGATCAAGGTTTTTCAGAAGCTAGTAGCTTCGATCAAATAGATAATGCTCCTGAAGAAAAAGAGCGTGGAATTACAATTAACACTTCACATGTAGAATACCAAACGGGAAATCGTCATTATGCCCACGTTGACTGTCCAGGTCACGCAGATTATGTCAAAAACATGGTTACTGGTGCTGCTCAAATGGATGGTGCTATCCTTGTTGTTGCTGCAACTGATGGTCCTATGCCACAAACTAGAGAACATATATTATTAGGCCGTCAGGTAGGTATACCACGTCTTGTTGTTTTTATGAACAAAGCAGACATGGTTGATGATGAAGAATTAATTGAATTAGTTGAAATGGAGGTACGTGAATTACTTTCTTTTTATGACTACGATGGAGATAATTCTCCTGTAGTTTTAGGATCTGCTCTTGGCGCTCTTAATGGAGAACAAAAATGGGTTGATTCAGTTATGAAATTAATGGAAGAAGTTGATTCCTGGATTGAACTCCCCAAGCGTGATGTTGAGAAAGATTTTTTAATGCCTGTTGAAGACGTTTTTTCAATCACAGGACGAGGAACAGTTGCAACAGGTAGAATTGAAACTGGAGTTGCTAACACAGGTGACGAAAAAGATATCATCGGTATGGGTGCTGAAAAATTGAAATCTACCATTACTGGGGTTGAAATGTTTCGTAAAATTTTAGACAGAGGAGAAGCAGGAGACAACGTAGGAATTCTTTTAAGAGGTATTGAAAAAAGCGATATCACAAGAGGAATGGTAATGTGTAAAGTAGGCTCTGTAACACCACACGCTAAGTTTAAAGCTGAAGTTTACATTCTCAAAAAAGAAGAAGGTGGACGTCATACACCATTTCACAATAACTACCGACCTCAGTTCTATGTTAGAACGACTGATGTTACGGGAAACATTATGCTTCCTGATGGAGTTGAAATGGTGATGCCAGGAGATAATTTAACAATTAACGTTGATTTGATTCAGCCAATTGCCTTAAGTATTGGATTGCGTTTTGCAATTCGTGAAGGAGGAAGAACAGTAGGTGCGGGACAGGTTACGGAAATCCTAGACTAACCAAAAATGTTTTTAATATGACACTCCAAGGTATCCCGTTTTACGGGATGCCTTTTGTGTCAAATAAAAACGGGTTTAGCTCAGTTGGTAGAGCACTGGTCTCCAAAACCAGGTGTCGGGAGTTCGAGCCTCTCAACCCGTGCATAATTAGAAAAGTAAAGCATGCAACTTTTTATATCATACGTTAAAGATTCTTTCGAAGAATTAAAAAACAACGTTTCCTGGACCGAGCGTTCTGAACTTCAGCGCTTAGTTGTTGTTGTACTTGTTTTTTCAATTTTGTTTTCCCTTGCAATTTGGGGAGCAGACACAGTTCTTTCAAGAGTTATTCAATTTTATTTTAACTTGATCGGTTAATCATGACAACAACTACTTCAGACAAGAAATGGTACGTAGTTCGTGCTGTCAGTGGTCAAGAGGCCAAAATCAAAGATTACATTATGTCTGAGGTTTCTCGTTTTGGATATGATAATCTTGTAGAAGATATTTTGGTACCTACGGAGAAAGTAATTCAAATTCGTAATGGAAAAAAAATAAACAAAGAGCGGGTTTATTTTCCAGGATATATTATGATTAAAGCTAATTTAACAGGAGAGTTACCTCACATTATTAAATCAGTAACAAATGTTATCGGTTTTTTAGGCGAGACTAAAGGAGGGGAACCTGTTCCGTTAAGAATTTCAGAAGTAAATAGAATGTTAGGTAAAGTAGATGAACTTGCTCTTTCCACAGAACATATTTCTATTCCATTTTCACAGGGTGAAAATGTAAAAGTTATTGATGGTCCTTTTAATGGATTCAATGGAGTGATTGAAAAAGTAAATGAAGAAAAGCGTAAACTTGAGGTAATGGTTAAGATTTTTGGCAGAAAAACGCCTTTAGAACTTAGCTATATGCAAGTAGAAAAATTATAAATGTTACAATAATAAATTGGATTTTGTGTATTTGCTTCCGCCGTACACAATTCGAAATTAAAATACATAATGGCAAAAGAAGTAAGTAAAGTTTTAAAACTACAAGTTCGGGGAGGTGCTGCGAATCCGTCGCCACCGGTTGGACCCGCGCTGGGTGCTGCAGGAGTCAATATCATGGAATTTTGCAAACAATTTAATGCAAGAACCCAAGATAAACCAGGTAAAGTATTACCGGTTATGATAACTGTTTATGTTGACAAATCATTTGAATTTGTCATAAAAACACCACCAGCGGCCGTTCAACTGATGGAAGCAGCCAAAGCAAAAAAAGGTTCTGGAGAACCCAATCGAAATAAAGTGGCTACAGTCACTTGGGATCAAGTAAAACTTATCGCTGAGGATAAAATGCCTGATCTTAATGCATTTACCATCGAGTCTGCTATGAAGATGATTGCTGGTACAGCGCGTTCAATGGGTTTTAAAGTTTCTGGAGAAGCTCCCTTTTAATTTATTAATACAAAGCAATGGCTAAATTAACTAAGAAACAAAAGGAGTCTCGTGCGAAAGTAGATTCTAAAAATCTATATACACTTAAAGAAGCTTCTAAATTGGTGAAAGAAATCACCACTACAAAATTTGATGCGAGCATTGACTTGGCAATTCGTTTAGGAGTTGATCCTAAAAAAGCCAATCAAATGGTTCGTGGTGTTGTTACCTTACCACACGGAACAGGTAAAGACGTTCGCGTTCTTGCACTTGTTACCCCAGATAAAGAAGCAGAGGCTAAAGAAGCAGGTGCTGATTTTATAGGATTGGATGAATACTTACAGAAAATCAAAGATGGTTGGACAGATGTTGATGTAATTGTAACTATGCCAAGTGTGATGGGTAAATTAGGTCCATTAGGACGCGTACTAGGCCCTCGCGGTTTAATGCCTAATCCTAAAACTGGAACAGTAACAATGGATATTAAGAAAGCAGTAACTGATGTAAAAGGCGGTAAGATTGATTTTAAAGTTGATAAAACTGGAATCGTTCACGCAGCAATTGGGAAAGCATCTTTTACAGCTGATAAAATTTACGAAAATGCAGATGAACTTTTGAAGACTATTTCAAAATTGAAGCCTTCTACAACCAAAGGATTATATGTAAAAAGCGTTTTCATGTCAAGTACCATGAGCCCGAGTATATCAATTGACGCCAAAATGGGTTAACGCACTAAATTTAAGCAATGACTAGACAAGAAAAACACGATGCAATAGAAAACCTTAAAGAAGCTTTAGTGAGTGTAAAAACACTCTATTTAGCAGATATTGAGGGATTAGATGCCAGGCAAACAAATGCGTTAAGACGTGCTTGTTTTAAAGAGAATATCAAATTACAAGTGGTAAAAAATACACTTCTTGCAAAAGCTATGGAGGCTTCCACCCATGACTTTGGTGAATTGACGGGTATCCTTAAAGGAAATACGTCCTTGATGTTTTCGGAAACTGGAAATGCACCTGCAAAGGTGATTAAGAACTTTAGAAAAAAGTCAGATCGACCCATTTTAAAAGGTGCCTTCATCGAAGAAGCCATTTATTTAGGAGATGACCAAATTGATGCACTTGTTGCTATCAAATCTAAAGAAGAATTGATTGGAGATATTATTATGCTGTTACAATCTCCAACTAAAAATGTTGTTTCTGCACTTCAATCGGGAGGTGGGAAATTATCTGGAATCCTTACAACGCTTTCAGAACGTTAAAACCGATATAATTAGTAAAAATTCAACATAAATAGATTTTAAATTTTAATTAGAAAAAATATTAACAATGGCAGATTTAAAAAAATTCGCAGAACAATTAGTCAATTTGACTGTAAAAGAAGTCAATGAGTTGGCTGATATTTTGAAAGACGAATATGGCATAGAGCCTGCAGCAGCTGCAGTAGCTGTTGCAGGACCAGCAGCAGGTGGCGGAGAAGCTGGAGCTGAGGAAAAGTCAGATTTTGACGTGATCCTTAAAGCAGCAGGTGGTTCAAAACTAGCAGTAGTAAAATTAGTAAAAGAGTTAACAGGACTTGGGCTTAAAGAAGCAAAAGAACTAGTTGACGCAGCACCTAGCCCTTTGAAAGAAGGAATTGCTAAGGATGAAGCGGAAGCGCTTAAAAATTCTCTAGAAGAAGCAGGAGCTGAGGTTGAGCTTAAGTAGTCTCAGCCATAATCATTAAAGGTATAGGTCTTTGGATAAATCTAAAGACCTATACCCTTTTGTAGTAAGCCCCTTTTGTGTTATGACCATTAAAAAAAAGTTAGATGCTTAGTAAACAGAGCCAAAGAACAAATTTTGCCGGAGCAAAACATACTCCAATGTACCCAGATTTCCTGGATATTCAGATTAAATCTTTTCAGGACTTTTTCCAACTAGAGACCAAATCTGACGAACGTAATGAAGAAGGACTTTTCAATACGTTTAAAGAAAATTTTCCAATTACTGATACAAGAAATCAATTTGTTTTGGAATTTATTGACTATTTTGTTGATCCTCCGCGATATTCTATTCAAGAATGTATAGAACGTGGTTTAACTTATTCCGTACCTTTAAAAGCGCGTTTAAAATTATACTGTACTGATCCTGAACACGAAGATTTTGAAACGATAGTTCAAGATGTTTTTTTAGGTACCATTCCATATATGACACCAAGTGGTACTTTTGTTATAAATGGTGCTGAACGAATTGTAGTTTCCCAACTTCACCGTTCACCAGGTGTATTCTTTGGTCAATCTTTCCATGCTAATGGAACTAAATTATATTCCGCCCGAGTAATTCCTTTCAAGGGTTCTTGGATAGAATTTGCGACTGATATTAATAGTGTAATGTATGCTTACATTGATCGTAAGAAAAAACTACCTGTAACGACACTTTTCAGAGCTATTGGTTTTGAATCTGATCGTGATATTTTAGAAATTTTTGATCTTGCAGAAGAAATCAAAGTTTCTAAAACAGGTCTAAAAAAAGTTTTAGGAAGAAAATTAGCTGCACGTGTTTTAAAAACATGGCATGAAGATTTTGTAGATGAAGATACAGGTGAAGTTATTTCTATAGAAAGAAATGAAATCATCATTGATCGTGATACTATTATTGAGAAAGAACATATTGAAGAAATTCTTGCAGCAAACGTTAAAAATGTTTTATTACATAAAGTTGATGCACACTTATCGGATTATGCGATTATTTACAATACTCTACAAAAAGACCCAACAAATTCAGAAAAAGAAGCTGTAGAACACATTTATCGTCAATTACGTAATGCAGAACCACCAGATGAAGATACTGCTCGTGGAATTATCGATAAGTTATTCTTCTCAGATCAACGTTATAACCTTGGTGAGGTTGGACGTTACAGAATGAATAAAAAATTAGGCTTAGATATTGGAATGGACAAGCTAGTTTTAACAAAACTTGACATTATTACTATTATCAAATATTTAATTGAGTTAATCAACTCAAAAGCAGAGATTGATGATATTGACCACTTATCTAACAGGCGAGTCCGAACGGTAGGAGAACAATTATCTTCTCAGTTTGGTGTCGGGTTAGCAAGAATGGCAAGGACTATTCGTGAACGAATGAACGTACGTGACAATGAAGTTTTCACTCCCATTGATTTGATTAATGCAAAAACACTGTCATCTGTTATTAATAGTTTCTTTGGGACTAACCAGTTATCACAGTTCATGGATCAAACTAATCCTTTAGCAGAAATAACTCATAAGCGTCGTCTTTCTGCTTTAGGACCTGGAGGTCTTTCCAGAGAACGTGCAGGATTTGAGGTTAGAGATGTTCATTACACTCACTACGGAAGATTATGCCCTATTGAAACACCTGAAGGACCCAACATTGGACTAATTTCTTCATTAGGTGTTTTTGCTAAAGTAAATAATCTTGGATTTATTGAAACTCCATACCGTAAGGTGGATAACGGGATCATAAATCTTAAGGAAACAGTTTATTTAAGCGCAGAGGAAGAAGAAAATCAATTAATAACTCAAGCAAATATAAATTTTGACAAGGGAGGTAAAATTCTTGACGAGAAAGTAATTGCAAGAGATCAAGCTGATTTTCCTGTTGTTGGTCCAAATCAAGTAAATTATACTGATGTTGCCCCCAATCAAATAGCCTCTATTTCAGCTTCCCTAATCCCATTCTTGGAGCATGATGATGCCAATCGAGCATTGATGGGGTCAAACATGATGCGCCAGGCTGTTCCGTTATTACGCCCTGAAGCTCCTATTGTCGGAACTGGTCTAGAAAAGCAAGTAGCTTCAGATTCGCGTGTTTTAATTAATGCTGAGAATGACGGTGTTGTAGAATATGTAGATGCTAATAAAATAATCATAAAATATGATTTTTCTGATCAAGATAACTTAATCAGCTTTGACGGAGACACTAAATCATATAACCTGATTAAGTTTAGAAAAACAAACCAGGGTACATGTATCAATCTAAAACCAATAGTTAAAAAAGGAGATAGAGTTGTAAAAGGACAAGTATTATGCCAAGGGTATGCTACAGAGTCTGGTGAATTAGCTTTAGGGAGAAATTTGAAAGTAGCCTTCATGCCATGGAAGGGATACAACTTTGAAGATGCAATTGTGATTTCAGAAAAAGTAGTACGTCAAGATATTTTCACATCTATTCACATAGATGAATATTCTTTAGATGTTCGCGACACTAAACTTGGTACTGAAGAGCTAACAAATGATATTCCTAATGTTAGCGAAGAAGCAACCAAAGATTTAGATGAAAACGGAATGATTCGTATTGGTGCTGAAGTGAATCCTGGTGATATTTTAATTGGAAAGATCACTCCAAAAGGAGAGTCAGATCCCACACCAGAAGAAAAATTATTACGTGCTATTTTTGGAGACAAAGCGGGAGATGTTAAAGATGCTTCGTTAAAAGCACCACCATCATTACGTGGAGTTGTAATTGATAAAAAATTATTTACACGTTCTGTAAAAGATAAACGTAAAAGAAACGACGATAAATTAGAGTTAGAAACATTAGAAGATTCTTTTGATGACAAATCCGATGCTTTAAAAGCAGTATTAGTTGAAAAACTTTTTACTGTAGTTAATGGTAAAACATGTCAAGGAGTTCAAAATGATTTAGGCGAAGAGGTTTTGCCAAAAGGTAAAAAGTACACACTTAAGCTACTTGCCTCTGTGGAAGACTACACTCACCTCACTAAAGGTTCGTGGACAACCACAAAAGAAATCAACGATTCGATTGCTAATTTGATTCATAATTATAAAATCAAAGAAAACGATCTTCAAGGAACACTTAGACGTGAAAAATTTACCATTAGTGTTGGAGATGAGTTACCGGCAGGAATTAAAAAATTAGCTAAAATTTATATTGCTAAAAAACGAAAACTTAAGGTAGGGGATAAAATGGCAGGACGTCATGGAAACAAAGGTATTGTAGCACGTATCGTACGTGAAGAAGAAATGCCTTTCTTAGAAGATGGTACTCCTGTTGATATTGTATTAAATCCACTGGGCGTTCCCTCTCGTATGAATATTGGTCAGATTTATGAAACTGTGTTAGGTTGGGCAGGACAGAATCTTGGTGAGAAGTATGCAACACCAATTTTTGATGGAGCAACCATTGATCAAATAAATGCATTGACAGAAAAAGGTAATGTTCCACAATATGGGCACACTTATTTATATGACGGTGGAACCGGAGAACGTTTTGATCAACCTGCGACAGTAGGAGTAATCTATATGTTAAAATTAGGACATATGGTAGATGATAAAATGCATTCACGTTCTATTGGACCTTATTCATTAATTACGCAACAACCTCTTGGAGGAAAAGCGCAATTTGGAGGACAACGTTTTGGAGAAATGGAAGTTTGGGCTCTTGAAGCATATGGTGCTTCAAGTGCATTACAAGAAATTTTAACAGTTAAATCTGACGATGTTGTAGGAAGAGCAAAAACATATGAAGCAATTGTCAAAGGGGATTCACTCCCAGAACCAGGATTACCGGAATCCTTTAACGTGCTTATGCATGAACTAAAAGGACTTGGACTCGACATTCGATTGGAAGAATAATTTAATTTAAGACGACATTTAGCTATGGCTAGAAATAACGAAATAATTACCCAAAAAAAATTCAATAAAATTGCAATCGGATTGGCTTCTCCTGAAGTCATTCTTGGTAACTCGCGCGGAGAAGTTCTAAAACCTGAAACTATCAATTACCGCACGCACAAGCCAGAACGTGACGGACTGTTCTGTGAGCGTATCTTTGGTCCGGTTAAAGATTTTGAATGTGCTTGTGGAAAATACAAACGTATTCGTTACAAAGGAATTGTTTGTGACCGTTGTGGAGTGGAAGTAACTGAGAAAAAAGTACGTCGTGACCGAGTAGGACACATAAATCTTGTAGTTCCTGTAGCTCATATTTGGTATTTCCGTTCTCTACCTAACAAAATAGGATACTTACTAGGATTACCTTCCAAGAAATTAGATATGATTATCTATTATGAGCGTTATGTGGTTATTCAACCTGGTATTGCTAAAAATGAAGAAGGAGAACCTCTTGAGGTTTTAGACTTCCTTACAGAAGAAGAGTACCTGAACGTAATGGAACAAGTACCACCTGAAAATCAATACAAAGAAGATAGTGATCCAGATAAATTCATCGCCAAAATGGGTGCTGAATGTTTAATTGAATTACTTTCTCGTATTGATTTAGAGGTATTATCATACGAATTACGTCACAAGGCTAACAACGAAACCTCTAAACAACGTAAAACGGAAGCTTTAAAAAGACTCCAAGTTGTAGAAGCTTTTCGTGACGCAAACCAACGAGGCGAAAATCTTCCTCAATGGATGATTATGAAAGTGGTTCCAGTAATTCCACCAGAATTACGCCCATTAGTTCCATTAGATGGAGGTCGTTTTGCAACTTCAGATTTAAATGATCTTTATCGTCGTGTGATTATTAGAAACAACCGCTTAAAAAGATTGGTAGAGATTAAAGCACCTGAGGTAATTCTAAGAAATGAAAAACGTATGTTACAAGAATCAGTAGATTCTTTATTCGACAATACTCGTAAATCATCAGCTGTAAAAACAGACTCTAACCGACCTTTGAAATCACTTTCAGATTCATTAAAAGGGAAACAGGGACGTTTCCGTCAAAACTTATTAGGGAAACGCGTAGATTACTCTGCACGTTCTGTAATTGTTGTTGGACCAGAATTAAAACTATTTGAATGTGGATTGCCAAAAGATATGGCAGCGGAACTATATAAACCATTTATTATTCGAAAGATTATTGAAAGGGGAATTGTAAAAACGGTTAAATCTGCCAAAAAAATTATAGATCGTAAAGAACCCGTGGTTTGGGATATTTTAGAAAACGTTTTAAAAGGACATCCGGTAATGTTGAACCGTGCTCCAACTTTACACCGCCTTGGTATACAAGCTTTTCAGCCAAAATTAATTGAAGGTAAAGCAATCCAATTACATCCCTTAGTTTGTACTGCTTTTAACGCCGATTTTGATGGGGACCAAATGGCAGTTCATTTACCTTTAGGACCAGAAGCTATTTTAGAATGTCAACTTTTAATGTTGGCATCTCACAGTATTTTGAATCCTGCAAATGGTTCACCAGTAACTGTTCCTTCTCAGGATATGGTATTGGGTCTTTATTATATGACCAAAGCAAGAAAGTCTACTGCTAAGAATAAAGTTAAAGGTGAAGGTTTAATTTTCTATTCTTCAGAAGAAGTTCACATTGCACTTAATGAGAAACGCGTTGATCTTAATGCAATGATTAAAATCAGAGCTAAAAATTTCAATAAAGTAGGAGAATTAGAATATCAAATCATCGATACCACAGTTGGGCGTGTTTTGTTTAACCAAGTTGTTCCAGAAAAGGCAGGTTTTTTTAATGTTGTTTTGACTAAGAAAAATCTTAGAGAAATTATTGGGGATATACTAAAAGTAACTAGTGTTCCAGAAACTGCTGAATTTTTAGATAAAATTAAAGGAATGGGATATGGTTTTGCCTTTAAGGGTGGTCTTTCCTTCAGTTTAGGAGATATTATTATTCCTCCAGAGAAAACAAAGATGATCAAAGATGCTAATTCTCAAGTTGATGGAGTTATTGGAAATTATAACATGGGATTAATCACTAATAATGAGCGTTATAATCAGGTAATTGATATTTGGACCTCTACCAATGCCATGTTGACTGAATTAGCCATGAAACGAATTAGCGAAGATCAACAAGGATTTAATTCTGTATTTATGATGCTAGATTCTGGTGCTCGTGGATCTAAAGAACAGATTCGTCAGTTAACAGGAATGCGTGGTTTGATGGCCAAACCTAAAAAATCTAATGTAGGAGGTGGGGAGATTATAGAAAACCCAATTCTTTCTAATTTTAAAGAAGGACTTTCTATTTTAGAATATTTTATTTCAACACACGGTGCTCGTAAAGGATTAGCAGATACGGCTCTTAAAACTGCTGATGCTGGTTACTTAACAAGACGTTTACATGATGTTTCTCAAGATGTGATTGTAAACCTTGAAGACTGTGAGACTTTACGTGGCATAGAAGTTAAACCACTTAAGAAAAACGAAGAAATTGTTGAGTCACTTGGGGAACGTATTTTAGGCCGTGTAGCGCTTCATAATATTATTGATCCAAGAACAAACGATGTTTTAGTTGAAGCTGGAGAAGAAATCAAAGATGCGCATGTGAGTCTTGTTGAAAAGACACCATTAGAATCTATTGAAGTTCGTTCTCCACTTACGTGTGCTACGAAACGAGGTATTTGTTCTAAATGTTACGGACGTAACTTAGCTACAAATAAAATGGTTCAACGTGGGGAAGCCGTAGGAGTTATTGCTGCTCAGTCGATTGGAGAACCTGGAACTCAATTAACACTTAGAACCTTCCATGTAGGTGGTGTTGCTGGAAATATTTCTGAAGAAAATAAACTTTTAGCTAAGTTTGAGGGTATTGCAGAAATTGAAGACCTTAAAACAGTTCAAGGCAAAGACGCTGATGGTAATGATGCTGAGATTGTAATTTCACGGACTTCAGAAATTAAGATTTTAGATGCTAAAACTAAAAGTGTATTAAGTACAAAGAATATTCCCTATGGTTCTTCTATTCATATTAAAAATGGAGAAAAACTAAAACAAGATGCTTTAATTTGTAAATGGGATCCATTTAATGGAGTGATTGTATCAGAGTTTGCTGGTAAAATTATGTTTGAGAATATTGAACAAGGAATTACCTATCAGGTAGAGATTGACGAACAAACTGGTTTTCAAGAAAAAGTAATTTCCGAATCCAGAAATAAGAAAGTAGTTCCAACCTTATCTATTGCTGATAAAAAAGGTATAATACTTCGTTCTTATAACCTTCCGGTTGGAGCACACCTTATTGTAAATGATGGCGATAAAATTGATGTGGGAAAAATATTAGTTAAAATACCAAGAAAATCTGCCAAATCAGGTGATATTACAGGAGGTTTGCCTCGTGTTACAGAATTATTTGAAGCTCGGAATCCTTCTAACCCTGCAGTAGTTTCTGAAATTGATGGAGTAGTTTCTTTTGGTAAAATTAAAAGAGGAAATCGTGAAATCATTGTAGAATCTAAGTTTGGAGACATAAAGAAGTATTTGGTAAAATTGTCAAATCAAATTTTAGTTCAGGAAAATGATTTTGTAAAAGCAGGGATGTCATTGTCTGATGGAGCTACAACTCCTGCAGATATTTTAAAAATTAAAGGACCCTCAGCTGTTCAGCAGTACTTAGTAAACGAAATTCAAGAAGTATATCGTTTGCAAGGAGTGAAAATTAATGATAAGCACTTTGAGGTAGTAGTTCGTCAAATGATGCGTAAAGTTAGAATCCAAGATCCAGGGGATTCGATTTTCTTAGAGAATCAATTAATTTTTCGCTATGATTTTATTGAAGAAAACGATAATCTATATGGTATGAAAATTATTGAAGATATTGGTGCTTCTGATAACTTGAAACAAGGTCAGATTGTTTCAGCACGTCAATTACGTGATGAAAATTCTTTACTTACAAGGGAAGATAAGCAGTTGGTTATAGCTCGTGATGCTTCACCAGCCACAGCTACTCCTGAATTACAAGGAATAACAAGAGCTTCACTTCAAACTAAATCATTTATTTCTGCTGCATCATTCCAAGAAACAACTAAAGTTTTAAATGAAGCTGCAGTTAGTGGTAAAGTGGATTTCTTAGAAGGATTAAAAGAGAATGTAATTGTAGGGCATAAAATTCCAGCAGGTACAGGACTTAGATCATATAACGACGTGATAGTTGGATCTAAAGAAGAGTACAATAGTCTATTGATTGATAAAGAAGAAGAAATAAGTTTCTAGACTATGAGTGATAAAAAAGCTCATAAGGAGCAACAACTTAATATTTCTATTGATGAAGCTACTTCTGATGGTGTATATTCTAATTTAGCAATCATTAATCATTCAACTTCTGAATTTATAGTTGATTTTATTACTGTAATGCCTGGATCTCCGAAGGCAAGAGTTAAATCACGTGTAATTCTAACTCCCGAACATGCCAAACGTTTTTTTAAAGCTTTAGGTGATAATATTAAACGTTTTGAAACTACAAATGGCGATATCAAAACAAATGAAAATCCTCCAATTCCACTAAATTTTGGACCTACAGGAGAGGCTTAAATAAAATATAACCGCAATTCTAATTGCGGTTATATTTTGTTCAATACTCTGATGTATAATGAAATTTTACTTCTTTGAATTTTTCCTGAGTCATTTGAAGAGAAAAAGCTGAGTCAGCTAGGAATACTAATTTTCCATTTTTGTCTTTAGCAAGAAATTTTTGTTTGATTCGTTGAAATTCTTTAAAATCTGCGTTATCATCGTTTGCTTCTATCCAGCATGCTTTGTATACATTCAAATTCTCAAAGTTACACTTTGCACCATATTCATGAAGTAAACGATACTGAATAACTTCAAACTGGAGAGCACCCACTGTACCAATTACTTTCCGGCCATTTAAATCTAAGGTAAATAGTTGGGCAACACCTTCGTCCATTAATTGGTTAATTCCCTTAGCAAGTTGCTTTGATTTAAGCGGATCATTGTTGTTGATGAAACGAAAATGTTCAGGGGAAAAACTGGGAATACCTTTAAATTGTAATTTATCACCAGTAGTTAGTGTATCTCCAATTTTAAAATTTCCCGTATCATGAATGCCTACTATATCTCCTGGATAGGAGATATCAACTATTTGTTTTTTTTCGGCAAAAAAAGCATTGGGTGAAGAAAACTTCAATTTCTTATTTAAACGAACGTGATGGTAAGGAGTATTACGTTCAAAAGTTCCGGATACTATTTTAATAAACGCTAAACGATCACGATGTTTTGGGTCCATATTAGCATGAATTTTAAAAACAAAACCAGCAAAATTTTTATCATCAGGTTTTACCAATCGAATATCAGATTGTTTAGCTAATGGTTCTGGAGCAATTTCAATAAAGCAATTGAGTAATTCTTGAACCCCAAAATTATTTAATGCAGAACCAAACAATACTGGTTGGAGGGACCCATCTAAATATTCTTTTTGGTTGAACGGTGGATAAACACCTTCAATTAACTCCAATTCATCCTTTAGAATATTAAGACTTGTTGCTCCAATTTCAGTCTCTAATTCTGTAGCATCTAATGATTTGAAATGCTGTTTCTTTCCAATGATTTGTTTACTTTCATCCTGGAAGAGTTGAATATTTTTTTCCCAAATATTATAGATTCCTTTAAAATCATACCCCATACCAATGGGGATTGATAGTGGTGTAACACGTAAACCTAATTTTTGCTCTACTTCATCCATCAAATCAAATGCATCTTTCCCCTCTCGATCTAACTTATTTATAAATACAATTATTGGAATTTTTCGCATACGACAAACCTCTACTAATTTTTCTGTTTGTTCTTCAACTCCTTTAGCCACGTCAATAACGACAATAACACTGTCAACAGCTGTGAGCGTTCTAAAAGTATCTTCAGAAAAGTCTTTGTGGCCTGGTGTATCTAGAATATTTATTTTTTTGTCTTTATAAACAAATGCTAAAACCGAAGTAGCTACAGAAATTCCCCGCTGCCGCTCAATTTCCATAAAATCACTAGTAGCACCTTTTTTTATTTTATTAGATTTTACAGCACCTGCCTCCTGAATTGCCCCTCCGAAAAGAAGTAATTTTTCTGTTAAAGTTGTCTTACCCGCATCTGGATGGGATATAATCCCAAAAGTTCGACGTCGTTTGATTTCTTTTAAAAAATCCATCTATAAAATTTAAGTAAAAGTATCACAAATAATGGCCTAAGCGAAAAGATTCTTAATAGGTTTTTGTAAAAATTTTGGGTAATTTTGATTTTCATGAAAGAAGAAGTTATTCTCGTTGACACAAATGATGTTCCCCTAGGTACAATGCCAAAAATGGAGGCACATGAAAAGGCAATTTTACATCGAGCTTTTTCTGTTTTTATCCTAAATAAAGAAGGACAGCTTATGTTACAACAACGTGCTTTAAGCAAATATCATTCACCTGGTCTTTGGACTAATACCTGTTGTAGTCACCAAAGACTGGGAGAGACTAATATAGACGCAGGAACTAGAAGATTACAAGAAGAAATGGGTTTTAAAACTCCCTTAAAAGAGTTATTTAGTTTTGTTTATAAAGCACCATTTGATAATGGACTTACCGAATATGAATTTGATCATGTCATACTAGGGTATTATGATTTTGAACCCATTATTAACCATGAAGAAGTAGCAAACTGGAAATGGATGAATCTTGAAGAAATTATAACAGAAATAAAAACCACTCCCAATAATTATACGGTTTGGTTTAAGATCATTTTTGATCGATTCTATAATCATATAAAATCATAACTATGCGAGTAACTATAAGCAGAAAAGCTCATTTTAATGCAGCACATCGTTTGTACAGAAAAGATTGGTCTGACGCTCAGAACAATTTTATTTTCGGCAAATGTTCAAATCCTCACTACCACGGACATAATTATGAATTAATTGCTCATATTAGCGGCGAAATTGATCCAGAAACGGGATATGTTATGGATATGAAAGTTTTGAAAGATTTAATTAAAGAAAAAATTGAAGATGTGTTTGACCATAAAAACCTAAACGAAGAAGTTCCGGAGTTTTTAGATTTAATTCCGACAGCTGAAAACATGGCAGTTGTAATATATCATAAGTTAATACCACATTTAAATGATAAACATGATTTATCTGTAACATTATATGAAACTCCCAGGAACTATGTAACTTTCTCGGGTTAAATCATATTCAATCAAAAAAATAGTAGCTTAGATTTCATTTTTAGGATCTAAAAAAACACAATATATTAATAAATAAATTTATAAAACAATGCCAAGTAGTATTAAACAACTAAAGAAAGACATCAATAATGACATTGGTGATTTAATTGAAGAAATTTATTTGTGGGAACTTTCTAATCCAAGTTCTGACTTAACCAAAAGTGAAAAGATAATTGATGAAGCAATCATTACTTTTGATAGTTTGATACAAAAAGTTAATTCAGTTAAAGGCGATAATATTAAAAAGCAATTTAAAAGCATTCAAGAAGAGAAAACGAAAGCTATAACTGATTTAATGAAAAAAACGGAAAAGCTTTAAATCACTTTTTTTCAGTACTCTTTCTTTCTTCAAGATAATTTACGAATTCTATCCCATATTTTGAATTTCTCACTTCGGGAGTCATTTTAACAGCTATAGTGTCCAAAAGGGATAAGTTAGCGTCATATACCTCAGTTAATGCAAGATATGGGGCTATATTTTGATCAGTATTTTGCGCTGCAAAATTGATAGTATACAAATATCTCCTTCTTAATAAATTATCGATTTTTTGTTGTAAAGAGTCACTTTGTTTAGAGTTTTTTTTCAATTGTGCTTTATAAAATCCTTCAATCAATTCTAAATTTTGTTCATTAAATTTCTTCTTAAATGAAAGGTATTCTTGGAGTAATTCTTGATTTTTTGATCCTTTAATTTTTGCACTACTGTCAAAAGTTTTTAGAAGGGTATTAATTTCAATAGTTCCTTTTTCACCAAAAAATAAAATACGATCATTCAGACTATCTCCATCTTCTTTTTCTAAATACAGATAAAAAATTTCAGCTGTTTTAATAGGTGTTTCAAAACTAAAGTTTGGAGTTCCTTTCACTAAAGTTGAATCAATATTAACCAGGAGAGTGTCTTCAATCTTTTGAAGGTATAATTTTCCTTTTCGAAGCCCTTCAATTTTACCTTTGACAATCATTTTATCAATATTGCTTTTAACTTTAGTTTCACAGCTTGATATTAAAATTAAAGCAAAAAGGAATATTAAAAAACGAATATGGATTTTCATCATAATTATATATTTAACCAATAAGTAAGTTTCAGGTTAAAACTACGATATCTTGGCGAGAAATTATCAGTACTGATATAGTTATCATTATAAACAATAAATAAATCAGATAACGGTGCAAAACGCCATTGTAATCTTGAATTAACTCCAAGATTTTCTTTTTGAGAGTTGTATTGAACAAATGTTGACCAAAAAAGTGTTTTTGAAAAAGTAAAGTCAAGTTTAGGACTGATTAACCAAATGTTTTTTGATGTGAATGGTTCAGGAAGTTTAATGTCATTAAAATTAACAATTACACTAGCATTGAAAATGGGTTGCTTTCGCCAATTAAGTTCATTTTCAATAGACAATTTAGTTCCATTATAAAAGCTACCATACGACAACTTAGAGTTAAAATTAAATCTCTTTCTTTGATCAGAGCGATACGATATTTGAACGTCAGTAAAGTCATAGGTGGTATTTGAAGGCAAGCTTATACCATCATCACTTCTTGTAGGATCAAATCCGTCTATTAAATATTCTTGCCGATTTGTAACCCTTAAACTCAAATTTGTATTATTTAAATATCTTTTTTGTATTGAAGTGATAAACCATCGGTCGGTTAGTTTGTAATCTATTGATGGATCAAATACAAAAAAACTACGCTCACTAAACTCATAACTATTTACATTTGGATTTTTTGGATAAATTCGGTAAGTATATTCGGGACTGAGTTTTAAAAATCCTGTCCGTCTATAAAAACCAAGGTTTGATCTAAAATCTTCTCCTCCGTGAATAATTTCCATTTGTATTCTGTTATTTAAAGTATTTCTTTCCAAATTGATTCCAGAAATAACATCGTCCTCATCTAATCCTTCTGTATAAGATTTGTGAAAAAAAGCACGCCCTGACCACTTACTATCTTTTGAAGCTAAATTATACTCTATTCCGGTAACACTATTTTTTTCCTCTTCTTTAGTAATAAAAGAATAATCATCCATTGTCCTTCTATCAATTAAGAAAAAACTAACATTAGATCGATCAAATACTTTTTGACGTAGTGTGAATACAGTATTTAAATTAGAAGGAATTTCATTTTTAATATCTTCCTTAGTTAAGACATTTAAAAAACCAAGGCGAAGATTCGAGTTAAGCTTTCCACTAAGCCTCGCACCCGCAATAATTTTATTTTCAATGGTGTTTCCATCTAAATCTTCTGATACACCTATTCGTCTTGAGAAAAAGGGAGTAACATCTCCAAAAGCTCCAAAGTCTTTAAATAAGTCGTCATTTTGAGTGAAAAATTGTCTTTTTTCTGGAAGTGAAATTGCAAAACGGGTCAGATTTACTACTTGATCATCAACTTCTACTTGAGAAAAATCTGGATTTATGGTTAAATCTAAATTCAAGGCATTACCAATAGGAAT